>JBKPRG010000028.1:0-10116 GCA_046765815.1 Actinomycetota bacterium
TGCTCACTGTTCGCGGGACGGTGCCGGGCATGGGAGCCGAGGCGTTCGAGGCGGCCGCGCAGGACGCGGTGAAGAACTGCCCCGTCTCGGCAGCACTCACGGGCGTCCCCGACGTGACCCTCGACGCCGTCCTCGCCTAGCTACCCTCGCGGCGATGGCCGCACTCGACGATCTCGTCACCGAGCTCGACCGCACCTACGCCGACGCGCAGGAGCGGATGTCCGACCCTGCCGTCTACAACGATCACCGCGAGGCGGCCGAGGTCGGGCGGCGGCTGAAGGAGCTCGAAGGCCCGTGGAAGCTCGCGCAGGAGTGGAAGCAGGCACGCGCCGACCTCGAGGCCGCGCGAGGCGACGCCGAGCTCGGCGAGATGGTCCCCGACTACGAGTCCGATGTCGGGCGGCTCGAAGAGGAGCTGAAGCTCGCCCTCGCCGAGCGTGACCCCGCCGACGAGAAGGACGTGATCGTCGAGATCCGCGGCGGTGAAGGCGGAGAGGAGGGCAAGCTCTGGGCCGGTGACCTCGCAAAGATCCTCCAGCGCTACGCGGAGCGGCGAGGGTTCGCCTGGGAGGAGATCGAGGCCTCGCCGAGCGACACCGGCGGTCTCAAGGAAGGGACGTTCGCGATCAAGGGCGACGGTGCCTACTCCGTCTTCAAGTTCGAGGGTGGCACCCATCGTGTCCAACGTGTGCCGGAGACCGAGTCGCAGGGGCGCATCCACACCTCGACTGCGACGGTTGCAGTCATGCCCGAGGCGGAGGACGTCGACGTCCAGATCGACGACAACGATCTGAAGGTGGACGTCTACCGCTCGTCCGGCCCGGGCGGGCAGTCGGTGAACACCACGGACTCCGCCGTGCGCATCACGCACCTGCCGACGGGGATCGTCGTCGCGATGCAGGACGAGCGCTCGCAGCTCCAAAACCGCGAGAAGGCGATGCGCGTGCTGCGCGCCCGCATTTACGAGGCGGAGCGCGAGCGGCAGGCCGCGGAGCAGGCCGCGGCGCGCAGCGCACAGGTGGGCACCGGCGCGCGCGCCGAGAAGATCCGCACGTACAACTTCCCCCAGAGCCGAGTCACCGACCACCGCGTGAAGCTGAACGTGGCGCTCGAGCAGGTGCTGTCCGGCTCGCTCGACGAGTTCACCGATGCGCTCACCGCCGACGAGCGCCGCCGCGCGCTCGAGCGGTGACGCTGCGCGAGGTGCTCGCGGGGGCGACGGACTTCCTCGCGGACCGCGGTGTCGAAAGCGCTCGGCTCGACGCCGAGCGGCTTCTGTCGCGTGCGCTCGGGCTGTCGCGAATCGAGCTCTACACCCAGCACGACCGGCCGCTGACCCCCGACGAGCGAGCAACGGCGCGCGAACTGGTGCAGCGCCGCGGCCGCCGCGAGCCGCTCGCGTACGTGCTCGGCGACTGGGACTTCAGGCGGCTGACGCTGAAGACCGACGTCCGCGCACTCGTGCCACGGCCGGAAACGGAGATCGTTGTCGAGCGCTGCCTCGAGCTGCTCGACGGGGTGGCAGGGCCGCGGGTCGCCGACGTGGGGACCGGCACGGGCGCCGTGGCCCTCGCGCTCAAGCAGGAGCGGCCCGACGCGGACGTGACCGCGACGGACGCGTCTGCGGAAGCGCTTGCGCTCGCCCGCGAGAACGCTGCAGCGAATGCGCTCGACGTGACGTTCGCTGAAACAGACCTGCTGGACGGCGTGAACGGCCGGTTCGACCTGGTCGTCTCCAACCCGCCGTATGTCCTGCCCGACGAGATCGACGCGCTCGAGCCCGAGGTGCGCGACTGGGAGCCGCGCGCTGCCCTGATCGACGAGGGTCAGACCGAGCGGCTCGCGGAGCAGGCGGCCGGCCGGTGCGGTTGGCTCGTGCTCGAGGTGCACGCCGAGCGGGTGGCAGCCATCGTCACAGAACTGCAACGGCTGGGGTACGCCGACGTCGCCGTGCGCACCGACCTCGCCGGCCGCGAGCGGATCGTGGAGGGTCGATGGAGCGGCTGATCGCCGAGCTGTACGCCGGGCGGCCCGTGCTGCTGCCCACCGACACCGTGTACGGCCTCGTCTCGCGCCCGAGTGAGGCTGCGGTCGCCGCGCTCTACGAGCTCAAGGGCCGCAGCGCCGAGCAGCCCACCGCCCTGCTCGCGGCCAGCGTCGAGCAGCTTCTGGAGACGATCCCCGAGCTTGACGAGGCGCCGCTGCGGGCGTTGCTGCCGGGCCCGTTCACACTCGTCCTGCCAAATCCCGAGCGGCGGTACCCCTGGCTCGCGGGCGAGCACCCCGAGGCGATCGGTGTCCGCGTGCCAAGGCTGCCCGACATCGCCCGCCAGGTCGTGGCAGCCGTAGGCGCCGTCGCCGCCACAAGTGCGAACGACCCGGGCGGAGCCGATCCTCGAGAGCTGGCCGATGTCCCGGAGCAGATCCGCGAAGCGTGTGCCAGCCTCGATGCCGGCCCTCTCCCGGGGACTCCGTCGACGGTGCTCGACCTGACCGGGCGTGAGCCGCGGGTCGTGAGGGAGGGTGCCATCGCAACAAAAGAGGCGTTGGCTCTGCTCAACCGGGTAGCGGAGTAGCATCAAGCCATGGCCCTTGCACAGCAGACATTCGAGACCCTGAAAACTGCCGGCCTCGCCGACATCGACCCCGAGATCGCGGAGCTGCTCGGCCGGGAGGCCGACCGGCAGCGCGGTCAGATCGAGCTGATCGCGTCCGAGAACTTCACCTGGCCGAGCGTGCTCGAGGCCGTCGGCTCGGTGCCGACGAACAAGTACGCCGAGGGGTACCCGGGGAGGCGTTACTACGGCGGCTGCGAGGTCGTCGACGAGATCGAGCAGCTCGCGATCGATCGCGCCAAGGAGCTGTTCGGAGCCGAGCACGCCAATGTCCAACCACACGCCGGCGCGCAGACGAACATGGCCGTCTACTTCGCGTTCCTCGACCCGGGCGACACGATGATGGCGCTTCGGCTCGACCAGGGCGGCCACCTGACGCACGGACACAAGGTCAACTTCTCGGGCCGTCTGTACAACGTCGTTCACTACGGCGTCTCGCGCGAGACGATGATGGTCGACTACGACGACGTGCTGCGGCTCGCGACGGAGCAGCGGCCGAAGATCATTGTCTGCGGCGGCTCGGCGTACCCGCGAACGGTCGAGGCGGACAAGTTCCGCGAGATCGCCGACGAGGTCGGGGCGTTCCTGCTCTGCGACATGGCTCATTTCGCCGGTCTGGTCGCCGCCGGCCTCCACCCGAATCCCGTCGAGCACTGCGACTTCGTCACCTCGACGACCCACAAGACGCTCGCCGGGCCGCGCGCCGGCTTCATCCTTTGTCGTGAGGAGCATGCGAAGAAGCTCGACAGCGCGGTCATGCCGGGGATGCAAGGAGGACCGCTCGAGCACACGATCGCCGCGAAGGCTGCCTGCTTCCGGATCGCGATGACCGACGCGTTCCGCGACTACCAGGGCCAGGTTCGCGCGAACGCGGACGCCCTCGGGGAGGCGCTCGTCGAAGGCGGGCTCGGCCTCGTGACCGGCGGCACCGACACGCACCTCTTGCTGATCGACCTACGCGACTCCGACTGGACGGGGAAGGCAGCAGAGGAACGGCTGGCCGAGGTGTCGATCACCGCCAATCGGAACACCGTCCCGTTCGATGAGCGCTCGCCGTTCGTGACGTCCGGCGTCCGGCTGGGAACGCCGGCGATGACGATGCGCGGCTTCGACGAGGACGACTTCCGCGAGACGGGCCGGATCATCGCCGATGCGTTGCAGCCGGAGGCCAACATCCCGGCACTCCGCTCGCGTGCCGACGCCCTCTGCGGGAAGCGGCCGCTTTACCCGGGGTTCCGCGGGTACACGAGCTACGACGCGTGAGCGTCACCGAAGTTCGGCACCCGCTGATCCAGCACAAGCTGTCGTACCTACGCGACAAGGACACGCCGACCGTTCACTTCCGCAAGCTCGTCGAGGAGGTGACGCTGCTGCTCACTTACGAGGCGACGAAGGACCTGCCGACCGAGGACGTCGACATCGAGACGCCCCTCGAGGTGACGCCCGCGCCGCGCATCCAAGGGAAGAAGGTCGCGGTTTGCCCGATCCTGCGCGCAGGCCTCGGCATGCTGGACGGCGTTCTGACGCTCATCTCGGGCGCGCGCGTCGGCTTCATCGGCCTCTATCGCAACGAGGAGACGCTGCAGCCGGTCGAGTACTACGTGAAGCTGCCGCAAGACGTCGCGGAGCGCGACGTCATACTGCTCGACCCGATGCTCGCGACCGGCAACTCGACCGCGCACGCGGTGAGGCTCGTGAAGGATGCGGGCGCCTCGAGCGTGCGCCTGATCTCGATCATCGCCGCGCCGGAGGGGATCGAGAACATCCAGTCCCAGCACCCCGACGTCCAGATCGTCGTCGCGTCGATCGACCGCGCCTTGAACGAGCGCGGCTACATCGTGCCGGGCCTTGGTGACGCGGGAGACCGCCTCTACGGAACGAAGTAACGGCTGATGGTCTGGAACGAGTTCACCGACCACCTCGAAGTGCTCTGGGGCGCGCTGGCGGCGCTCGCGATCGTGCTTGTCCTGACGCCGGCCGTTGGTCGCGCGGCGCGGTACCTGCGGCTTGTCGACCGCCCGGTTGAGGGCGCGCGGGCCCGGCACGAGATCCCGCGCCTCGGCGGCCTCGCGCTGTTCCTCGGCATCTTCGTGCCGTCGCTCGCGTTCCTGCCGCTCGGCGGAGAGCTGCACGGCGTGCTCATCGGCGCCGGCGTCGCGACCACGATCGGCGCCATCGACGACTTCCGCGGCCTCACGTGGTGGCAGAAGCTCGGCGGACAGGTGCTCGTCGCGTCCATCCCCGCCGGCTTCGGCGTGTGGGTGCAGCGCTTCACGTTCCCGGTGATCGGCGTGCACCAGGTGCCGTCGTGGATCGGCGTGCCGCTGACGGTGATCGGGATCGTCGCCGTCATGAACATGGTCAACTTCCTCGACGGGCTCGACGGGCTCGCTGCAGGCGTCTGCGCCATCTCGGGCGCGACGTTCTCGGTGATCGAGCTCTCTCTCGGCCGCATCGGCGCCGCGGTGCTCGCGGCGATCGTGTGCGGCGCCTGCGTCGGCTTCCTGCGCCACAACTTCTATCCGGCGCGCATCTTCATGGGCGACTCGGGCGCGCTTCTGCTCGGCTACACCCTGGCCGCGGTCTCGGTTCAGGGGCTCCTGAAAACGGCCGCGTTGGCCACGCTCCTGCTGCCGCTGCTCGTCCTCGCCGTGCCCGTGCTCGACACGTCGTTCGTGGTCGCGAAGCGGCTGCGCAGTGGGCAGCCGATCTATGTCGCGGACGCACGCCACCTGCACCACCGCTTCATGCGCATCGGCTTCTCGGAGCCGCGCGCCGTGATCTACCTCTGGGCGTGGTGCGGGACGCTCGCGCTGGCGGCGCTCGCGACGCGGTTCGCGCCGCCGCACCACCGCGGCGACTGGAACCTGACGAACCTCGGGCTCGACCTCGGCGCCGGCCTGCTCGCGTTCGCGTTCTCGCTCTACGTCGTCTACCTGCTCGAGATCGTAAGGCTGGCAAGCCCGCGCGCGCGACGGCGCGAGCAGGCATCGCGCGCGGCGTGACGACGCAGTACTACACGGCCGCCACGCTCGACGGCTTCATCGCGGACGACGCGAACTCCCTCGACTGGCTCTTCACCGTCGAACGCAATCGCGAAGCAGGCGAGGACGAGTTCTCGGCGTTCTTCGCTCTGGTGGGCGCGATGGCGATGGGCGCGACCACCTACGAATGGGTGCTCGATCATGAACGCCTGCTCGACGAGCCCGACAGGTGGGACGGCATGTACGGGGACACGCCCTGCTGGGTCTTCACGCATCGGACGCTGCCGGCAATACCGGGCGCGCCGATCGTCTTCGTGCAGGGCGATGTCGAGCCGGTCCACGAGGCGATGTCGAAGGCTGCCGCGGGGCGGAACCTCTGGCTCGTCGGCGGCGGCGACCTCGTCGGGCAGTTCGCCGACCGTCGGCTGCTCGACGAGATTCTCGTCGGGATCGCGCCCGTCACGCTCGGCGGCGGGGCACCGCTTCTGCCCCGGCGCCTCAGCGCTCAGCAGCTCGAGCTCGTCGAGGTCGCGCGCGACGGGCAGTTCGCGCGGCTTTGCTACCGCGTCCGCAAGGTCGCCTGAGCCGCGATCCACCCGGGCGCCCCGTGCACGCCGCCGCCCGGATGAGCCGACATCGAGCCAAGGAACACGCGGTGCGCGACCTCGGGGCCGCGCAGGCGGAGCCGCCGGGCTGTGCCGCCGTTGAGCCGGCCGGGCGGCACGTGCTCGACGCGGCGCTCGCGGATCAGTGAGCGGAATCCCGGCGCCAGCCGCTCGACCGCCGCCTCGATGCCGTCGGCGTCCAGCTGGTGCGAGTACGACCACGCGACCTCCTTGCCCGCAGGAGCCCGTGTCGGGTCGACCATGGAGTACTGACCGAGGATCGCGAACGCGCCCGGGCCGCCGAGGTGCACGACCGGCGAGCGGCGCGCGGGCTCGGCGGTCCACGGGAGAGGGCCGTCCAGCGTCCAGTCGACCTTCACCGTCGCCGGGTCCGGCGGCATCCGCCACTCGCGCCCGAGCAGGCGTCCCAACGACCAGCCGTCGATCGCGGCGATCACCGCGCGGCGGGCGGACGGGATGCGCTCCACCCGCTCGTCGCACCGGATTTCGACGCCTCGGGCGACGGCCCGCTCAAGGAGCAGTTTCGTGACGATGGCTGCCCCACCCGCGACGCACGGGTAGCCGTAGCGGCGGCCCAAGCCGGTGAGAATCGCGCCGAACGCCCGCCCGAGCAGCGAATGGGGCGGCGCGTCCGTGTGCAGCGCGTTCCCGATCACGATCCGCCGTTCGAGCTCGTCCGCAGGAAGGCGCAGGAGCGGCGGCGCGAGCGTGAGCCTCGGCGCAGCGCGCAGCTGCGGGAACGGCGTCGTCATCGCCTCGAGCAGCGCCGACTCGATTCGCTCCCACAGCTCCGTGGCCGGGCCGCGCTCGAGGACCGCGCACGAGCCGTCCCCCGACGGATGCGCGAGCACGAGCGGCCCGTGCCGCCACGGGATCTCGAGCCCGAGCGTACGAAAGACCGGCGACGCGGCCCCGAGCGGGTAGAACGAGCTGTAGCGGTCGGAGACGAAGCCCGGCTCGAGCAGCTCGCCGGACGCAACGGCGCCGCCCGGCTCGGGCTCCGCCTCGTGCACGACGACCGACCAGCCCGCGTCCGCGAGCACGTTGGCGGCCACCAGCCCGTTGTGGCCCGCCCCGATCACGACCGCGTCCGGCAACGTCACAAAGGAACCGTACCTCCGCTTGGTTCAGCGAAAACTCGTGTCACAAGGTATGCTCCCCGGCGGTGGAGCCACAGCGCCCCGCGTTCTCCCTCGCCGGCGCCGGCAGCGTGCTCATCGGGTTCACCGCGGCGTGCGTCGTCGCGGGGACGCTGATCGGCTGGGCGGTCGGGAAACTCGGGCTCGGCCTCGCCCTGGGCGCAGTTGTCGGTATCCCCGTCGGAGTCGCCGTCACCGTGATCAAGTACCGCAACGTCTGATGCCAACCTGGACACAGCCACGCGTCGCGCCACCTGCGCTGCTCCCCGCCGCGGCAGGCGCGGTCGTCGTCGTGGTCGCCCTGCCGATCTTTCTGCTCGCGGGCTGGCGCGTCACCGGGTGGGCGCTCGGCGCGGTGCTGTGGTTCGGCTCCGAGGCGCTCGGCTGGGTACTGACGCGCCTGCAGGGGCGGACGGGTAACCTCGCCGCCGCAGGCGTGGTCGCATTCGGGATGCTTTTTCGCGCGATTGCCGTGATGGTGGTCGTCTTCGCCGTCGCCGTGTCCGACAAATGGCTCGGGCTGGCCGCCGCATTGACCTATGCCGCGGGCTATTCCGCAGCGCTCGGCCTGCAGCTCGTCGCCTACTACACCGGCCCGGTTGCCGGGAAGGCGGCACAGCAGTGAGGCGCGCGCTCCTCACGCTCAGCACGTTCGCGCTCCTGCTCCCGGCGAACGCCTTCGCCCGGGGCGAGTTCGACCCGACGAAGGAATTCGAGCAGCACGAGTGGGTGCCGATCCACCTCGGCCCGCTGAACCTCTCGATTACCAAGGCCGTCGCGTACCTGATGCTCGGCACGGCGCTCACGATCGTCTTCGGGATCGTCTTCATGCGCGTCCGCTTCTCGCAGAAGCCCGGGCGCCGGGAGACCTTCGGCGAGATGGTCTACGAGATCGCCCAGACGCAGGTCGCCGAGCAGGGGCTGCCGCACAAGGCGATCGGGCTCTGGTTCCCGTACGTCGCGACGCTGATGCTCTTCATCTTCGTCGTCAACTTCCTCGGCTTCATCCCGCTGCCCCTCACCGGCGAGACATGGCACGGCGTCCCGACGTGGGGCATCTACGCCGCGACGAGCTCACTCTCGGTGACGCTCGCGCTCGCGCTGCTCACGTTCGTCTTCACGCACGTGGAGGGCGTGCGCTGGAACGGGCCGGTGCGCTACTTCAAGAGTTGGATCCCCGAGGCGCCACCCGCGCTGCTCGCGCTGATCGTGCCGCTCGAGGTGCTCGGCCAGTTCATGCGGCTGATCTCGCTCAGCGTCCGTCTCTTCGCGAACATGCTCGCGGGACACATCCTGATCCTCACGTTCATCGGGCTGATGTTCATCCTCGAGTCCGTGATCCTCGCCGTCGTCGTCATCCCCGTCGCGACCGCCTTCTATCTCTTCGAGGTCGTGATCGTCGTCGGCATCCAGGCGTTCATCTTCGCTGCCCTGTCCGCCATCTACATCGGCTCGGCGATCGAGCCGGAGCACTAGGAGGAACTCAATGCTCAACCTGCTTGCGAGCGCCGCATCCGACTCGCCGATCACGCACGCCGGCAAGGCCATCGGCCTCGCGCTCGGCGTCGGTCTCGGCGCTCTCGGCGCCGGCGTCGGCATCGGCAACATCTTCGGCTCGATGATCCAGTCCGTGGCCCGTCAGCCCGAGCTGCGCGGCGAGCTGCAGGGCATCCAGTGGCTGGGCTTCGCGCTGACCGAGGCGGTCGTGTTCTACGGCCTGCTCGGCTCGATCCTCGCGTACGTCCTGGTCTAGCCGGATGCTCGCGTCGAACCCACTCATCCAGGTCACGCCGGGGCTGATGATCTGGACGATCGTCTGCTTCCTGATCACGTTCTACGTGCTGCGGAAGTACGCGTTCGGCCCGATCCAGAAGATGATCGACGACCGGCGCGAGCGAATCCAGAACGCGCTCGACGAGGCCGACCACGCCCGCGCGGAAGCGCGCAACCTGCTCGAGCAGCATCGACAGCTGATCGGCCAGGCGAAGTCGGATGCCGAGGAGATCCTCGGCGAGGCACGCCGCGTCGCCGACGCGCAGCGCGAGCGGGTACGCGAGGAGACCGAGGAGGATCGCCAGCGGCGGCTCGAGGAGACACGTCGCCAGATCGAGCAGGCGACCCACCAGGCTCTCGGCCAGATTCGCAACGAGGTCGGCAAGCTGAGCCTCGCAGCCGCCGAGAAGATCACGCGCAAGTCACTCACCGACGCCGATCAGCAGCGGCTGATCGACGAGGCCCTCGCCGAGATCGACTTCTCGGCGCTCGAAGGGAGCCGGTCGTAGCCGTCGCGCACCGCATCTACGCGCGCGCGCTGTTCGAAGCAGCGCAGGACAAGGATCGGCTCGACCTCGTCCACGCTCAGATACAGCAGCTGCGCGAGGCCGTGGAATCCGTCGACCAGCTGCGTTCCCTGCTCTCGAACCCCGAGATCGAGTCGACGACGAAGGGCGACGTGCTCGCCGAGATCGCCGCCGGCGCGGACGAGGAGGTCGTCAACTTCCTACGCCTGATCGCCGAGAAGGGACGCGCGGGTGAGCTGATCGAGATCGCCGAGGAGCTCGACACGCTCGTCGCGCGCGAGAAGCAGATCCTCGACGTCGAGCTGACGACCGCGACCGAGCTCACCGACACGGAATTCGGCCGCATTCTCGGCCGCATCGAGAGCGCCTCCGGCCGCAAGGTGCAGGCGACCCGCAAGGTTGACCCCGACTTGATAGGAGGGATCGTCCTCCAGGCCGGATCGATGAGGCTC
>JBKPRG010000029.1:0-41903 GCA_046765815.1 Actinomycetota bacterium
AGCCCGAACAGCGCGCCGAGCGGATACATCTTCCAGCTGGCGTCGATCCGGTCGCCGACGCGCCTGAGGAAGAACCGGCTCATCAGGCCCTGGTTCTGGAGCGCTTCCTCGAGCTTCTGCTCGTTGTAGACGCCGCGCTTCATCTGCCGGAAGACGCCCAGCACGTCGAGGAGGACGAGGAGGTTGAGCACGCCGATCAGGATCAGGAACGTGCCGGAGACGGACGCGCCGATGTACCCGCCGACGTTCTGGAACCCGGGAATCGCGGAGTTGACCGTCTTGGCGGCGACGGCGAGCCCGGTCGCGAGCGCGAAGACGATCGACGAGTGCCCGAGCGAGAAGAAGAAGCCGACGCCCATCGACCGCTTGCCGTCCTGCAGCAGCTTGCGTGTCGTGTTGTCAATCGCGGCAATGTGGTCCGCGTCGAACGCGTGCCGTAGACCGAAGGTGTAGGCGAGCGAGCCCAGCCCGGCGAGCGCGGGGTTGTGACGCGCGTAGTAGAGGAACAGCCCCCACCCGACGACGTGCAGGAGCAGGACGGCGCCGGCGAAGCCGGAGAGGCGAATCCACTCGGCGCGGGTCAGCGCCTTGGTCCAGCGGCTCATCGATCGGTCTCCTTGACGGGGGTGGTCTCGACTCGCCATTCGCCCAGCCTGCCCGATCGGTTCGACTGGGGTACCCCAGGTGGGGGTCGATCCGCCGCACGCCGTTGCCGATCAGACGCACATGGTCATCTGCGGCCTGGTGGTGGGGCTTCTGTATCTCGCGTTCCATCTTGCGCATCGCGCGGACGAAGCCGAGCCCGTGAATACCGAAGCCGAATAGCCGTTTACTAGGCTGGAAGGATCTTCGAGCGCTTCACCGAGAGAGCGAGACAGGTCGTCGTCCTCGCCCAGGACGAGGCCCGCGCGCTGAAGCACAACTACATCGGCACCGAGCATTTGCTGCTCGGCTTGCTGCGCGAGGAGGAGGGCCTTGCGGCGCGGGTTCTCGATTCCATAGACGTCACCGTCGAAGAAGTGCGGGCGCAGGTCGACCGGATCGTTGGGCAGGGCGACGAAGTGACGACCGGCCAGATCCCGTTCACGCCGCGCGCGAAGAAGGTGCTCGAACTGTCACTCCGCGAGGCGCTGTCACTCGGCCATAACTACATCGGCACCGAACACATTCTGCTTGGGTTGGTGCGCGAAAACGAGGGCGTCGCTGCGCGGATCCTGCTCGACTTCGACGCCGACGCGGAGAAGGTTCGCAATGCGACGATCAACCTGCTGCCGGGCCATGATCCGTGGGGCTTTCCGCACGAGCCGCTCGCCGAGCCGTCCGAGCGCGTCATCGTGCCGCCTCGCCGGCGAAGCCCGCGACGGCGGCCGTTGCACACCGCCACCTATGCGCCGGAACCCCCGCACCGAGACGACATGTCCCTGCTGATCACGGGCGCATCAATCGCCACCGCCGGTCTCGGGATCGGGCTCGCGCTCGGCTGGCTCATCTGGGGCTGACCGACCAGGTAAAGCGCGTCAGCGAACGGTCGGGCGCGAGCCCGCCCGGGCGCAACCCGCCGTGGACGAGCAGTACCGGCACCGGCGAGCTCTCCCGCAGCTCGCGCCTCGTCGCGTCGAGCTCGGCGCTCGGCAGCGACGCGACGACCGCCGCAGCATCCGTCGCCGCTCTCAGCAAGCCCTCGACCCCGAAGGCGGGGCCGATCCTCACCGGGATCAGTGAGCTCGACGGCGGGCTCGGCGCGCGAACGCACCCGCTGCTCGGCCGGCCCTCGCTGCACGCCTCGACGATTGCCGGCGGCGAGGAGCTGTCGAGCTACCCGGCACGCTGCGTGATCGGGCTCGAGCGGCGCACGCTGCCCGGGGAGACCGTCGCGGACGTCGAGCGTGAACTCGCATCTCTGCCCGTCACTGAGGCCACGACGCGCACGCTCCTGGTGCGCGAGCCGTTCGAGGTCGATCCGCGGTCGAGCTTCGTTGGGCTCGTCCGTGGCGCGGCCGCAGGCGTGCTGAGCTCGGAGCCGCCGATCGCCGGCGCAACCTACTGGGCCGACTCGGGCTTCATCGGCGCGGCCGGGACTCCGTGCGTCCTGTTCGGGCCTAGCGGTGACGGTGCCCATGCATCCGAGGAATGGGTCAGCATCTCCGACACGGAGGCTGTGGCTCACGTTCTGGTCGCCGTTGCGGAGCGGTTCTGCGCGTGAGGGCGTTGATCAACGAGGCGTTTGCTCCTGGCGCCGTGCCGCCGCCGTCGCCTGAGGCGCGGGCATTCCACGAATCGCTCGCGGGCTACCGGCCAACGCCGCTTCGGCCGCTGCCGTTCGCCGGCCCGGCTCCGGTCGCGCTGAAGGACGAATCCGACCGGCTCGGGTTGCCCGCGTTCAAGGTGCTTGGCGCGTCGTGGGCGACCGAGCGGGCGCTGCGAGAGCAGCCGGCCGTGCACACGCTGATCGCGGCGAGCGCGGGCAATCACGGCCGTGCCGTCGCGCGCGTCGCCGCTCAGCGCGGCCTGCGCTGCCGCGTCTTCCTGCCGGCGCGCTCAGTCACGGCGCGCCGCGAGGCGATTGCCGGCGAGGGCGCGGAGGTGGTCGTCGTCGACGGGGCGTATGAAGACACCGTCGCGGCGGCGCGCCGCGCGGGTGCCGAGGACGGCTGCCTCGAGATTGCCGATGTCGGCGAGACGCAGACGGCACGGTGGGTGATCGACGGCTACGCGACCCTGTTCGCCGAGCTGGCGGAGCAGGGCGGCGCCGACCTCGTGCTCGTCCCGGTCGGCGTCGGCTCGCTGGCCGCCGCGGCGTCGCGCTGGGGAGCGAGCGCCGGCGTGCCCGTGATCGGCGTCGAGCCCGTCACTGCGGCGTGCCTGACCGCGTCGCTCGCGGCCGGGCGGCCGACAGCTGTTCCGACACCCGGCTCGACGATGGCCGGGCTCGACTGCGCCGAGATCTCGGCCGGCGCCTGGCGCTTCCTGCGCGACGGTATTCGCGGGACCGTCACGGTCGATGACGACGAGGCCGCCGCCGCGATGCGCGAGCTCGCCGGCCACGGTCTGGCGATCGGCGAGTCGGGCGCGGCGCCGCTGGCGGCGCTGCACGCACTGGTCGACGACGCAGCGTGCGCGGAGCTGCGCGAGGCGGTCACGCTCGCTGTCGACACCCGAGTGGTCCTGATCGCGACAGAGGGCCAAACTGGTGTCTGACACCTCAAAAAGTGTCAGACACCTTTCGAAGAGCCGTCGGCGGGCTCGTTAGCCGCTCGCGGATCGCGGCGGCGCACTCCTCGGGAGTGAGCACCGACGTGTCCACTTCGAGGTCATAGACGCCGAGGGCGTGCACCTGGTCCTGCCAGCGCTGCACCGGCGCCGGAACAGGATCCTCGGACGAGCCGACGGCATACGTGCCGGGCGGGCTCGCGTTTCGCCGCTCCATGATGACGTCGATCGGGCAGCGCACGCCGACGAAGTACGCGGGCAAGCCGTGGAGTCGTCTCGCACAGTCGGCGAGGATCGCGGCGTCGTGGTGCCCGAAGTCGGCGACGACGTTCAAGCCGGCCCGGCTGTGCGCCGCGATCCCGTCGTACCACCCGGCGTAGAGCAGCGGCACGACGGCGGCCGCGGGATGGTCCGGTTCGCCCGGCCGCAGGCCGATGCCGGGCTGGTAGCGAGGCGCCGTCGCCTGCCGCGCGACGTCGACGCCGAGGTTCAGCCACGTGCCGGCGAACGTCTCCTGGATCACGTTGGCGATGCTCGACTTCCCCGCGCGCGGCGCCCCGTTCAAGATCACGATCGTTCCCGCCGCCATCGACTGTCGATTCAACCATTAGGGTTGCGCCGTGGATTCGTCCCGTGTCTTCTCCGTCGTGCTCGCGGGCGGAGAGGGCAAGCGGCTCGCTCCGCTCACGGCCGACCGGGCGAAGCCCGCCGTCCCGTTCGGGGGCGACTACCGCCTCATCGACTTCGCGCTCTCGAACCTCGTCAACGCCGGTTTCCGGCGCATCGTCGTCCTCACGCAGTACAAGAGCCACAGCCTCGACCGCCACATCGCGACGACGTGGCACCTGTCGCCGCTGATGGGCAACTACGTGACGCCCGTGCCGGCGCAGATGCGGCGCGGCCCGCGCTGGTTCGCGGGCTCCGCGGACGCGATCTACCAGAACCTGAACCTCGTCTACGACGAACGCCCGGACACGATCTGCGTGTTCGGAGCCGACCACATCTACCGCATGGACCCGCGGCAGATGATCGAGCAGCACGTCGAGTCGGGCGCCGGCGTGACGGTCGCCGGCATGCGGGTGCCGATCTCGCAGGCAAACCAGTTCGGCGTGATCGAGACCGAGCCCGGGACGACGCGCATCACGGCGTTTCGCGAGAAGCCGACCGACCCGGTCGGGCTCGCCGATGCGCCTGACCAGGTCTTTGCCTCGATGGGCAACTACGTGTTCAGCGCCAACCTGCTCGTCGAGGCGGTGACGATCGACGCCGACGATGCGCGCTCGAACCACGACCTCGGCGGAAACATCATCCCGCTGCTGGTCGAGCGCGGTGAGGCGCACGTGTGGGACTTCGCGACGAGCAACGTGCCCGGCACAACCGAGCGCGACCGCGCCTACTGGCGCGACGTCGGAACGCTCGACGCCTACTACGACGCGCACATGGACCTGATCTCGGTCGAGCCGGTTTTCAACCTCTACAACGCGGACTGGCCGATCCTGACCTGGCTCGAGCCGCTGCCGCCGGCGAAGTTCGTGTTCGAAGAGCACGACCGAGTCGGCCACGCACTCAACTCGCTGGTCTGCGCCGGCGTCGTCGTCTCCGGGGGCACCGTGCGCCGCTCGATCCTCTCGCCGATGGTGCACGTCCACTCGCGCGCGGAGGTCGAGGGGTCGGTACTCATGCACGGCGTCGAGATCGGCGAGGGCGCCGTCGTGCGTAACGCGATCATCGACAAGACCGTCGTCGTCAAGGCGGGCGCAAAAGTCGGCGTCGACGCGGCTGCCGACCGCAAGCGCTTCGTCGTCTCCGACGGCGGCGTCGTCGTGATCGGCAAGGGCGACACCGTCGAGGCCTGAGTGCAGGTCGCGCTTCTGACGCGGGAATATCCGCCCGACGTCTACGGCGGCGCGGGCGTGCACGTCGAGTACCTCGCGCGCGAGCTCTCGCGGCTGATCGACGTGACCGTGCACTGCTGGGGCGAGGACCGCCCGGGGGCGGTCGCGCACCGTCCCTGGGAGGCGCTGTCCGACGCCGCGCTGCAGGCGGTGTCGGTCGATCTCGCGATGGCGGAGGCGGTCGCCGGTGTCGACCTCACGCACAGCCACACCTGGTACGCGAACCTCGGCGGCCACCTGGCGAAGCTGCGACACGGCATCCCTCACGTGGCGACCGTGCACAGCCTCGAGCCGATGCGGCCGTGGAAGGCGGAGCAGCTCGGGGGCGGCTACGCCGTCTCGACGTTCTGCGAGCAGACGGCGCTCGAGCACGCGGACGCGATCATCGCGGTCTCGAAGGGCCACGCGGAGGACATCTTCACCGCGTACCCGGCGGTCGAGCGCGATCGCGTCACCGTCATCTACAACGGCATCGACACCGAGGAGTACAAGCCCGACCCCGGGACGGACGTCCTCGAGCGTCACAGCGTCGACCCGGCGCAGCCGTCGGTTGTCTTCGTCGGGCGGATCACGCGCCAAAAAGGGGTGACGCACCTCCTCGACGCCGCGCTCGAGATCGACCCGGTCGCGCAACTCGTGCTCTGCGCCGGCGCGCCGGACACGCCGGAGATCGCGGCCGAGATCGAGGCGAAGGTGGAGCGCGTCCGCGCCGAGCGCGGGAACGTCGTCTGGCTGCAGCAGATGCTGCCGAAGCCCGAGGTGATCCAGCTCCTGAGCCACGCCACGGTGTTCGTCTGCCCGTCGATCTACGAGCCGCTCGGAATCGTGAATCTGGAGGCGATGGCGTGCGAGGCGGCCGTCGTCGCGTCGGCTGTCGGCGGCATCCCGGAGGTCGTGGAGGACGGCGTGACCGGGCTGCTCGTGCCGCTGGACGACGACCACTTCGCCGAAACCTTCGCGGCGCGCGTCAACGAGTTGCTCGCCGACCCGGAGCGCGCGCGACGGATGGGCGAGGCCGGCCGGGCGCGGGCCGTCGACCGGTTCAGCTGGTCCGCCGTTGCGGCCGATACGCTGAAGTTGTACGAGAGCCTTCTCTGAAGCGATGCGCCACGGATTACGCATCACGGCGGCGATCGTCCTCACGCTCGTGGCGACGACCGGAAGCGAAGCGGCGCGGACAGCACCGCTTCGCATCGCGTATGTGGTCGGCGCCGGGGCGGTGCCACCACCGCGAAGCTTCGACGGCTTGCTCCTGCTCGGGTTCACGCGAGCTGAGCGCCAACTGCACTTCGAGGGAAGGGTGCAATACGTCTCGCCGGCGCTGAGCCCGTCGAGCGCCCTGCGAACGCTGGCACGACAAGGCTACGACCTGGTGATCGAGGGAGTTGCCGACGGGTGGGCGGTCGACAACGTCGCCCCGGAGTTTCCCCGCGTCCGGTTCCTGATGATCGACCTTCCGTTCGGCGCGCTCCACCACCGTTCGAGCAACGTCACCGGGAGCATCTATCGCGCCGAGGAGGCCGGCTACCTCGCCGGATATCTGGCGGCGCTCATGGAGGCACGACGGCCCGGCAGGCACCTGATCAGCGCCGTCGGCGGAAAACCCGTTCCGGGAGTCACACGGTGGCTCGTCGGTTTCAGGGCCGGCGTGCGCAGCGCCGCTCCGCAGATGCCGATCCGCGTCGACTACTCGCACGACTGGGTCGACACGACCAAGTGCAGGCGCCTGGCTCTCTCCCAGATCGCCGCGGGCTCAGGCGTCGTGTTCAACGTTGCCGGTGCCTGCGGGCTTGGCGCGCTCGCCGCGGCGAAGAGCCGATCCGTGTGGGGTCTCGGCGTCGACCTGGACCAGTCGTACCTGGGTGACCACATCCTTACGAGTGCGATCCTCCGGCTGGCGCCGAGCATCAGCGATTCGATCGGCCGGTTCGTTCACGGTCGGCTCCCGAAGGGCGGCGACGTGATTTTCGACCTCCGGAGCGGCGGCGTCGGGCTCGGGAAGATCAGTCCGCGCGTGCCGAAGGTGCTGCTAGAGCAGGTCGAGCGCATACGGCGGCAGATTGTCGCCGGGACGATTCGCGTCCCCCGCGTCAGCTGAACTGGTCCGGTTGGACCCCGACCCACACGTCGCCGTTCACCCCGGCGAGCGCGACGGGGTGATGCGGGAGGCGCGCAAGCGCACGGGCTCGTCCCGTGCCGGGGTCGATCCGCCACACCGTGCCGCGTGCGTGGTCCGACGTCCACAAAGCACCATCCCCGGTCGCGAGCCCAAAGACGAACGTGCCCGGCACCGAAACAACCGACTCCTGCACCAGCGTCAGCGGGTCGATCCGCCAAAGCTGGGCCACGGATGCGTCCACCTGAAGCCAGAGGGATCGTCCGAGCAGGACGGGAGAGCGGAGGCCGCGCGAGAGAACAGAGCTGGCCGTGAGCGTGGGGCCGCTCCGCTCGACCCGCACGAGCGATTCGTTCAACCTGCAGACCCACGCGGCGCGGGTGTTCGCGACAAGCCCGACGGGTCCGGGTATGCGTACCGACGCGATCCGGGCGCCGGTCGCAGGATCCACCTTCACGAGCCCGTCGCCAGCCGTCGCCCAGACCGCACCCCGAGCGGCCGCGACGAAGAACACAGGCTCGATCGCACCACCGGCCGCACGCGCCAGCACGTGCGTCGCAGTCGCGATGTCGACGCGAGGGTCGACCCGCACGAGCGTGCCGTCGTTCCCGCCGGCAAGCCACACGGAGCCGGAACCGAAAGCGACAGCGCTGAGGTCGGCCCCGAGGCCGCCGATGACCTTCGTGACGCGGAGCGTCTTCTGGTCGATCCGGACGAGCGTCTGGTCGTCCGCATCGACGACCCAGACCGAGCCGGCGCCCACAGCGATCGAAATTGGACGCCCGCCGATGGGTACGTCCGCCTTCACTCGTCCGGTCCGACCGTCCACTACGGCAACCGAATTGGCCTCGACGATGACCGACTTCGACCCAGACCCGCGTGTAAGTGCGAACGCGGCGGCGACAAGCGCCGCCGCGAGGACGACCGCGCCTGCAGCGAGCAGGGTCCGCGCGCGCGCGACCTGACGACGCACGACGCGATCTCGCGCTCGCTCCTCCTCCGCACGATCGAGAGCAGGATCCTGATCGAGAATCGCCTTCTCGAGTCGCCGCAGTTCCGGTCCCGGCTCGAGCCCGAGCTCCTCGGCGAGCAGGCGCCGCGCGCTTCGGTACTCGTCGAGCGCCTCCGCCTGGCGACCCGACCGATAGAGCGCGAGCATCAGCTGACCGCGGTATCGCTCGCGCAACGGGTCTTGCCGGACGAGCGACTGAAGCTCCGGGACGAGGTTTCTCTGACGGCCGAGCTCGAGATCCATCTCGATGCGCTGCTCGAGCGCGGCGACACGCTCGCTCTCGAGCTGAGCCCGCTCAGGGGCGGCGATCTCGTCGTCGACATCTGCAAGCGCCGGCCCCCGCCAGAGCGCCAGCGCCTCGCGAAGCGTGGCGGCGGCGGCCGCGGCGTCCTCCGCGCGTGCCTGCTCCACCAGCTGACGGAAACGTGTCAGGTCGAGCGCCGCAGGCTCGACCACGACGCAGTAGCCGGGGGGCTGTGTCTTGATCGCGTCGCGGCCGAGGCTCTTTCGCAACTGTGAGACGTACACCTGCAGCGCGGTCGCGGCCGTCTCGGGCGGGCGTCCCTCCCAGAGCGTGTCGACCAGGCGGTCGCGCGAGATGACGGTGTTCGCGTGGAGCAGGAGGAGCCCGAGTAGAGCGCGCTGCTTCGAGCCGCCGATCGGCACCGCCATGTCGCCGTCGCGAACCTCGACCGGGCCGAGGATCAGGTACCGGACGCTCGTGTGTCCCCTCCTTTAGCCCGCCGTTAGCTCCTTGAAAGCCGGGTTTTAGCGTCTCCTGGTCATGTGCGCAAAGAGCCCTTCGGGCGTCACACGACAAGGAGGTACGGCATGTCCCGCTTGCGCATCACCACATTGGCACTCCTGGCGGTCGCCGCGCTCTGGGGCGGCTCAGCCTTCGCCGGCGCGGCCGATCGCGCGCTGCAGATCAGAAGCGAGGCGCTGAACGCGAAGTACCACCTCGGCGGCAGTACCGACGTGAACGAGGCCGCGCGCCGGGCACTCGAGATTCGTGGGCAGGCGCTGAACAAGCTCTACGGGCTCGGGGAGCCGGCTCCGATCGTCGCCACCGGTTCGAACAGCTTCTCCTGGGGCGCGTTCGGAATCGGCGCTGGGTCGATGCTCGGCTTCGTGCTGCTGTCCTCCGGCCTTGCGGTGGCGGGCCGCGCAGCGCGGCTCGGAGCTTCCTCCTGACCGGGGGAAGAAGCCGCCTACCAGGTGTCAGACACTTCCAAGAGTGTCTGACACCTCTCGGCGGCAGCGACCACGTCGCCGATCACGACGACTGCCGGCGAGACCAACCCTTCCGCGACGGCGGCGATCGTGCCGAGGGTGCCGATGCGGTGCTTCGCGGCCGGTAGCGAGAGCTTCGAGAGCACGGCTGCGGGCTCGTCGACCGGGCGTCCGGCGAGGATCAATCCGTCGGCGATCGCCTCCAGCCGGTTCAAGCCCATGAAGATGACGAGCGTGCCCGGCGTGCCGGCAAGCTGCTCGTAGTCGAGCTCGCTCCCATCGCCGGACGTGCCGGTGACGACCGTCAGCTGGGACGCGACGCCTCGCGCCGTCAGCGGGATCCCGGCGAGGCCGGGAATCGCAGTCAGGGTCGACACGCCGGGCACGACCTCGTAGGGCACTTCGGCCTCGGCGAGCGCCTCGACCTCCTCCGAGCCGCGGCCGTAGATGAACGGGTCGCCGCCCTTGAGCCGGACGACGCGCCGCCCGCGGCGGCCGTGGTGCACGAGCACCTCGTTGACTTCCTCCTGCGTCAGGTTGTCGCGTGCGATGCGCGTCGCGCCGACCGCCTCCGAGACGAGCTCGTCCGAAACGAGCCGGTCGTAGACGAGGACCTCGCAGCGGCGCACGAGCTCCAGAGCGCGCACCGTGATGAGACCCGGATCGCCCGGGCCGGCGCCGACAATCGCCACCGTCACAAGAGCGCCTCCTCGACGACCTGCTGGAAATAGTCGCGGCGCGCCTCGTACGTCGGCAACGTCCGCTTCGCCCACGGCCGCAACTCGGCGAGGCGGCGCGCGAGGTCTGCGTGGCGCGGGCCGACAAGCGCGGCGATGTCGTCGCGCAGGCGCTGCGCGAGCGCCGGCGACGCCCCGCCGGTCGAGACGCCGACGACGATCGGGTCGCGGCGCACGATCGCCGGCAGGATGAAGCTGCAGAGCTCCGGATCATCGGCGACGTTGCAGACGATCGAGAGCTCGTTCGCCGTGTGGGAGACGTCGGCGTTGACGGAGCGGTCGTTCGTCGCTGCGATGACGAGGAACCGGCCGACGAGGTCGGAGCGCGTGAAGCTCCGCTCGATCAGCCGCACGTCCAACCCGCGCAGCTCGTCCTCGATCTCCGGCGCAACCACCGTCACGCGTGCGAAGCACTCGAGCAGCCCGCGCGCCTTCTCGATCGCGACCCGACCGCCCCCGACGACGAGGCAGTCCCGCCCACGCAGGTCGAGGCACGCCATGTAATACCTGGGCTGGCTCACGTGCCCACGCTCGTCAGCCGAGCGCCGTGCGCGTCGAGCCGCACCGAGAGGTCGTAGCCGTCCGCCTCGAACGAGAGCGTGAACGCGCCCGGTGCCACCGCCGTGAGCTTCACCGAGTCGAGCGTCTTGCCCGCCAGCGCCTGCAGCGCCGCCGACACGTCGCGCGTGCTGTCGGTGCGCACGCGGCCGCGCGGCAGCTTGCGCAGCGTCGCGAGCGCCGCCTGCTCGCCGCCCGGCCCGTAGTAGGCACGGATGCGGCCCGCCTGCAGCCCGAGCTCGAGCACGTTCTCGAGCAGCTCCGCGGTCTCTTCGCCGACCGCTCCCTCCTCGACCGCGGCGACGAGCGCGCCGACTCGGCCGCGGATCGCGTCGTCGCGGGCCATCGAGAGGACGGTCTGCGCCTCGGCGAGCGCAACCTCGCGCGCCTCGCCGCTCAGCGTCACCTCACTCATCCCGAGCCTCCGCGACGAGCGCACGCAGCTCGTGCTCCAGGCCGCCGGTCTCGACGGCGCAGTGGATGCCGCACTCCTTGGGTGCGTTCGTCTCCCACCACCAACGCCCGGCGCGCAGGTCCTCGCCCGCGGCGGTCGCGCGCGTGCACGGCGCGCAGCCGATCGACGTGTAGCCCTTGTCGTAGAGGCTGTTGTACGGCAGATCGCGCTCGCGCACGTAGTCCCAGACCTCGTCCTCGGTCCACTCGGCGAGCGGATTGAGCTTCACGATCGCGCCGTGGTCGTGGTCGATCTCGACCTTGCGAATGTCGCTGCGCGTCGCCCACTGGTCGCGGCGCAAACCGGTCACCCACGCGTCCAGCGTGGCGAGGTGCGCCGTCAGCGGCAGCACCTTGCGCACGTGGCAGCAGAGCATGCGGTTCTCAACGCTCTTGTAGAAGAGGTTCGGCCCGTGCTTCGAGACCATCGCGCTCACCTCGCGCGCGGGCGGGGAGAGCAGCTCCAGCTGCAGCCCTGGGTAGCGCTCACGCATCGCCTCGATCAGCTCGTAGGTGTCGGGCGGCAGCCGGCCCGTGTCCATGCTGAAGAGCCTGATGTTCGGATCGATCGCGTACGCGATGTCGAGGAGCACCGCGCCGTCCGTCTGGAACGCCGTCGAGATGGCGAGCCGCGGCGAGAAACGCTCGATCGCCCATTCAAGGACGACGTCCGGCTCCTCGCCCTCGAACTCGACCGACAGCTCCCCCGCCTCCAGGTCGTCAAGCAGCTCGACGGACATACGCCTCCCTCCCCACGAGCTCTGACAGCTCGTCGTTCGATGTGCGATCGCACCATGTGCGAAAGCTCTCGCCCTCGGCCCGGCCGTCGACCCAGCCCTCGACGAGCCCGACCACCGTCTCGTCGAGCTCCTCGGTCGGCACGCGACGGAAGAGCGGCTGCGCGATCGCAGCAGGCCGGTCGAGGCTGCCGCGCAGGTAGACGTCGTACGCCTGCCGGCGCCTCCCCTGCTCGTCGCGCACCGTCGTGCCCTGGAAGCCGATGTCGCCGACCCAGTGGTGCGCGCAGGCGTGCGGGCAGCCGTCGAGATGCAGCCGCAGCCCGTGAATCGTCGTGCCGAAGCGCGACTCGAGCAGCTGCACGAGGCCGTCCATCCGCGACTTGGTCTCGGTGACCGAGAAGTTGCAGTGCGGCTCGCCGGTGCAGGCGATCGCGTCGCCGCGCAGCGGGCCGGCGTCGAGCGGCAGTCCGATCTCGCCGAGGCGCGCCGCGACAGGCTCGACGTCCTCGACGTTCGTCAGAACGAGGTTTTGCTGGCGCGTGATGCGAATGTCGCCGCCGATCTCCTCGGCGAGGTCGGCGAGCGCGATCATCTGGTCGCCGGAGACGAGCCCGAGGTGCACGGGAAGGCCGAGGGCAAGCCGCCCGTCCGCCTGCTGGATCGGGCCGAGGTGGTTGCTCGGCGCGGGCAGCGGCGGCAGCCGGAAATCGTCGAAGCGCCGGCCGAGCCGCGCCTCGACGCGCTCGCGCATGCCCTCCGGCCCGATGTCGTCGATCATGAACTTGAGCCGCGCCTTCACGCGCGACACGCGGTAGCGGAGGTCTTCCTTCCACTCGTCGAGGATGGCCGCGAGCACCGCGAGGGCGTCGTCCTTGGGCACCCAGATCCCAAGCTCGCGGCCGATGCGCGGCACCGACGAGAGCCCGCCGCCGACGAGCACGCCGAAGCCTTCCTCGCCGTCGCGGAGCGCGCCGACAAGCGCGATGCAGTTGATCTCGGGCGCGGCGCAGCCGTCGGTGCAGGCGGTGATCGCGATCTTGTGCTTGCGCGGCAGGTCGGAGTAGTCCGGGTTGCCGTAGAAGAACCGCGCGGCCTCGTCGAGCAGCGGCGTGACGTCGAACAGCTCGTCGTGGGCGATGCCGGCGAGCGGGCAGCCGGTGATGTTGCGCACCGTGTCGCCGCAGGCTCCCGCGGAGGTGAGCCCCGCCTCGGTCATGCGCTCGAAGACCTGCGGCAGGCTCGCCAGCTCGATGTAGTGCAGCTGGACGTTCTGGCGCGTGGTCAGCTCGCCCGAGCCGCGCCCGTACTCGTTGGAGAGCTCGCCGATCGCGCGCAGCTGCGCCGGCGTGACGATGCCGCCCGCGATCTTCAGGCGCAGCATGAAGGTCCCGATCTTCGGCTTGTCGTGGTAGAGGCCCCACCACTTGAGGCGGACGATGTCCTCCTCGTCGACCTGCTCGTAGCCGGACGCGATCAGCGCGGGCAGCTCGTCGAGCATCGCGAGCGGGCTCTTGTCGCGCTTCAGGCGCTCGACCGAGTTCCGTTTCAGGACAAGCTCGAGCGTCGGGGCTTCCTTCATCGCAGCCAATACTACAAAAAGTGTAGTTATGCCGGTAGCGGATTCAAGTCCAATGCTTTATCTTTTGAAGTTGCATGGCGCAGATACGCATCCCTCCCGTGCTCAGGCCGGAAGCAGGCGGCGAGCGAACCGTCGCGGTTGACGCCGCAACCGTCCGCGACGCTCTCCAGTCGCTCGTCGCCCGCTTCCCTGCGCTCGAGCCCCGCGTGCTCGAGGGGGACGGCGTACCGAGCTTCCTCAACGTCTTTGTCGACGGCGAGGATGTGCGCCTGCTCGATGGGCTCGACACGCCCGCGAAGGAGACCTCGACGATCCTTCTCTTGCCGGCAGTGGCCGGCGGGGGCGAGACCAGCTAGAGTCTTCGCATGGCCCGCGCCGCGATGACCAAGCCGTTTTTCCTTATGGTCATCGCCTGCGCGCAGATGGCCTAGCCGGACGCACCCGTCCACCCGGTTAGGTTCAAAGACTAGGACGGGAGCAACGTGATGCGGCACGAGCTGCGCTGCCGTGTCTGCGAGACGGTCGCCGAGCCGGAGCCGGTCGACGCATGCCCGCGCTGCGACGGGCCGACCGACGTCACGTACGACTGGGCGCACGTCCGCCCGACCCGCGAGGCGACGGCCGCCGGCCCGAACTCGCTGTGGAGGTACAGCGATCTCCTGCCGGCGGGAGCGCGCGTCGACTTCGGCGCCGGCTGGACGCCGCTCGTCCATGCCGAGCGCCTGTCGGAGATCCTCGGCGTCGAGCTCTACCTCAAGCTCGAGGGCCAGAACCCGACACGCTCGTACAAGGACCGCGTCGCGACGCTCGCCGCGTCGACGGCCCTCGACCACGGCGTGACGACCCTCTGCTGCTCGTCGACGGGCAACCTCGGCGACGCGGTCGCGGCGGCTGCCGCCGCGACCGGGCTCGAGGCGATCGTGCTCGCGCCACTCGGCTGGGAGACGGGGGCGGTCGCCGCTCGTCACCCCGGCGCACGCGTCTTCGCGGTCGACGGCACGTACGACGACTGCCGGCGGCTCGAGCTCGAGCTGGGCTCGCTCTTCCCGTGGGGCTTCGTCAGCGGCAACCTGCACCCGTACGCCACGGAGGGCGCGAAGACCATTTCGTTCGAGATCGCCGAGCAGCTCGACTGGGAGCTGCCGCACGCGGTGTTCTGCGCAGCCGCGAGCGGCATCCTCTTCTCGAAGCTGACGCAGGCGTTTTCCGAGCTCACGCTCGCCGGGCTTGCCGACGAGCCGGTGCCGCGCATGTTCGCGGCACAGGCGCTCGGCTCGAGCCCGATCGCCGCCGCCTTCGCCGACGACCGCACGATCTCGCGCGTGCGCGCGACGACCGACTTCGTCTCGCTTGCCGTCGGTGACCCGTCGCACGGCGACCTGGCCCTCGGCGCAGCCAGGGCGACCGGCGGCGCGATCGTGGCGCTGCCAGAGGACGTGATCGCCGCCAACACGAGCCTGCTCGCCGCCACGACGGGCGTGCCCGCCGACTGCGCCGGCGGAGCGGCGCTCGGTGCGCTCGTGCAGGCGCTCGACGAGGGCCAGATCGAGCACGGCTCGCGCGTCGTCCTCGTGATCAGCGGCGAACGGCCCGAGCCCGTGCAGGCCGACCTCGCTAGGGTCACGACCGTGGAGCCCGACGCGAGCCATGTCCTCGCCGCCCTCGGCGTCCACTCGTAGGAGGTCTGACGTGGAATTCGGTGCCCGCGGGGATGGCTCAGACCAAGCAGCTCGTTCCGAGCGGGCGCAGCCCGTAGCAGTAGCTACGGGTAAGCCCGGTCGGGGCGAGATGCGCCGTGTCTGAGCCACCAGCCGCGGGTGCCGCCATTTCACGTCAGGCCTCCTCACCCCGCGACGACGCGTCCGCGCCGCTGCGGCGCGACGTCCGCCTACTCGGAACGATCCTCGGCAACGTCCTCGTCGAGCAGGAGGGTGAGTGGCTGCTGCAGCTCGTCGAGCGGACGCGCCACGCAGCCCGCGCGGCGCGGGACGAGCAGACGGTCGAGGTCGAGGCGTTCCCGAGCGCGCACGAGCAGGTGCTCGTGCTCCGCGCGTTCGGGCTCTACTTCCAGCTCGCGAACCTCGCCGAGCAGCACCACCGCCTGCGCCGCCGCCGCGAGGACGCGCACCGCGGCGCCGCGCTGCGTGAGTCGCTCGACAGCGCGCTCGAGACGCTGGGCGACGAGGACGTCACCGAAGCAGGAACCTCGATCCAGCTCGTCCTCACCGCGCACCCGACGGAGTCCACGCGCCGTACCGTGCTGCTCGCGCATATCCGCGTCGCGCGGCTGCTCGCGCGGCTCGACGACCCGCGACTGTCGTCGCGCGAGCGGGCCGACGCCGAGTCGTCGATCGCCGAGGAGGTGACGATGCTCTGGCAGACCGACGAGGTGCGGCACGACCGGCTGCGCGTCAGCGACGAGATCCGAAACGGGCTCTGGTTCTTCGAGCACAGCCTCATCTCGGCCGCGACCGACCTCGTCGGCGAGTGGGAAGCGCGCATCGCGCACAGGCTCCCTCTCTCCTTCGGCTCGTGGATCGGCGGCGACCTGGACGGCAACCCGTCCGCGGGTCCGTCGTCGATCGCGGAGGCGCTGGCCGAGGCGCGCAAGCTCGCCCTGCGCCGGTATCGGGACGAGATCCGCGAGCTGGCGGTCGAGCTGTCGGCGACGCGGTCGCTGGCGCGCGTGTCCGACGAGCTCGAGGCGTCGATCGCGCGCGAGGAGGCGGAGCTGCCCGCACACGCCGCCGAGATCGGGGCGCGCAACGAGCTGGAGCCGTACCGGCGGAAGCTCTCGTTCATGTGGTGGCGGCTCGAGAACGACCTCTACTCGGGACCGGAGGCGCTGCTCGAGGACCTGCGCGTGATCCGCGCCAGTCTGACGGCGAACGGCGGCCGACGGGTCGCGGATGGACGCGTCGCGCGCGTCGAGCGGATGGTGCGCATCTTCGGCTTCCACCTGGCGAAGCTCGACCTACGCCTGCATGCACGCGATCTCGACTCGGATCGCGCGCGCGAGGCGGTCGCCGCCGCGGTCGCGGGGCGGCGCGCGCACGGCCCACGTGCCCTTGACACGCTCATCGTCTCGGGGACGTCGAGCGCGGACGACGTGCGGCGCGCGACCGCGCTGACCGACGAGCCACTCTCGGTCGTGCCGCTGTTCGAGACGATCGACGACCTGGCAGCGGCGCCCGCGATTCTCGACGAGCTGCTGCGCGCCGAGCCGCGCGCGCGTATCGAGGTGATGGTCGGCTACTCGGACTCGGGTAAGGACGGCGGCTTCCTCGCCGCGCAGTGGGCGATCTACCGCGCGCAGGAGCGGCTGGCCGAGGTCGCACGCGAGCACGGCGTCGAGCTGACGATCTTCCACGGCCGCGGCGGCAGCGCGGGCCGTGGCGGCGGGCCGACATATGCGGCCATCGCATCGCAGCCGCCGGGCCACCCGCCGGGCCGCGTGAAGCTCACCGAGCAGGGCGAGACGGTTTCCTTCAAGTACGCGCTCGAGGGCCTCGCGCGGCGAAACCTGGAGGCAGCGCTCGCGGGGACGCTGCTCGCGACGTTCCCTGATCGCTTGCCGGCCCCGCCGTCCGGCGACGAACGTGTGCTCCTCGACCGGCTGGCCTCGGACTCGGCGGCGGCGTACCGCGACTTCGTATGGGAGCGCGAGGGGTTCGTCGAGTTCTTCCGCTCGTTCACGCCGGTCGACGAGCTGGCGCTGCTGGAGCTCGCGTCGCGTCCCGCGCGCAGGCCCGGCGACGAGGACTACCTCGGCTCGCTGCGCGCGATCCCGTGGGTGTTCTCCTGGACGCAGAACCGCGTGCTGCTCCCCGCGTGGTACGGATGCGGCACGGCGTTCGAGCAGCTCGGCGACGACACGCTGCGCGACCTCTACGAGCGGCTGCCGTTCTTCCGCGCGGTCGTCGACAACCTCGAGATGACGCTCGCGAAGTCGAGCCTGCCGATCTCGCGGGCCTACCTGCCGCTCGTGCGCGACCCGTCTCCCTTCGCGGAGATCGAGGCCGAGCACGAGCGGACGGTGCGCGGCGTGCTGGCGGCCGCGGGAGTCTCCCGGCTGCTGGAGCGCCAGCCGGTCCTGCGTCGCTCGATCGAGCTGCGCAATCCGTACGTCGATCCGATGAACGCCGTGCAGGTCGAGCTCCTGCGCCGCCACCGCGCGGGCGACGACACGGCTCAGCTGCCGCTGCTCAGGTCGATCGCCGGCATCGCCGCGGCGCTCAGAAACACGGGCTGACAACGTGTCTGAAGGTGTCAGACACCTTTGGAAAGTGTCTGACACGTTTTAAGGTGCTGTCAGGCACCAGTCTGAGAGAGGAGCGGTCAATGCGGGTCGAGTCGTCGGTCACGTCCATCTCGTGGATCCCTTCGGAGGCGATCGAAGGAATGCCGAAGTTGCCGTTCGAGATCGGGGTCGGGCACTACGATCCGCCCCCGCCCGACTCGCTGAGCGAGGGCGAACTGCTCGAGCTGCGTGATGCCGACCGCTTCCGCGAGGCAAACGAGCTGAAGGCGTGGATCGAGGTCGAGGCCGGCCGGATCGTGGACTTCGGCTACGACGGCGGCGGGTACGTGGGCTCGACGAGCTTCAGCCTCGGCGTGAAGAACCTGGTCATCCCGGGCGTCGCGTTCGACGTGCTCCGCGCCGAGCCGGAGGTCAGCGACAACGCGGTGCGCTTCGTGCAGACCGTCGGCGGCCGCGCCGGCTTCCCCGCGCCGCGCCGGGTGACACAGAAGCCCTTCTTCCGCATCCATTCGGCGACGGCCTGGACGACGCTCGCGCTGACGCTCCGGACCGACGGCACGTCGGCACATGAGGTGGTCGGCGCGAGCTCCTTCCCGCGGCACTGGATCTACAACAGCCAGGGAACGCTGGTCGAGAAGTCAGGCACCGTCGACTTCAAGTCCTGGTATCGCGAGGCGCACGGCGAGCACACGCCTTGGGGCGACGAGGAGTCGGACGCCTTCATCACGCAGGCGGAGTCTGCGCTCGAGCGGCAGATCTCCCGCTGGCTGATGAAATCGGTCGACACGAAGCGCCGCGAGCTGAACAGCGGTCAGGTGCTCGTCGAGCAAGGCGAGCAGAGCGACGATCTCTACCTGCTCCTCGACGGCGTCCTCGGCGTCGAGGTCGACGGCGAAGAGATCGCGGAGATCGGGCCGGGCGCGGTGCTCGGCGAGCGGGCCGTCCTGGAGGGTGGCGCGCGGACCGCGACGTTGCGGGCGCGGACACGCTGCCGCGTCGCGGTCGTGCCGGCGGAGCTGCTCGACCGCGACTCGCTCCAGCGGCTTTCCGCGAGCCGCGCCGACCGCTGAGATGCCGAGCGCGAGCAATGAGGTCGTCGTCAACCGCCCCGTCGCGGACGTGTACGCGTTTCTCGCCGACGCCGAGAACGACGCGCGCTGGCGGCCGGGCGTGCTCCGGATCACGCGCGCCTCCGACACGACGTACCGCCAGACGGTCAAGGGACCGGGTGGGCGCAAGATCTCGGCCGACGTCGAGATCACGGAGTCGCGGCCGAACGAGCTGATCGCCTTCCGCGCGACGAGCGGACCGGTCCGGCCGCACGGGCGCTACACCATGGCGCCGGACGGCGAAGGAACGCGTGTCCGGTTCGAGCTCGAGGCGGAGGTCGGCGGTCTCAAGCGGCTGCTGGCGCCGATGGTGCAGAAGACGATGGACGGCGAGGTCGCGGCGCTCGCGAACCTGAAGCGCGTGCTCGAAGAGAGCTAGGGGAAGTGATCCCCGTCGAGGTGGAGGTCGAGGCTTCCGCCGCGGTGGCACCCGGGCGGGACGATGTACTGCGTCGCCGCCGCGAAGTCGGACGGGTTGTCGGCGAGCTGCTGCCGCATCAGCTGTCGCGCGCTGCCAGGGGAGAGGCCGAGCGCCACGCCGACGTGCACGCCCGACTGGTAGGCGAAGCAGTTGGCGCGAGCCTCGCTCGACTCGCCGTGCAGGTGCCACGCCTCGTGCGCGAGGACCGCGATCGCCTGCCCCGAGCTCGCTCCGCTTGCGCGGCCGTGACGGTGGATCAGATACAGCCGGTAACAGACGGACGGCGTCAGCCAGGCGCGGCGGCCTCCCAGCTCGGCCAGCCCGTCGGCGTCCTGCACGTAGCCGACGTGCCGCCCGCTGACATCGCAGATCACGTCGGCCGGGTGCCCCGCGATGCGACTCGCCTGCCGGTCGAGGAGCTCGATCGTCGCAGCGCGCGTCGACGAAGAGAGCCGATCCCAGTGCGCGCCCCTCCAGTCGAGGAAGATCACGCCGGCGAAGAGCGCCAGGATCGCGAGCGCCTGCACCAGCCGGGTCCGCACCCGGCTCGAGCGCGGCGCAGGAGCCGGCGGCACATGAAGCGCGAGCGGACTCTCGACGGTGTCGATCGCGGCCAGCTCGTGACGGCCGGGGCCGAGTGCTGACAGCTCTGCAGCGTGCAGCTGGAGCCACTCCTCGATCTCCTCCCGGCTCATCTCACCCGGCCGGAGGACGAGCTCCGCATCGCCCGCCGTGACCACGACGGTGCGGCCGGACCACCCCAGCTCCTCGAGGTCACGCTCCTGCGGTCCGCGATCGACGGTCGTGCGACCCCGTCGCGAGGTGCGAAGACCCGTCAGGAAGAACTGCGCCTCGACCGCCGCAGCCGCGAGGAACGGCAGCAGCGGCGGCAGCACCGCCTGCAGGCTCGCGCTCGCAAGATAGGCCAGGGCAAAGCCGACCAGCGAGAGCCGCCACAGCCAGAGCGGACGGATCAGCGCTAGCTCCGCTGGACGCGCTCGCAGCCGCTGACGCGGTCGATCCGGTCGACGATCGCCGTGTCGCGGCCCGGGCCGCAGTCGACGACGTCACGCAGGCCGTCGCGCGCGCGGAGCGTGTCGTTGCCCGGCCCGCCGTAGAGACGGTCGCGGCCGGGCCCGCCGACGAGGAGGTCGTTGCCGCGCCCGCCGAAGAGGACGTCGTTGCCGCCGAGACCGAGCAGCACGTCGTTGCCGCCGAGCCCGTAGAGCGTGTCCCCCAGTGCCGTGCCGGTCAGCCGGTCGGGACCGGCGGTGCCGGAGCGCGTGCGGGGGGACTGCACCGGTGTCGGCACCGGCGGAGCCGCCGGCTCCGCGACCGTGAGTGAGACGCCGGCGGAGTTGTCGGCCGGATCGGCGTCGCGATCGGAGGAAGCGGTCGCCGTGATCGTCTGCGAACCGGCCGCCGACGCGCGGACCTCGAACTTGACGGGCGTCTCGACGCCGTTCGGTACGTAGTCGAGGTAGCAGTCGACTGTCTGTGTGCCGGTGCAGCCCGCGCCGCGCTCGACGTACGGCGGCCCAGTCAGCGTGAGCGACGCGGGCAGCGCGATCGTCAGGTGCGTCTGCAGCGCGCCGGCGTCGCCCGTGTTCTTCACGTTCGCGACCAGGTCGACGACGCCGCCCGGGGCGATCTGCGTCGTGCTCGAGGTCAGCGTCACGCCGAGGTTCGGCGTCGACCCGCCTCCCCCACCGCCGCCCGGCGGAGGCGGTGGTGGCGGAGGCGGCGGCGCAGCGGTCGGCACGAAGCGATAGACGTGCACGCCCCACTGGGCGAAGTCGTCGGTGAAGGAGCCGTTCGTGATGGTGATCGTGCGCCCCTCGGTGTAGACAGTGCCCGAGCTGACGTTCGCCGGCAGTCCGCCGATCGTGACGCTTGCCGGGCCTGCGCCGCTGCGCGCCGCGATCACCCAGAGGTCGTCGCCTGCACCCGCACGACTGATCGCCTGCGTCGACTGGTCGCTCGATGTGAGCGCCTGCGTCGAGCCGGGCTTGACAAGGGCGGGCGCGAGCTCACCCGTCAGCTCGCGGACCAGCGGGTCGAGCACCGAAATCCAGAACGTCCAGTTCCAACCGAGCTGCCGGTCGCTCGCGCTCCAGCAACCCGGGATGTTGCCGCCGTAGAAGGCGAGGCTGCGGGCGCCGTTGAGAATCGCGTCGTACGCCATGTAGCGCTCCTGCGCGAGGGTCGGCAGGACGAACTGCCCGCTCGTGTTGTAGCTGCCGCTGGCGCAGACCTGGAGCGTTGTCCAGGCCTGGTGGCTGGGCGTGACCGACGCGACCGTGCTCGTCCACCTGCCGACGGCATGGAGGTCGCCGTCGGATGCCTGCAGCGTGACCGGGTAGACGTCGACGCCGTGCACGTCGGTGACGGCGCTGTAGGGCTGCAGCTGGTCGGCGGTGCCGCGCGGCGCCTCGATCGTCACCCACGAGTGATCGCTGTCGAGCACCGGCTCGCCCCCGCACCAGCTCGCCGTGCCGCGGCCGGTGGAGCGGCAGTACGCGAACTGCAGTGCGTTCGGGCCGATGCCGGAGAAGAACGGCTCGTCGGCGCCCTTCCACATCGCGATCGCGCCGCCGGCCTGGTCGGCCTTCAGGCTCCCGACGACCTGCTGCAGCAGCGTGTCGCTCGACGAGGCCGCGGTGGCCTGCGACAGGGTGCTCAGGTTCACCCACGTCCCGAGCCCGGCGGTGCGGGCGGCGCGGTCCTGCGTGTTCGCGTCGGCGATGTCGGACGCTGTCCACGGCACCGTTGCGGGACCGATCTTGAGCAGGGTGACGCCGGCCGCCTTGACGGTCGCGAACGCGTCGGCGCCGTCGGGCGCCTTCGAGCCGGGGTCTGGCCCCTTCGCGAGGATGATCGGGAAGACCTTCGTGCCGTCGAGGACGACGGTGCCGTCAGGGTCGAACCCGGTCACGGACGCGCCTGCACCGCCGACCAGCGCGGCGGCCAGGAGAGCGGCGAGTGCCGCGACAAGCGTGCGAACGATCGGCGAACCCCCTCGACGAGCCGCCAGGGTAGCGGCGCCCGTAGCGCCTAGAGGGCAGCGACGTCGAAACGCGGCGCGTACTCCGCCTCGAACGCGTCGATCTCCCCCACCCGTTGCAGCGTGCGCTCGATGTCGTCCAGGCCGCGCGACAGCGTCTCCTGGGCATGCGGCTCGAGCGCGAAAGGCACGCTCAGGCCGTCCGGATGCGTCACGCGCAGGTGCTCGACGTCCACGGTCAGCTCGTTGACCGACTCGAGCGCTGCGCGGAGCTCCGCGATCCGCTCGGGCGCCAGCACCACCGGTGCGATGCCGGAGTTGATCGCGTTCGTGCGGAAGATGTCGCCGAACGACGGGGCGATCACCGCCGACAGCCCAAAGTCCTCGAGCGCCCACGCTGCATGCTCGCGCGACGAGCCGCAGCCGAAGTTTCGGCCGGCGATCAGGATCCGCGCGTCGCGGTTCTCCGGCTGCGCAAGCACGAAGCCGGGCTCCTTCATCCAGTCAAAGAACAGGAACTCGCCGTAACCCGAGCGCTCGATGCGCTTCAGGAACTGCTTCGGGATGATCTGGTCGGTGTCGACGTCGGCGCGGTCGAGCACGGCGACCTTGCCGGTGACGGACGGCAACGCCCTCATACGAGCACCGTCGCGTCCGCGAAGTGACCCTCGACCGCCGCGGCGGCGGCCATCGCCGGGCTGAGCAGGTGGGTGCGGCCACCCGCGCCCTGCCGGCCCTCGAAGTTCCGGTTCGACGTCGAGGCGCAGCGCTCGCCCGGCTGCAGGATGTCTGGGTTCATGCCCAAGCACATCGAGCAGCCGGCGCGCCGCCACTCGAAGCCTGCCGCCTCGAAGACCTGCTGCAGCCCCTCCCGCTCCGCCTGCGCCTTCACCTGGGCCGAGCCGGGGACGACGATCGCGTGCACGCCGTCCGCGACGCGCTTGCCGGCCACGACCTGGGCTGCGACCCGCAGGTCCTCGATACGCGCGTTCGTGCACGAGCCGATGAAGACCTTGTCGATGCGGATCTCCTGCAGCGGGGTGCCGGGTGTCAACGCCATGTACTCGAGCGCGCGCTCGACCGCGCGCCGCTCGTCCGGATCCACGTACTCGGCAGGGTCGGGGACGACGGAGTCGATCGGGGCAACCATGCCGGGGTTCGTGCCCCAGGTCACCTGCGGCCGCAACTGCGACACGTCGACCTCGACCTCGCGGTCGAAATCCGCACCCGGGTCGGTGCGCAGCACCCGCCACTCGTCGAGCGCGCGCTCCCAGGCCGTGCCCTGCGGCGCCGCCGGCCGGCCCTCGACGTAGCCGAACGTGACGTCGTCCGGCGCGATCATGCCGGCGCGGGCGCCTGCCTCGATCGACATGTTGCAGACCGTCATGCGGCCCTCCATCGAGAGCGCCTCAACGGCCGGCCCCGCGTACTCGAGCACGTGCCCCTGACTGCCCGAGACGCCAATCTGGCCGATCGCTGCGAGCACCATGTCCTTCGCCGCGAGGCCAAACGGCAGCTCGCCGGAGAACGTGATCCGCATCGTCTTCGGCAGAGCCTGCGGCAGCGTCTGCGTCGCCAGCACGTGCTCGACCTCGGAGGTGCCGATGCCGATCGCGAGCGCGCCGAGAGCGCCGTGCGTCGAGGTGTGGCTGTCGCCGCACACGATCGTCATGCCAGGCTGCGTCAGCCCGAGCTCCGGCCCGATCACGTGCACGATTCCCTCGCGCCCGCTGCCGGTCGCAAACAGGCGCACGCCGAACTCGTCGCAGTTCGCCCGGAGCGCGTCGAGCTGGGTGCGCGCAAGCGGATCCGTGATCGGCCCAGGCGTCGTCGGGACGTTGTGATCCATCGTCGCGACTGTCAGCTCAGGGCGCCGAACGCGCCGGCCGTTCAGCCGCAGCGACTCGAACGCCTGCGGGCTCGTCACCTCGTGCACGAGATGCAGGTCGACGTAGATCAGCGCCGGGTCGCTATCGCCGACGAGGTGTGCGTCCCAGATCTTCCGGAAGAGCGTCTTCACCGTTCGCGCTCTGCCGCGTAGGAGCCGAACAGCCGCAGCTCGCGCGTCACCTTGCGCAGCTCCGCGAGCGCCGGGCCTACGGTCGGGTCGAACACGTGACCGTCGAGCACGACGTCGAAGCGGTAGCGCCAGGGCGAGTTCGGCAGCGGCCGCGAGACGAGCTGCACGAGGTTGACGCCGTTGCTCGCCAGCGGACCGAGCGCGCGGTACAGCGCACCGGGTGCGTGGTCGGTGACGAAGGAGAGCGCCGTCCTCCATCCCTCTCCGTCGTGCGCGATCTGCGTGTACGGCGCGAGCGCGACGAAGCGCGTGAACGCGCCGGGGTGGTCGCCGACGTCGTCGTCGAGCACCTGCAGGCCGTAGACCTCGGCCGCTTCCGCGCTCGCGATCGCGAGCTGCGCCGGATCCTCGCCCTCCGCCACGTCGCGCGCGGCATCGGCGGTCGTCGCGGCGGCGATGCACCGCACGCCCCAGTCGCGGAGCAGCTCGCGGCACTGGTCGAACGCCATCGGATGCGAGCGGATGACCTTGGCGTGCGCCACGTCGGCGCCCGGCAGGCCGACGAGGCAGTGGCGGATCGCGAGCGTCGCCTCGCGCACGATCGAGAGCGGCGCGCCGTAGAGGAGATCGTGTGTCTCGGCGATCGGCCCCGCGAGCGAGCTCTCGATCGGCAGCACGCCGAGGTTCACCACGTAGGCCGCGGCGGCGTCGACGACGGCCGTGAAGCTCGGCAGGTCGATCGCCTGCGTCGCGTCGGGCACGAGCACGGCGGCCGCAGCGTCGCTGTGGCTGCCGGGCGGGCCGGGATATCCGACGCTCAGGCTCATCTGCTGGAGAAGTCCAACCGAATCGGGCGCCCGCAGCGGGCGCAGTGGGTTCGGGCCGCGCCCTTGCGCGTCGCGCGCACCTCGGGCAGCGGCACGGGACACGCGCAGGTGGCGCCGGCCGGCTCCGGCCACACCTCCGGCACGTGATCCGGGATCACGACGGAACTGGGATCCATGGCTCCTCCTTCAGGGCCACGCGGCGGGAGAGCGACGCGAGCACGGCGTCGCCGAAGGCGGCGGTGGACGTGTCCCCGCCGAGGTCGTGCGTTGGGTGTGAGACGAGCGTCTCGTCGACCGTCTCCGAGACGGCCGCGGCCAGGTCGCCGCGGTCGAGTTCGTGCTCGAGTAGCAGCGCAAGCGACCGCAGCATGGCAGCGGGGTTCGCGCGGCCTGTCCCGGCGATGTCCGGGGCCGAGCCGTGCACCGGCTCGAAGATGCCGGGGCCGGCGTCGCCGAGACTCGCAGACGCGGCGAGGCCGAGGCCGCCGGTCACAGCCGCGGCGATGTCGGAGAGGATGTCGCCGAACATGTTCTCGGTGACGACGACGTCGATCGTCGCCGGGCTCGTGACGATCTCCATCGCGAAGCTGTCGACGAGCGCGTGCCGAACGCGGACGTCCGGATAGTCGAGCGAGACGACCTCGACTATGCGGCGCCAGAGCTTCGAGGTGTCGAGCACGTTGGCCTTGTCGACCGAGACGAGCGTGTGGCTCCGACGCCGCGCCAGCTCGAAGCCGCGGCGCACGAGCCGCTCGACCTGCGTCGGGTGGTACTCGCAGGTGTCGAAGACGGTCCCGTCCTCGCGCGTTCCGCGCGCGCCGAAGTAGAGGCCGCCGACCAGCTCACGGACGACGACGAGGTCGATGTCGCCCTGCTTCGCGGGGCGCAGGTTCGCGTACACGTCGAGCGCCTTGCGCAGCCCGAGCAGACCCTGCTCGGGCCGAACGGCGCCGCCGTCCCAGCGCGGCCCGCCGACGGCGCCGAGCAGCACCCCCTTGGCGATCCGGCACGTCTCGAGCGTCTGCGAGGGGAGCGGGTCGCCGTGCTCGTCGATCGCGGCGCCGCCGAACGGCAGCCGCTTCACCTCGACGTCGACCGGCAGAGCCTCGAGCACGCGCACGGCCTGGTCGAGCACCTCGGGCCCGATGCCGTCACCGGGCAAACACGCGATCAACGTCACGCCGCCACCTGCAGCCGCTCGAGCAGCTCGTCCGCGTCGGCCTCGATCTCCACCTGCTCCGGTACCGGGACGACCTGCGGCGTTTTCAGGCCGGTGCCCGTGACCAGCACCACCACGCGATCGTCGGCGTCGAGCTGTCCCGCGTCGGCCGCGGCGCGCAGCGCGCCGACCGTGACGCCCGCCGCGGTCTCGCCGAACACACCGCCGAGCGCCGCGAGCAGCGCCATGTTCTCGCCGATCGCGTTCTCGTCGACCGCGTAGATCGCGCCGCCGGAGGCGTTCGCGGTCGCGACGGCGAGATCGCCGTCCGCAGGCGCGCCGATCGCGAGCGAGTGCGCGACCGTCGCCGGCCGCACCGGCGAGACGGGCCGCTCGTCCGCGAATGCCGACGCAACGGGTGAGCATCCCTGCGCCTGGCCGCCGTACAGGCGCGGACTCGTGCCGGCGACGAGGCGGACCCGGCGGAACTGCTCGAACCCCTGCCAGACCTTGGTGAAGAGCGAGCCCGAGGCGATCGGCGCCACGACTGCGTCGGGCAGCTGCCAGCCGAGCTGCTCCGCGATCTCGAACGCCAGCGTCTTCGAGCCCTCGGCGTAGTACGCGCGCAGGTTGACGTTCACGAACCCCCAGTCAAGCTCCCCGGCGAGCTCGATCACGAGCCGCGAGCAGTCGTCGTAGCTGCCGCGCACGGCGAACATCTCGCCGCCGTAGACGGCAGTCGCGAGCAGCTTCTCCGGCTCGACCGTGCTCGGGTAGAGGACGACCGAACGCATGCCGTTCGCCGCGGCGCGCGCCGCCACCGCGTTGCCGAGGTTGCCGGTCGAGGCGCAGCCGAGCGTATCGGTTCCGAGCTCCAGGGCCTTCGCCGCGGCGACGGCGACCACTCGGTCCTTGAACGAATGCGTCGGGTTGGTGTGGTCGAGCTTGAGCCAGAGCTCGCGCACGCCAACGAGCTCGGCGAGCCGCGGCGCCGGCACGAGCGGCGTCCACCCGGGCGCGGAGGTCGCGCCGGCCGGCGGGGCCGTCGGCAGGAACGCGGCGTAGCGCCAGAGCGAGCGCGGCCCGGCTTGGATCGCCTCCCGGCTCGCCGCGCACGCGACCTCGTCCCAGTCGTAGACCGGTTCCAGCGGCCCGAAGCAGCGCAGGCACACGCCGCTCGCAACGGCGGGATACTCCGACTCGCAGACACGGCACCTCAAGCTTTCAACGGCCATTGCGCCCCCTACAATACTTTCCAAAATGAAGTTTCGCCGTATCGACGAGCTGCCGCCCTACGTCTTCGCAACCGTCGACCAGCTGAAGCGGAACTTGCGGCACGGAGGCCGGGACGTGATCGACCTCGGCTTCGGCAACCCGGACATCCCCTCGCCCGCGATCGCGGTCGCGAAGCTCCAGGAGGCGGCCGCCAAGCCCGCCAACCACCGCTACTCCGCGAGCCGCGGCATCACCCAGCTGCGCCTCGCGCTGACCGAGCACTACCAGCGGAGCTTCGGCGTCGCCCTCGACCCGGAGACGCAGGTGACGACGACGATCGGCGCCAAGGAGGGGCTCGCGCACCTGATGTGGGTGCTCGTCGCCGAAGGCGACACCGTCGTCGTGCCGACGCCTGCGTACCCCATCCACCGCGTCGCGCCGGCGCTCGCCGGCGCGCGCGTCGTCACGCCGCCGGCCGAGGGCGGCATCGATGCGATCGCCGACGCCGTCGTCGAGCACGGACCGAAGGTCGTGATCGTCTCGTTCCCGCACAACCCGACCACGCGCGTCGCTTCGTCCGGCGACCTGCAGCGGCTCGTCGATCTCGCACGCGAGCGTGAGTGCCTGCTGATCCACGACTTCGCCTACGCGGACGTTGCGTTCGACGGCCACGTGCCGCCGTCGATCCTCGCGGCCGACGGCGCGGACGCGTGCGCGGTCGAGCTCTACAGCATGACCAAGTCGTTCTCCATGGCCGGCTGGCGCGTCGGTTTCGCCGCCGGGCGCGCCGATGTGATCGGCGCGCTGACGAAGCTCAAGTCCTACCTCGACTACGGCACGTTCCAGCCGATCCAGATCGCTGCCACGGTGACGCTGCGCGAGGCCTCCGAGTACCCCGCCGAGATCTGCGACATCTACCGCGGGCGCCGCGACGCGCTGATCCGCGGCCTCGGCCGCGCCGGCTGGGACGTCGAGCCGCCGCTCGGGACGATGTTCGTCTGGGCGCCGATCCCGGAGCGGTTCCGCGACCTCGGCTCGCTCGAGTTCGCGCTGAAGCTGGCCCGCGAAGCGGACGTCGCGGTGAGCCCGGGCATCGGCTTCGGCGACGGCGGCGACGGCCACGTGCGCTTCGCGCTGGTCGAGAACGAGCAGCGGATTCGCCAAGCAACACGTTCGATCAGCCGTCTGCTGCGAAGGGCCTAGAAGGTGCCAGGCACCTTTCGAGGTGCCTGGCACCAGTTCGCGGTTCGGATCAGACATGCGTTCTCGCTCCCTCGGATGCCGACCCGACGCTCGCCGCGTACTTGGCAAACACGCCCGTCTCGTAGCGCGGCGCGGGCGGCGTCCACGCCTCGCGCCGGCGAGCGAGCTCGTCCTCCGGCACGTCGAGATCGAGCCGCCGCGACTCGACGTGGATCACGATGGTGTCGCCGTCCTGCACCAGCGCGATCGGACCGCCGCGCGCCGCCTCCGGCGCGATGTGGCCGACCATCAGGCCGTGCGTCGCGCCCGAGAAGCGCCCGTCGGTGATCAGCGCCACCTCGTCGCCGAGGCCCTCGCCGACGAGCGACGCGGTGACGTGCAGCATCTCGCGCATCCCCGGCCCGCCGGCCGGGCCCTCGTAACGAATCACGACGACGTCGCCCGGCGCGATCGAGCGGGCCTTGACCGCGGCGAAGCAGTCCTCCTCGGAGTCGAACACGCGCGCCGGGCCGCGATGCTCGAGCCGCTCGTGCCCGGCGAGCTTTACGACGCAGCCCTCGGGCGCAAGGTTGCCGCGCAGGATCGCGAGGCCACCCGTCGGCTTGAGTGGATTGTCCCACGAGACAACGACGTCCTGGCCGCGCCGCTCGCGGACGCCGTCCGCCACCTGGCGCAGCGTGCGCCCGTCGACCGCCACCGTGTCCTCGTTGACGACACCGGCGCGCACGAGCTCGCGCGCGACGAGGCCGACACCGCCGGCCTGGAAGAGATCGGTCGCGACGTAGCGGCCGCCCGGCTTGATGTCGGCGACGATCGGCGTGCGCGACGCAATCGTGTCGAAATCGTCGATCGACAGCTCCACGCCGGCCTCCGCCGCGATCGCGAGCAGGTGAAGCACGCCGTTGGTCGAGCCTCCGGTCGCAGCGATCGCGGCGATCGCGTTCTCGAACGCCTCACGGGTGAGGATCTGCGACGGCCGCGTGTCGGACTCGACGAGCTTCATCGCCAGTTCGCCGGCGAGAACCGCGGCCTGGGGCTTCCCGGGATGGTTCGCCGGGATCTCGTTCAGGCCGGGCGCGCTGACGCCGAGGAAGTCGAGCGCCGTCGCCATCGTGTTCGCGGTGAACTGGCCGCCGCACGCGCCGGCGCCCGGACAGGCAACCGACTCGAGCGCGTGTACCTCGTTCTCCGACATGTCGCCGGCCGCATGAGCGCCGACCGCCTCGAAGACATCCTGGATCGTCACGTCGCGGCCGCGGTAGCGGCCTGGCGCGATTGAGCCGCTGTACAGCACGAGTCCGGGCAGGTCGAGCCGGGCGAGCGCCATCACGCCCGCTGGGATCGTCTTGTCGCAGCCGACGATCACGACAAGGCCGTCGAACAGGTGCCCGCGCGTGACGAGCTCGATCGAGTCGGCGATCACCTCGCGCGAGACAAGCGACGCGCGCATGCCGGTCGTGCCCATCGACACGCCGTCAGAGACGGAGATCGTGTTGAACTCGATCGGCGTGCCGCCCGCGCGGCGGATGCCCTGCTTCACGTAGCCGGCGAGGCGGCGATGGTTGAGGTTGCACGGCATCGTCTCGATCCACATCGAGGCGACCCCGATCAGCGGCCGCGCTAAGTCGGCGTCGGTGAAGCCGACGCCCTTCAGCATCGCGCGCGCCGGCGCGCGGTCGACGCCGTCGGTCAGGGCCGCGCTCTCGCGCTTCAACGGGTTCGAGCTGCCGTACACGCTCATGCCACGTGTGCTCCTTCCTGGGCCACCCGCAGGGGGAGCACCGTCGTGTCCTCGGGAACGATCTGCCGCACCTCGGCCGCGACCGTGTCGGCGTGCCCGGGCTCGGCCCACACGACGACCGACGGGCCGGAGCCGGACAGCGTCGCGCCGGCGGCACCGGCGGGTAGGCACTCACGCAGGAGGCCGAGCAGGGGCGCGTCGCCGGCGCGGTACTGCTCGTGCAGGCGGTCGTAGAACGCGTCGCGCAGCAGCGAGGCGTCGCCGCTCGCGATCGCGGCACCCAGCAGCGCCGCCGAGGCGACCGTCTCGGTGGCGTCGCCGTGGCTGACCTGCGCCGGGAGGCCGTTGCGCGAGGCGGCGGTGTTGGTGCGCGTCGACGGCACGACCAACACCGGCCGCAGCGGCAGGTCGGACGCGATCCGCGCCGCGTGCGGCATACCGCTGCGCGTCCACGAGAGGCACACGCCGCCGTGCAGCACCGCTGCCAGGTTGTCGATGTGCCCCTCGAGCTCGGCGCCGGCGGCGAGCGGGTCATCCGCGCCTGCGGCCACGAGCCCAAGCGCGATCGCAGCGGCGCTCGAGCCCAGCCCGCGTTCAAGCGGGATGCGGTTGACGAACTGGAACCGGTGACCGTCAGGGCTCTTCACGAGCGCGAACGCTCGCAGCGCGAGGTGGGTGGCATCGCGCGGGATCTCGTCCGCGCCCTCGCCGCTCACCTCGACCACGAGCTCGTCAGCCGGCTCGACGGTCACCTCGTTCCAAAGGTCGAGCGCGGCGGCCGCGGTGTCGAAACCGGGGCCGAGGTTCGCGCTCGATGCGGGTGCGACCACCCGGGTCATGCAAGAACCTCCAGTACTGCGTCGATCGTCGGCTCGACCGCCTCCGACGCGTCGTCGTCGACGGCCGCGGCGTCCTTGAGCCCGTGGCCGGTGAGGATGCAGACGACGGTGCGGGCGCCGCCGACGCCGCGTTTCTCGAGGGCCGCCACTCCTGCTGCGGACGCGGGCTCGCAAAAGACGCCCTCCTCGCGCGCGATGCGGCGCCACGACTCGCGGAGCTCGTCCTCGGTGAGTGAGACGATCTCGAGGCGTCCCTCGTCGACGAGCTCGGCGACTCGGGCCGAATGGGCGGGCTCGGCGATCCTGATCGCGCTCGCCCAGGTGCTCGCGCGCGCGACTGCTTCGCCGACGACGATCTTCGTCGTCGCACCCGCGTCGGCAAGCCCGGCCGCGACCGCGGTCAGGTTCCCGCCGCCGCCGAAGGGCAGCGCGATCACGTCGGGCTGCGCGCCGAGCTGGTCGAGGATCTCGGCGACGACCGACTTCTGGCCGTCGATCCGGTCGGGGTTGAGCGAGTTGACGAGCACGATGCCGTCGCGCTCGCCGAGCTCGCGCCCGAGCCGCAGCGCCTGGTCGAACGTGCCGCGCACCTGCACCAGCCGCGCGCCCGCCGCACGAGTTTGTGCCAACTTGGCACTAGCGGTCGCTCCCGCGGGCACGAGCACGATCGCTTCCAGGCCGGCGTGCGCGGCGTAGGCCGCGGCGGACGCGGCGGTGTTGCCCGTCGACGCACAGACGACGGCCCGCGCGCCGCGCTCGGCTGCACGGCCGACGGCAACGGCCATCCCGCGGTCCTTGAAGCTGCCCGTCGGATTCAGGCCCTCGCACTTCAGATGAAGGTCGCAGCCGAGGCGCGCCGACATTCGATCGGCTCCCACGAGCGGGGTGCCGCCCTCCCCCAGCGTCAGGCCCATCCCAGCTCCGTGACGCCACGGTCGGAGATGACGGGCCGCGGCACCGACCGTGAGTGAACGTCGGGCAGCTGGTCGAGTGCCTGCAGCGCCGCCTGTAGCGCGCCGCTCTTAGCCTCGTGCGTGATCACGTGCAGCGTCGCGCCGTCGCCGTTCGGCTGCTGCAACAGCCGGGCGATCGAGATGTCGTGCTGCGCGAGCCCGTCGGCGACGCGGGCGAGCGCGCCCGGCCGGTCCTCGACCTGGAGACGAACGTAGAACGGCGACCGGCTCTCACCTTCCGGCAGGAGCGGCAGCTCGCGCCAGGCGGCGTCGTTCTGCAGGAAGCCGTTGCCCATCGTTCCGATCACGCTCGTGATGTCGGCGATCACCGCGGACGCGGTCTCGACCCCGCCGGCGCCCGGGCCTTCCAGCGTGATCTCGCGGATCGCGTCGCCCTGCAGCATCACGGCGTTGAAGGCTCCGTCGACCTTCGCCAGCGGGTGTTGCTTGTCGACAAAGGCCGGCTGCACGCGCACATCGACCTGCCCGTCGACGAGGCGCGCCGCGCCGACGAGCCTGATCGCCATGTCGAGCTGCCGCGCGGCCGCGACCTCGCGCTCGTCGAGCTCGGTGATCCCCGAGTACTTCACGTCCGCCAGGTCGACGCGGGACTTGAACGCGACGGTGGCGAGGATCGCCATCTTCGCGGCCGCGTCCGCGCCGGAGACGTCGTCCGTCGGATCAGCTTCCGCGTAGCCGAGCCGCTGTGCCTCCGCGAGCGCCTCATCGTAGGACTTGCCGCCCTCCATCTCGGTGAGCACGAAGTTCGTGGTGCCGTTGACGATCCCGAGCACGCCGTGCACGTTCGTGACGACGAGCGACTCGCGCAGCACCTTGATCACCGGGATCGCCGCGCACACGCTCGCCTCGAAGCGCAGCTGCACGCCGGCCGCCGAGGCGGCCGCGAACAGCTCGGCGCCGCGCCGCGCAACGAGCTGCTTGTTCGCCGAGACGACGTGCTTGCCGCTGCGCAGGAAGTCGAGCACATAGCCGCCCGCCGGCTCGACGCCGCCCATCACCTCCGCGATCACCGCAATCGACGGGTCGTCGAGCAGCTCGGAGATGTCGGTTGTGAGCACGCCCGCCGCGGCGGGGTAGTCACGCTCCTTTCCGGCGTCACGGACCAGCGCCTTGACGACGCGCAGCCGGTGGCCGGTCGCGCGTTCGATGTCCTCGGCCGATTCCGTGAGCAGACGATTGACGGCGGCGCCGACGGTGCCGTACCCGAGCAGCGCGATCGGCACGTCAACCGACGCCAGCGGTCTCCTCCTTCACGTTGAGCGCCCGCAGCCGCGCGCCGACGGTCTCGATCTGCTTCTCGGCGAGCTCGCGGCGGTACTCCTCGAGCGACGGCTGGCCGCGCTCCATCTCGGCGATCCACTCCTTCGCGAACCCGCCGTTGCGGATGTTGTCGAGCACCGCGCGCATGTTCTCGCGCACATGCTCGTCGACGACCTTCGGGCCGACAGCGTGCGAGCCGTACTCGGCGGTGTCGGAGATCGAGTAGTGCATCCGCTCGATGCCACCCTCCCAGATCAGGTCGGTGATCAGCTTCAACTCGTGCAGGCACTCGTAGTACGCCACCTCGGGCTGATAGCCCGCCTCGACGAGCGTCTCGAACCCGAGCTGGATCAACTGTGTCACGCCGCCGCAGAGAACGGTCTGCTCGCCGAAGAGGTCGGTCTCGGTCTCCTCGGCGAACGACGTCTCGACCATGCCTGCGCGTGCGGCGCCGAGCGCGGCGCCGTAGGCGAGCGCGAGCTCACGGGCCGAGCCGCTCGCGTCCTGCGCGACCGCGACCACCGCCGGCGTGCCGTAGCCCTCGGTGTAGAGACGGCGGACGACGTGCCCCGGGCCTTTGGGGGCGACCATGATCACATCGTGGCCTGGCGGCGGGACGACGCGGCCGTAGTGGACGTTGAAGCCGTGCGCGAACAGCAGTGCTGCGCCCGGTTCGAGGTTGGGCGCGACTTCCTCCTCCCACAGCTTCGGCTGTGCGCCGTCCGGGACGAGAAACGCGACCAGCTGCGCGCCGCGCACGGCGTCGGCGACGGGGCGGACCGTCAGGCCGGCTTCCTCCGCCGCGGCCGCCGAAGGGCTGCCCGGCCGCAGGCCGACCTCGACCTCGACGCCTGACTCGTGCAGGTTGAGCGCGTGCGCGTGACCCTGGCTGCCGTAGCCGAGTACGGCCACCTTGCCGCTGAGGAGGTCGACGTTGCCGGACTTGTAGATCTCTGCCATCGCGGTTCGGTTCCTTTCAGTGGACGGAGGGAGTCGGAGTCTTGCCGCCGGCGCTGGGGCGACGAAGCCCGATCCGGCCCGTGCGGACGAGCTCGCGCACGCCGTACGGGCGAACGAGCTCCTCGAAGGCGTCGAGCTGGTCGGGGCGGCCGACCAGCTCGAAGGTCATCGCGTCGCGGCCGACGTCGGCCACGCGTGCGCCTGCCACCTGGCTGAGGGCGACGAGATCGGTGCGACGCTCTGGCGAAACGCTGACCGTGATCAGCGCGAGCTCGCGCTCGAGCGACTCGTCGGGCCGCAGCTCGGTCACGCGCAGCACGTTGACGAGCTTGTGCATGTGCTTCTCGATCTGCTCGAGCGAGTGCTCGCTGCAGTCGACGCGGAGCGTCAGCCGCGAGATGTCGGGATGCTCGGTCGGCCCGACGGCGAGGCTGTGGATGTTGTAGCCGCGCCTCGAGAAGAGCTGCGAGACGCGCGCGAGCGCGCCCGGCTTGTTCTCGAGGCGGACGGAGATCGTGTGCGCGCTCATACCTTGACCGCCTCGTCTTCGGGCGCCTCGATCACGTCGACCGCAGCGGCGCCGGCAGGCACCATCGGGAAGCACTTCTCTTCCGGATCGCAGCGAACGTCGACGACGGCAGTGCGGCCGGCGGCGAACGCGGCTGTGAGCGCATCCTCCAGCTGCTCTTCGTTCTCGACGGTGAAGCCCGCGCAGCCGTAGGCCTCGGCGAGCAAGGCGTAGTCGGGCACCGAGTGCGTGAGGTGCGTCTGCGTGAAGCGGTTGTCGTAGAACATCTCCTGCCACTGGCGCACCATCCCGAGCCAGCCGTTGTTGATCACGACGGCGACGATCGGCAGGCGCTCGAGCGCGGCGGTGGCGAGCTCCTGCAGCGTCATCTGGAAGCAGCCGTCGCCGTCGACGCAGACGACGGTCGCCTCGGGGCGCGCCGCCTTGGCGCCGATCGCGGCGGGCAGGCCGTAGCCCATCGTCCCGAGCCCGCCCGACGTGATGAAGGACCGCGGCCGGTCGCAGACGAGGTATTGCATCGCCCACATCTGATGCTGGCCGACACCGGTCGTCCAGATCACGTCGTCGAAGTCGGCGGTGAGGTCGCGCAGCGCCTCGAGCGCCGTCTGCGGCTTCAGCACGCCGTCGCTCTTGGAGTAGCGGAACGGGAACTGCGCACGCCAATCCTCGAGCTGGCGCAGCCACGGAAGCCAGGGAGGCGTCCCGTCTGTGGCCGTGGCGCTCACGGCTTCCGCGAGCTGCGCCAGTGCGAGCTTGAGGGGGCCGACGACCGGGATCGCCGCATCGCGGATCTTCCCGACCTCGGCCGCGTCGATGTCAAAGTGGATGACCTTCGCGCCGGGCGCGAAGGCGGAGACCTTGCCGGTGACGCGGTCGTCGAAGCGCGCGCCGACGGCGATCACGAGGTCGGCCTTGTTCAGCGCCCAATTGGCGTACTTCGAGCCGTGCATCCCGGGAGCGCCGTAGTTGAGGGGATGCGAGTCGGGCAGGCAGCCCTTGCCCATGAGGGTCACGACCGCCGGCAGGTTTGCCGATTCGACGAGGTGGAGTAGCTCGGCGCACGCGTCGGCGTTGAGGACGCCGCCGCCTGCGTAGAGGATTGGGCGCTTCGCGTTCACGATCGCGCGCGCCGCCTCACCCAGCTGTTTCGGGTGCACCTTGCGCGGCGGCTTCCAGCCAGGCAGGTCGACCTCGTCCGGGTACTCGAAGTCGAACTCGGCCTCCTGGACGTCCTTCGCGATGTCGACGAGCACGGGGCCTTGGCGGCCGGTGCGCGCCACGTGGAAGGCGGCCTTGAGCACGCCCGGTAGCTCCTCGACGTCTTGGACGAGCCACGAGTGCTTGACGATCGGCATGGTGATCCCGGTCGCGTCGGTCTCCTGGAACGCGTCGGTGCCGATCAGCGACGAGCGCACCTGGCCGGTGATGCAGACGAGCGGCGTCGAGTCCATCCACGCGTCCGCAATCGGCGTGACGAGGTTCGTCGCGCCCGGGCCTGACGTGGCGATCGCGACGCCGACCTCGCCGGATGCACGCGCATAGCCCTCGGCCATGTGTCCGGCGCCCTGCTCGTGGCGCGCCAGGACGTGGCGCACCGCCGTGCCGCGCGCGATCGCGTCGTAGGTCGGCAGGATCGCGCCGCCCGGGATGCCGAACGCCACACGGACGCCCTCGAGCTCGAGCGCGCGCAGGATCGCGTCGGAGCCGAGCATGCGGTTGCCGCCGCTCACCCCCACACCACCTCGTCGAAGTGCTCGACGTCGGTGCGTGCCTGCGGCATCAGCTCGATCACGGCGTCGGTGAACGAGCGGGTGTCGTCGGAGACGCCGCGCTGCGACGCCGCGCCGACGGCCCGCTCGAGCGTGCGCGACGCGGAGCGGCGCTTGAGGCCTTCGGCCAGCATCAGCGATGCCGTCAGCAGCATCCCGCGCGGGTCGACGACGCCGAAGCCGGCGACGTCGTCAGGCTCCGCCGTGCCGGGGAAGAAGAGCCCCGGCCCGTCGTCGGGCAAGAAGGCCTGCGCGACCGAGGCGCCGGTGAAGTGCGCGGCGGCGTCGATCATGCCGCCGACGAGGCTCGCCTCGGCGACGAGGACGTCGAGCGACTCGGGCTCGTCGCGTACGCGGACGAGCGCTTCGCCGAGCGTCGCCTGCTCGACCTCGAGCCCGTTCCAGCGCGAGCGCTCCTCGTCGACGGCGGCGCGCCAAGCCGGCGAGTCGCCGACGCAGAGCACCCGGCCGCGGCGCGAGGCCGCACTCGAGAACGCATGCGCGAGCGCGATCTCGTTGGCCCAGTCACCGAGCGGGCCGGCGACCACGAAGTCGCCTACGCGCGCAACGCGCCAGGCGAGCTGCAGGTCGGCCTTGACGCCTTCGAGGGCGGGCTCATGCGGCGTCGCGACGAGGATCGCATCCGCTTCGCGGTAGCCGGAGCGCGTCTCGGCGGGCAACGGATGGCCGGAACGCGTCACGCCTTCGCCGGCGAACGGCAGGTGGACGTCGTCCAGTTTGAGCGAGTGCAGCGACGCAACGTGATCGAGCGCGCGCGTTGCGGCTGCCATCAGTTCGGGGCCCACGCCGTCACCGGCGAGGCAGGCAACGGTCTTGGGACTCATGCGGAAACCTCCTGGAAGACATCGTTGAGGGTCACGGGCGCGCCGAGATCGGCGAGCTTCTTGAAGCGGCGGAATGCGGCGTCGATCTCCTCGCGCGCGAGCTCGAAGCCGGCTTCGGCGCACGCGCGGGCGAACGCGTGACGGCCTGAGTGCTTGCCGAGCGGCAGCGTCATGCGCGTGCCGAGCTCCGCCGGATCGATGATCTGGTACGTGGACGCGTCCTTGAGCATCCCGTCCTGGTGGATGCCGGCTTCGTGCGCGAAGGCGTTTGCGCCGACGATCGGCTTCAGGCGGCCGACCTCGTAGCCGGTGAGCTCGGCGACGAGCGCTGAGGCTTCGCGGATCACAGCCGGGTCGACGGCGGTCTCGGCGGCGTAGAAGTCGGCGCGGACGCGCAGCGCCATCACGACCTCTTCGAGCGACGCGTTGCCCGCGCGCTCGCCGAGGCCGTTGACCGTGCACTCGACCTGCGTGGCGCCGCCTTCGATGCCTGCGAGCGAGTTGGCAACGGCGAGGCCCAGGTCGTTGTGGCAATGAACGGAGAGCTGGATCTTCTCGAGCTGCGGAACGCGCTCGAGCATCTCCTTGAACAGCGCCGCGTACTCGATCGGCGCGGTGTAGCCGACGGTGTCCGGCAGGTTCACGACCGTGGCGCCGGCCCTGACGGCGGTGGCGCACACCTCGGCGAGGAAGCCGCGATCGGAGCGCGTCGCGTCCTCGGCCGAGAACTCGACCTCGTCAGCCCGGGCGGCGGCGTATTCGACCGACCAGGCGATGCGCTCCAGCACCTCGTCGGGCTGGAGCCCGAGCTTCTTCTCCATGTGGATCGAACTCGTGGCGATGAAGACGTGCAGGCGCGAGCGCGGCGCGTCGCGCAGGGACTCGACGGCGGCGTCGATGTCCTCGGCGGTCGTGCGAGCCAGCGACGCGACGGTGACTTGGCTCACGGCGGCTGCGGCGGCCTCGACGCCCTCGAAGTCGCCGGGAGACGACGCCGAGAAGCCGGCTTCGACCACGTCGACACCGAGCCGCTCGAGAGTCCGCGCGATCTCAGCCTTCTCGTCGGGCCGCAGTGCAATGCCCGGCGATTGCTCGCCGTCTCTCAAGGTCGTATCGAAAATCGTGATCCTGCGCACTCGGGTCGCTCCTTCCGGCGCCCGCACTGCGGACGCACCAGTTCCGTCTTCGGTGGGCGTGTGCGGCGACTACGGCCGCGTGAGTGCGCGTCTCCCCCTAGAGGGGGAGAATGATGATGACCGTAAGAAGGACGAGCCCGCGCATCGAGGGCGCAGAAGACATGTGGCTCGAACGAGTCATCGTCAACCCAGTCTGCAGACAGGTTGGTGCGTTGTCAAGCTTTACTCTTTGAAGCGAGGCAAAATGGTGTCAGACACTTTCAAAAGTGTCTGACACCTATTGCGCGATCAGACCTTCGTGGCCGCCCGCGAATGGCTGTGGTCATGAATGACCCACGCGCGGCCGAACTTCCGCATCTCGCGGATGATCGGCAGAAGGGCACGACCCTTCTCGGTCAGCTCGTACTCGACGCGAGGCGGCGACTCCGGGTAGCTGCGCCGGATCAGGACGCCCTGCTGCTCCAGCATGTCGAGGCGCTCGGAGAGCGTCCGCGGGCTGATGCCGGGGCAGGCGTGCTCGAGCTGCATGAACCGCCGCGGCCCCTCCGAGAGGTCGTGGACGATCAACGGCGTCCACTTCGTGGCGATGATCTCGGAGCTCGCAGCGACTGCACAGTCGTGGTCGTGGACCTCGTTCATGGTTCGCTTCATGGCGCGCATTCTACTCGGCCGTCCAAGACATCGCTATCCAAAGGAAAGCGAACCGCTTGCGCCAAGTTGGCACTAATCGGGTTACGCGGCGCGCGAACGCTCGGCCGCCCTGTCGAGCCACTCGCGCACTGTCGCTGCGCACTGGCGGCCCTCGTTGATCGCCCACACGATCAGCGACTGGCCGCGGCGGGCGTCGCCCGCTGCGAAGACGCCGTCCACCGACGTCGCGTACCGCGGGGCGTCTGCATTGCCTCGCGAGTCGACCTCGACGCCCAGCGCGTCCAGCAGTGGCCGTTCCGGGCCTAGGAAGCCCATCGCGAGGAGCACGAGCTCGGCCGGGCGCGACTCGTCCGTGCCCGGCACCAGGTCGAACGGCGGCACGCCCGTGTTGCGTTGCCAGTTGATCGCCGCCGCGCGGCCGTCGCGGCCCTCGAAATGAGTCGTCGAAATCGAGAACCACCGCTCGCCACCCTCCTTCAGCGCATACGACGTGCGGAGCTTCATCGGCCAGCGCGGCCACGGCGTGATGTCGTCCGGCCGCGTGGCAGGCGGTTCGCCGAGCAGCTCGATCTGCGTCACCGACGCGGCGCCCTCGCGATTTGCGTGCGCGACGCAGTCTGCGCCTGTGTCGCCGCCACCGATCACGACGACGTGCTTACCCGCGGCGGTCAGCCCACCCGAGCGCAGGCCGGCGATGGCCCGCGCCCGGTCGTAGAGGTACTCCATCGCGAAATGCACGCCGTCCAGTTCGCGTCCCGGCACCGGCAGGTCACGGGGCGCGCGTGAGCCCACCGCGAGGACGACCGCGTCGTGCCGCCCGCGCAGCTCGTCCACCGTCACGTCCACGCCGACGTCGACGCCGTAGCGGAACTCGATCCCCTCCGCCATGAGCTGCTCCACGCGGCGCTCGACCAGTCGCTTCTCGATCTTGAACTCGGGGACGCCGAACCGGATCAACCCGCCGGCCGCCTCGTCGCGCTCGTAGACGACGACTGATTCGCCCGCACGCGCGAGCTGCTGCGCGCAGGCGAGCCCTGCAGGGCCGGAACCGACAACACCGACGCTGCGCCCCGTCAGCGCCGCCGGCGGCTGCGGCACGATCCAGCCCTCGTCCCACGCGCGGTCGACGATCGCCAGCTCGATGTGCTTGATCGAGACCGCGTTGCCCTCGTTGATCTCCAGGACGCACGCCGCCTCGCACGGCGCCGGACACAGTCGTCCCGTGAACTCCGGGAAGTTGTTCGTGCGGTGGAGCTGCACGATCGCCTCCGCCCAGCGGTCGCGGTAGACGAGGTCGTTCCAGTCCGGAATCAAGTTCCCGAGTGGACAGCCGCTGTGACAGAACGGCACGCCGCACTCCATGCAGCGCGACGCCTGCGCGCGCAGGTCGGTCAGCGGGAGCTTGCCGACGAACTCGCGCAGGTCGCCGATGCGCTCGCCCGGCGGGCGCTCAGGCGGTTCGAGCCGCCCGACGTCGAGAAAGGCGCCCGTCTTCCCCATCAGGCGGCCGTCGCCAATGGCCGCGCCGCGGGCAGGCCGAGCGCGCGGCGGTAGTCGTGCGGGACGATCTTCACGAACCGGTCCGCGTCCCAGTCCTCGAGCAACCGGGCCGCGACCGGCGAGCCCGTGCGCTCGGCATGCTCCTCGAGCAGCGCGCGCACCTCGTCGGCGTCGTCGTCGGTCAGGCCCTCGAGCCCGACGAGCTGCGTGTTGCAGCGTCCGGCAAACAAGCCGTCCTCGTCGAGCACGTAGGCGATGCCCCCGCTCATGCCGGCGGCGAAGTTGCGGCCCGTCGGCCCGATCACGACCACGCGGCCGCCGGTCATGTACTCGCAGCCGTGGTCCCCGACGCCCTCGACGACCGCCGACGCGCCCGAGTTGCGGACGGCGAACCGCTCGCCGGCGAGACCGCGGAAGAACGCCCGGCCCGAAGTCGCGCCATACAACACGGTGTTGCCGACGATTACGTTGTCCTCCGCGACGAATGCCGCGTCCTCGGGCGGTCGCACGGCGATCACGCCGCCCGACAAGCCCTTGCCGGCGTAGTCGTTGGCGTCGCCGTAGAGCGTGAGCTCGATGCCGGGCGCGAGCCAGGCACCGAACGACTGTCCCGCCGACCCTTGCAGCTCGAAGGCGAACTCACCCTCGATGCGGTTCTTCGTGACGTGGTGGGAGAGCAGCCCGCCGACGGCGCGGTTCACGTTGCGCACCGCGAAGACGTCCCGGTCCGAGCCGAGCGCCTCGATCAGCTGCCAGTCGAGTGCATCGCCGAGCGGCGACGCCTGCGGCTCGGTGCGGCGCAGCGGCGTCCCCGCGGGCACGTCGGGCGAGCGCAGCAGGTTCGCGAGGTCGATCCCGCGCCGCTGCCAGTGCTCGATCGCATCGTCGGGCTCGAGCAGGTCGACGCGCCCGACGAGCTCGTCGAACCGCGCGACACCGAGCGAGGC
>JBKPRG010000030.1:0-6293 GCA_046765815.1 Actinomycetota bacterium
GCCATCGTCGTGAACACGGCCTCGACCGCACCCGCTGCGCCGAAGCAATGGCCGGTGGCGCCCTTCGTCGACGAGACGGCAAGCTTGGTCGTCGCGTGCTCCTCGCCGAACGCGAGCTTGATCACGCGCGTCTCGGCCGAGTCGCCGAGGGGTGTCGAGGTCGCGTGCGCGTTCACGTAGCCGACCTCGGTCGGATCGACGCCCGCGTCCTGCAGCGCCATGGTCATCGCGCGCGCCGGGTTTTCTCCGGTCGGATCGGGCTCGGTCATGTGCGCCGCGTCCGCCGACATGCCGTAGCCGATCAACTCCGCGTAGATCTTCGCGCCGCGGGCCTTCGCACGCTCGAGCTCCTCGAGCACGAGCACTGCGCCTGCCTCGCCCATCACCAGGCCGTCGCGCTTGCCGTCGAACGGGCGCGACGCGCGCGCCGGATCGTCGTTGCGCCGCGACAGGGCGCGCATCGCGTCGAAACCGGCGATGCCGACCTCGGTGATCGGCGCCTCGGTCCCGCCCGCGAACATCACGTCGGCTCGGCCGAGCCTGATCTCGTCGCGCGCATCGCCGATCGCCATGTTCGACGCGGCGCACGCCGTGCATTGGCTCATCAGCGGCCCCTTCGTGCCGAGCTCGATCGAGACCCAGCCGGCGCCCATGTTCGGGATGATCGACGGGATCGAGAACGGGCTGACGCGGTCCGGCCCCTTCGTGAGCAGCACGTGGTAGCACTGCTGGTAGCTCTGCAAACCGCCGATGCCGGTCGCGATCGACGCGCCGAAGCGGGCCGGCTCGGCGGCGATGTCGACGCCGGAGTCGGCCTCTGCCTGCCGCGCGGCGGCGAGAATCATCTGCGCAAAGCGGTCCATACGGCGCGACGCCTTGCGATCGACCCAGACCGTGGGGTCGAAGTCCTTCAGCGCGCAGGCGAAGTGGACGTTGTAGTCCGAGTGGTCGAACGCGGTGATCTCGGCCGCGCCCGACTCGCCCGCGAGCAGGTTGGCCCACGACGTCTGCACGTCGTTGCCGAGCGGGCTGACCATGCCCATGCCCGTGATCACCACACGTCTGTCGCCGTTCATGTTCATCTACATACCCAGCCCCCCGTCGACGAGCAGCACGTCGCCCGTGATGAACGACGCCTCGTCGGAGGCCAGGAAGCGTACCGCGCCGGCAATCTCGCGCGGCTCGGCGATCCGTCCCAGCGGCGTGTTGTCGACCATCGCCTTCGTCGCCTCCTCGGGCAGCACGTCGGTCAACTGCGACTTCACGTACCCAGGCGCGATCACGTTGGCGCGGATGTTGCGCGAGCCGAGCTCGCGGGCGAGCGACTTCGTGAAGCCGATGATCCCCGCCTTCGAGGCCGCGTAGTTCGTCTGGCCCCAGTTGCCGTGGACGCCGACGATCGAGCTGATGTTGACGATCGAGCCGGCGCGCTTCTTCATCATCGGGCGCGTCACGGCGCGGCAGGTGTAGAAGACGGAGCTGAGGTTCGTCTCGATCACCGTGCGCCAGTCGTCGTCCGGCATGCGCGCGAGCAGCCCGTCCCGCGTGAGCCCGGCGTTGTTCACGAGCACGTCGATGTCGCCGGCCTCCTCGACCAGCCGCTTCGCCTCCTCGGGCGACGAGACGTCGGCCTGGACCGCCCGGCCGCCGATCTGCGTGGCGAGCTCCTCGGCCTCCTCACGGCCCGAGCGGTAGCCGACGACGACGTCGGCGCCCGCTCGCGCGAGCTCCTCTGCGATCGCCTTGCCGATCCCCTTGGACGCACCGGTGACGAGGGCGAGCTTGCCCTCGAGCGAGCAGAACCCCTCAGCCAAGCTCTTTGGTGACCGCGTTCAGCGACGGGAGATCCCGGACCGAGAAGGTCTTAACGCTGCGGTCGATCCTCTTCAGTAAACCGCTCAGCACATTGCCGGGGCCGACCTCGACGAACGTCGTCACGCCCTGGTTGATCAGCTCGCGTGCCGACTGCGTGAACTTGACGGGCGCAGTCAGCTGCTCGATCAGCAGCTCGCGGTACTTCTGTGCGTCCTCGAGCTTCGCGGTCACCGTCGACATGAAGGCCGCCTTGCCCTCGGCGATGTGCACCTTCTCGATCGCGGGCCGCAGGCGGTCGCCGGCGCGCGCAACGAGCGGTGAGTGGAACGCGCCCGAGACGCGGAGCTTGACGGCGCGCCGAGCACCCTCGCGCTCTGCCTCGCCACACGCCTCGTCGACCGACGGCGTCTCGCCAGAGATGACGAGCTGCCCGGGGCAGTTGTAGTTCGCCGGCCATACGTTCGAGATCTTGCGGCACAGCGCCTCGACCACCTCGTCAGCGAGGCCGAGGATTGCCGCCATCGAGCCGGGATGCTCCTTGGCCGCGGCCGCCATCGCGAGCCCACGCTCGCGCACGAGCGCGATCGCGTCGCGGGCGCTCATCGACTGTGCGGAGCCGAGCGCGGCGAATTCGCCCACTGAGTGGCCGACGACGAAGTCGGGATGGATGCCGTGCGCGCGCAACGCCGCGTCGAACGCGAGCGAGGTCGCGACCAGCGCCGGCTGCTGCACGTCGGTCTCGACGAGCGCCTCGACCGGCGAGTCGAAGCAGAGCTTCTTCAGATCGACGCCCGAGGATTCCGACCCCTCGTCGTAGACCGCCATCGCCTCCGGCACGGCCTCCGCGACGTCCTTGCCCATCCCTGCCTCGAAGGACCCCTGGCCGGGGAACATGAAGGCGATCTTGCTCATGCGAGAGCTCCTGTCGTGTCGTGTGTCCAGCGAATCAACGCGGAGCCCCACGTGAGGCCTGCGCCCATGCCTGTCAGCAGTACCAGCTTGCCCGATTCGAGGCGCCCGTCGTCCGCGGCGTCCGCGAGCGCGAGCGGGATCGAGCCCGACGATGTGTTGCCGTACCGTTCGACGTTTACCACGGTTCTTCCCGCCGGGACCCCGAGCTTCTTGACAGCGTGATCGATGATGCGGACGTTCGCTTGGTGGGGAACGTAGACGTCGACGTCTTCGATACTCAGGCCGCATTCGTCGAGGATCGCCTCCGCCGACGTCACCATCACGCGCGTCGCGAACTTGAAGACCTCGCGGCCGTTCATCTTGACGTACTTGTCCGGGTCCTCGAACCGACGTGAGCCGCTGCCGGGTAGCCAGAGGTTCGCCCCGCCGCCGCCATCCGCGCCGAGCTCGAAGCCGAGGAAGCCACCATCGTCGACGCGCTCCATCACGACCGCGCCGGCGCCGTCGCCGAAAAGCACCAGCGTCGACCGGTCGTGCCAGTCAAGGATCTTCGAGAGCACGTCGCCGCCGACCACGAGCGCGCGCCGGGCCAGCCCCGCGGCGAGCATCGCATGCGCCTGCGCGATCGCGTAGACGAAGCCGGTGCAGCCGGCGGAGAGGTCGTACGCGGCCGCGTCAGGCATGCCGAGCTCGTCAGCGAGCAGCGCGGAGGCCGAGGGGAACGCCATGTCCGGCGTCACCGTCGCGACGACGAGGAGGTCGATCGAAGCGGGCTCGACGCCGGCCATCGCGAGCGCGCGGCGGCAGGCCGGGAGCGCGATGTCGGTCAGCGCCTCGTCGTCGCGCGCAATCCGGCGCTCGCGGATGCCCGTGCGCTCGCGAATCCACTCGTCGCTCGTGTCGACCAGGGTCGCGAGCTCGTCGTTGGAGAGGATCCGCTCCGGCACGTGGCAGCCCAGCCCCGTGATCGAGATCGGCCGGCCGTTGGTGCGCCCGATCACTCGTCCCCCACCGCGAACGTCAGCGTCCCGCGCACCGCAAGCTGCCCGTCGACGGTCGCCTTCACCTTGCCGCGCCCGACCGGGCCTCGCACCGTCTCGACCACGCATTCGAGGTCGAGCGTCTCGCCCGGCCGCACGACCCGCTTGAAGCGCACGTCGTCGATGCCGGCGAAGAGCGCGAGCTTGCCGCGGTTCTCCGGCTGCGAGAGGACGGCGACGGCGCCGCACTGGGCGAGCGCCTCGACCATCTTCACGCCCGGCATGATCGGGTTGCCGGGGAAGTGGCCGGCACAGTCCTCGTCGGTCACGGTCTTCCGCGCGACGACGCGCTCGCCCGGCTCGAGCTCGAGTACCTCGTCGATCAGCAGCATCGGCGGGCGGTGCGGCAGCACCTCCTCGATGGCGGCCTTGTCCATCAGCGTCGTCATGCCGAAAGGCGCTCGCGCAGCCCGTTGCGGCCGCGGTGCGCGTAGCACTTGGCGGTGCCGACCGGCAGGCCGGTCGCGGCAGAGATCTCGTCGAACGGAACGTCGAACGCGTCCTTGAGTGCGACCACGGTCGCCTGCGCGCGCGGCAGCTCGGCGAGGCGGGCGCCTAGCTCGCGCCGCGCCTCGGACGCCGCGAGCGACGACGCGGGGTCGCCGTCGGCGGCGACGCGCAGGTCCTCGACGAGCGGCTCTGTGCGGCGCTGCGCGGCCCAGCGCGCCTGCGCGACGTCCTTGCACGTGTTGACGACGAGCCGGTGCAGCCACGTCCCGAACTGCGACTCGCCCCGGAACTGGTGCACGCGCCGCACGAGCTTCACGAGCGCCTCTTGCGCGGCATCGGACGCATCGTCCGGGTCGCGCAGCACATGCAGCGCGATCCGGTACACGCGATCGGCGTGACGGGCGCAGAGGGCTTCGAGTGCACGTGAGTCTCCGTCTTTTGTGCGGCGGACGAGAATGGGGTCCGAGAGCTTCTCGTAGACGAGCGGCCCGTCGGACCGCAGGTCACGCACGATTCGACGGGAGCGGGGCGGCGAAGGTTGCACGGGAGAGGCGCCTACTGTAGTGGGTGTGGGTGGCTACCTCGACAACTCGGCCGTCCGTTCTGCGCTTCGTGGGTCATTCGGACGCGAGTACCACTGGGCAGAGGTGGCCCCGACGACGCAGCGGATGCTCCCGCCGGACGCCGCGCACGGCGCCGTGGCCCTGGCGGAAAGCCAAACGGAGGGGCGCGGGAGGCTCGGGCGCACGTGGGTCGACTCGGCGCTCATGTTTTCGGTCGCGCTCTATCCGCCGCCGCCGGTCGCCGACTGGCCCGAGCTGACGCTCGTCGCCGCGCGCGCCGTCGCCGATGCAATCGGCCCCCGGGCGACGATCAAGCAGCCGAACGACGTCCTGGTCGACGGCCGCAAGGCCGCCGGCATCCTCGCCGAGGCCGGCGAGCGGGTTGTGCTCGGCATCGGCATCAACGTCGGCTCGACGGCATGGCCGGGCGCAGGGTGGGTCGAGCGCAACCGGCTCGACCTGTTCGTGGACGTACTCGAGCGGCTCGAGACGGGCTACGACTCCTGGCTCATGGGCCGGTCACGACCACGCTGAGGTTGCCGGCGGCGTCCTGCGCCTCGGCCGAGACCTGGAGGACGGCGCCGGTGAAGGGCAGCGCGAACGTCCCCTTCGGCTCCGCCAGCTCGACCCTCGTCTTCTGGTTGACGAGCGCGGTCACCGTCGCGGGTTCGCTGAGCGTGAAGCGCAAGGTCGTAAGGTCGACGAGCGTCAACAGCGGCGGCACCGTGTCGATCGTCAGCGGGATCGCGATCTGGATGTCGCCCAGCGCATCGGTGAACGAGACGACGACGAGGTAGCGCCCGTCGGGCAGCGGCGCGCCGTTGGCAGTGCCGTCCCACGCGACGGTGTGCGAGCCCATTCCGGGCTGACCCTGGAACGGAGTCGCCAGCACGGCGCCGCCCTGCTCGACGTCGACCCGTACGGGTACGTTCTGCGTGAGAGAGAACGTCAGCGAGACGCTGTCCGCCACGCCGTCGCCGTTCGGCGAGATCGGCGGCAGCACGGGCGGTAACCCGGTGACGGTGCGATCGACGACGACGTCGAACGCTTTCGTGACGTGCCTCGCGCCTGCGGTCGCCGTGACCGCCAGCCGATAGCGCCCGTCGGGCAGCGTTCCTGCGCTCCAGATGAAGCTGTTGTTGCCGGCGAGCCGCTGCTCGTCGAACACCGCGCCAACCGGGACGCCGTTCGCGTCGAGCGCCTGCGCGGTCACCTGCGCGGGCCCGCCGAGGGTGAAGCTGACGGTCGTGTCGCCGCCGCTGCCATCGGCGGCGGGAGCGATGACGCTCGGCGCGACGAGCAGGTTCGTGAGCGAGAACGGCGTCGGTGGCGGCGGGCCGCCCTTGCCGAGCGCGCCGGAGGCGATCCTGATCCCCGGCGCCGCAATCGTCCACGCGTAGCGACCGGCCGCCGAGGGCGCATGCCAGGTCCAGTCGACGAGCGTGCCTGTGCCGCCACCGGTCGCGACAGTCTTGCCGGACGGGTCGACGATCGTCACTGACCACGCCAGCGA
>JBKPRG010000031.1:0-5389 GCA_046765815.1 Actinomycetota bacterium
GTTCGCCGACTCGGCCAGCTCGGCGCTGCGCCGCAGATCCTCGATTCCCGCCGGATCGCCGGCGGAGACGCGTGACATGCCGATCGTATTCAGGACATGCGATGCGAGTTCGTCACCCCCCACCTGCTCGACGAGGGGCAACACCCGCTGGGCCAACTCGAGCCCGTGGCGAGGATCACCCGAGATGAACGCGTTTCTCGCGCGCTGCGCCAGGACCCGAGCCTGCACGGGCGAAGGCGGTCGGTCCTCGACGAGCGCGACCGCGTGCGCCATGTGCGGCTCGGCGCGCTCGCTGTCGCCCTGGCCCCAGAAGCTCCGAGCGAGCAGGACCTCCGCCTCGGCCGCGGCCTCGACTTCGCCCTTGGCTTGGAACGCGTCAGACGCAGCCCGCAAGTGCTCGGCGGCTTCCTCGCCGGTCATCCATCCGGCGCGGCCGAGCGCGAGCAGCAGGTCCGCCCGCCGCGGATCGTCTTCGCCGAGGAGATCGAGCGCCGCGCGTGCTAACTCGGCGGCGGCCGCCCAGGCGTTGAGGGTCTCCGCCCTCCGGGTCGCCTCCGCGAGGCCCCGAACGGCGGGCTCACGCAGCGGCTCGATGTCGAGGCCGGCCGCCCGGGCGAGCGTGATCGCCTCGCGGTAGTGCTGGGCGAGCATCTCGGCCCGGTCGTCGCTGCGATCGCGCGCCAGCGTCTCGATCCACTCGGCGGCTCGGCGGTGCTTGTCGACGCGTGCTGCGCGCGGTATCTGACCGTAGGCCACGTCGCGCACGAGTGCATGCAGAAAGGCGTACTGAGCCTCGCCCGCGACTGCCGACCGCCGCTCACGCCGGATGAACTCCTTGCGCTCGAGCGCGTGGAGGACGGCGTCCGAGGTCGAGATGCCCGACCCGCCGACCGCGGCGAGCCCACCCGACCAGAAGACCTTGCCGATCACCGCGGCGTTCTGAATCAGGTCCTTCTCGTCGAGCGCGAGCGCGTCCAGCCGCGCGGCGATCATGCCCTGCACCGTCTCCGGCAGAGGAAGCTCCTGGTCGAGATCGAGCTGCCAGCCGTGCGCGCCGTGCACGAGGAAGCCGCGATCCTGCAGCATCCGGACGTACTCCTCGGCGTAGAGCGGATTACCCTCGGCGCGTGAGAGCACCTGGCTCTGAAGCTCCGCCGGCAGCAGAATCTGCTCGAGCAGCGAGCCGAGCAGCTGGGCGGTCTCCTCCGGCGAGAGGGCCGAGATCGAGACCGTCGTCGCGTTGCGCTTGCCGCCGCCCCAGCCGGAGCGGCGGTCGAGCAGCTCGGGGCGGGCGGTGCAGACGATCAGCATCGGCACGCCTGTCGCCCAGTCGGCGAGGTGGTCGATGAAGTCGAGAAGGCCGTCATCGGCCCAGTGCAGGTCCTCGAACACGAGCACGAGCGGGCGCTCCTCGGCGAGCGCCTCGAGCAGCCTGCGCCACGCCGCGAACGCCTCGCCACGGCGGTCGCCGCCGATGTCGGCGGCGACGCTCAGTCCGACCAGGGGGCGGAGATGCTCCTCGACCCAGGCCGGCTCGTCGGCCTCGGCGATGGCGTCGGCGATCATCTCCTTCAGCTTCGCGTCCGCGGCGTCCGTCGCATCGGTCTCGAGGATGCCGGCCTGCGCTTTGACGATCTCGGCCAGCGCCCAGTAGCTCAGACCCTCGCCGTACGGCAACGACCGCCCCTGCCGCCACCAGATCAGCTCAGGGTCGCGGTCGACGACGTGGAAGAGCTCCGTCACGAGACGGCTCTTGCCGATGCCGGGGACGCCGACGAGGGTCAACAGCTGCGGGGCGAGCTCGCGCCGGCAGCGCGCAAGCGAGTCGACGAGCAAGCCCAGCTCACGCTCGCGGCCGACGAGCTTCGACCGCTCCCGCTGCTCGAGATCGAGGCCGAACCGCGACCGCGCGGCGACGGCCTCCCAGACCGGGATCGGCTCGGCCTTTCCCTTCGCCTCGACGGGAGCCGCCTCGCGGTACTCGATCCTGTCGTGCGTGGCGCGGTAGGTGCCTTCGCCGACGAGGATCCCGTTCACCGGGGCCGCCGACTGCAGTCGTGCCGCCGTGTTGACCACGTCGCCCGAGGCCATGCCTTCGCCTTCGAGCGGGCGGGCCCCGAGCGCGATCAGCGCCTCTCCGGTCGTCACTGCGATCCGGAGCTGCAGCTCGAGCCCCGGCTCGTCGCTCGGCTCCTCCATCGCATCGCGGATCGCGAGCGCGGCACGGACTGCTCGCTCCGGATCGTCCTCATGGGCGACCGGCGCCCCGAAGAGAGCCATCACGGCGTCGCCGATGAACTTCTCGACCGTGCCGCCGTGCCGCTCGATCTCCTGGCGCAGCCGCGCGTAGTACGGGGAGAGCGTCGCGCGAACGTCCTCCGGGTCGAGCTGCTCCGCCCTGCTCGTGAAGCCGACGAGATCGACGAAGAGCACCGTGACGACCTTCCGCTCCTCGCGCGTCGGAGCCGGCGACAGCGGCGCGGCGCACGCGCCACAGAACCGAAAGCCGTCCGGATTCTCCTGGCCGCAGTTCCGGCAGATCAGCACTCCGCCTACGTTACGCCCGGGCCGAACAAGCGTCGAGGCAGTAAGCGGTGAACCACGGTTCCGTTGTCGCCAGTGGTCTCGCTGCGATCACTGGCGCAAACAGTGGCGCACAACTGTCCTCGACCGCCGAATACTGGCGTATTTGCAGGGACACTCGCGTGAGCGGCCGCGACTTCCTAAACGGCGTGCGCAAGTTCGATTCTTGCCGGGGGCACTAGAAATCTCCTGCTGTGCTGCTCAAGCGCACGCGGTTTTTTGACCAATGCGCCCGCGAGAACGCATCGGTGTAGCCACTGCAGCGCGGCAGCGGAGACTCCCACGATCACGGGTGGTAACCGTGTGAGACGCGCCGACGCCGCCCCAGCCGGAACCACGGCGGAGAAGAGCAACGACTTCGGCTACCGCTCTCCGCCGTGACAGGAACAGGCGCCAGATTGACCGCGCGAGGGACTCCGAGTTCCGTCGTTGCAGGGTACGAGTGATCCACTCGGGTCCCGTCAGGACCCTCTCCCGCCCCTCCGGGAAAGAGCCGACCCGCCTTGTCTCTGATACGCCCGCGGTTTTGGACATCGACCCTCGACCGCGAGCACGTCGAACACGAAGTACGTCACCTCGATCTCCGGCCTCGCCTTGCAGCAGTCACGCCGAGCGTGTCGAAGGAACCACCGTCGGCGGCTAGAGGGGCACGAGCAGCGTTGACCGCCCGTTCAAGACGAGCGTATCGCCCGTTGTCAGTGTCGCGTTGCGAGTACATGGGGTCTGGTCGCCGATACGAGTCCGCCGGCGATGAGCGGCGGCTGGAGTACGAGATGGTCGCGACCGAGGAGCTGCTCGAGCGGCTGATGCAGCTACCGCCGTCGCCGAAGGTCAACCTCTGCATCGTGCTGCTTCATCGAGCGCTGGACCCAGCCAGAGACCAGCACCGCGCCTGAGGCGATTGTCAGGCCCGCCGGCGCAGCTACGCGACGGCTTCGGTGTTTGCCGGCGCTGAGTTAGGTTGGCCGTCGTCCTCGCCCATTCCGCCAGGGCAGCGGGCGACGAACTGGGCTAGTCATCGGCGGGCGCGGTGGGCCCGGGGTCAGACGTCGACTCGCGCCTGACCCCGAGCGGAGGTCGAGTTACTGGGTCGTCTTGACCTTGCTGGAGACGCACCGGCCGAAGGCGTTCAACTTGCTCGCGCCCGTGCCGTACTTGGATGCGAAGGCAGCAACATCGGCGGCCCGCTCCGTCTTGCAGGACTTGGCAGCGGCGATCGTCGCGGCCTGGTCAGCCTTATTGGCGGCCGAAGTCGTTGCCGAGACGCACTTGCCGAATGTGCCGTACTTGGTCTTGAACGCGGCCGGATCGGCGGTCTGCGCCGTCTTGCAGGAGCTGATCGCGGCGGCGGCGTTCGCCTGCTCGTTCTTAACCGTGTTCGAGACGCACTTGCCGAAGGCGTTCGCCTGGTTCGCGTTCGCGACCGGCGCGTAGAGCAGTTTGAAGGCGGCGGCACCGATCGCCGTCCGCTGCGCGCGACAGGCGGCCTGGGCTGCCGCGTTTTGTGCCGGCGTACCGGCAGCGATCGCGGCGGCCGGGATGACCATCGCGAGCATGCTGAGAACGATCAACTTCCTCATGAGCGCCTCTCTTCTGAGTATTCGGATAGGGAGCTGCACAGAGGAGATGCACGTCCTTCGAGGAACCGGCGCGCCGCTGATGTAAAGGCTCTGCAAAACCCAGCTTTTCGGCCCTCAAACAGGTGATCCCCAACGAAACCGGCCGGGTTCTCCGCGTTATGAAGTTCGGTCTGAGGAGGACGCCTGCCGCGTGACGCGAAGCTTGTGCAGCCCTCCGTGTTCTCTCTTTGGGGGAGCGGGGGTGCCGGGCGGGCGACGGTGGGCGTGCGGCCACTCTCCCCGGCTGCGGCCCGTCGCCCGCCCCAAGCCACCGGTTGAAGACATGTAGTCGCGACCGGCGCGCCATTTCCGCAACCCTCTCCCCAAAGAAGCGGGGGCGCGCCGGTCGCTCCGCGGTGATGCTTGCCGCCAGCTCCACCGGCTCTGAGTAGACGCATGGCTCGGCCGGAACTTGCGACGGGCCGAGTCTGAGTCTGGGCCGCGACGCCTGACAGAACCACGTTCATGTCCGGACGGTGTTTGCGCCGCGACACCGCGGGGACTGAGCAGGCATGCCGAACAAGCGCGCCAACGTCAAGAACGAGAAGCAATACGAAGCGCTGAAGGAAAAGGGGATGTCGAAGGAGCGTGCAGCTCGGATTGCGAACTCGCCGGGCGCGTCGAGCCGCGGTGGCAAGAGCTCGGGCACCGGTTCGTCGTCCTCGCAGGGCGGGACGACGGCTCAAAAGAAGGCCGCCGGCCGTAAGGGCGGCAAGGCAACTGCTCGCAAGAGCTCGTAGACAACCGAGGACAAGGGGGAACGATGGGGTTGCAATCACTGGACGACGTCCTGAAGGACCAGGTCGAGGACCTGCTGAGCGCCGAGAAGCAGCTGATTGCCGCGCTGCCGAAGGTCGCTGCCGCCGCCACCTCGGAGGAGCTGAAGAAGGCAGTGAACGAGCATCTCGTGGAGACGAAGGGCCACCTCGAGCGGCTCGAGCAGGTGACGACCATTCTCGGCATGGGTAGCTCGGGCAAGACGTGCAAGGCGATGAAAGGGCTCATCGCCGAAGGCGAGGAAGTACTCGGCGAGAGCGGCGATCCGATCGCGAAGGACGCGGCGATCATCGCCGCCGCGCAGCGGATCGAGCACTATGAGATCGCCGCGTACGGCACCGCGCGCACCCTTGCCGGAGAGCTCGATCACGGCGACGCGGAGAAGCTCCTCAACGAGACGCTCGACGAGG
>JBKPRG010000032.1:0-5265 GCA_046765815.1 Actinomycetota bacterium
CCTGGGTGCGATCCAGGCGCTCTCCCAACTGAGCTATAGCCCCGGGGAAATCGCAGTGTAGCCCAGCCCCTGCGCGGCAGCTTTCGGCAGCTTTAACGCAGACCTTGCGAAACGCTTACCGACTACTAGGTGAGGTCTCGACCGAGGCGGGAACGCGAGCGGCATGCCACTTCAAAGGGGGGTATGAACATGCATCGCATTTCCATTGGTCGGCGCGGACTGACCGCGGGCTTGCTCGCGGGAGCGGCGCTGGTGCTCGGGGCCGTCTTCGGCGGCGCCGGCAGCGGTAGCGCTGCAAGTGCAGCCGCACCGTCGAACCAGTCGCCGCCCACGATCTCCGGCACGGCCGAGGTCGGCCAGACGCTGACCTCGTCGACCGGAACGTGGAACGGCACGACGCCGATCACCTACACGTACCAGTGGCGTCGGTGTGACGAGAACGGCGGTAGTTGTTCGTCGATCTCAGGCGCGACCGACAAGACGTACGCGTTGAAGAGCGTCGACGCCGGCAACACGATCCGCGTCCGCGTCACGGCGAAGAACGCCGACGGCTCGGCCACCGCGACGTCGGTTCCGACTGCAGTTGTGAAGTCGGCTCCGGCTCCGCCGCCGACGACGAAGGACGGCTGCCCAACCTCCGGCTCGGGCACGCTTGCCGTGACGAGCGTCTCGGCGCCGGCGCGGTTGCTGATCGACGGCCAGTCGATCTCGCCGTCCGTGGTCAGCCGTGACGCGTCCACCATCACCGTCAAGTTCCATGTTTCGTCGTGCGGCGGCCGCCCGATCCAGGGTGCGCTCGTCTATGCGACGGCGGTTCCGTTCGAGCAGTTCTCGGTTCCGCCCGAGGCGACGACCGGTGCTGACGGCTGGGCGACGCTGAACATGAACCGCGACCGGTTCTTCCCCGCTTCGCCGCGGCAGCAGATCCTCGCCGTGATGTCGCGGGCCCGGAAGCCGGGCGACCCGTTGCTGGGCGGCATCTCCGTCCGCCGACTCGTTTCGTTCCCGGTCCGGCTCGGCTGAACGAGCGCGACTGCGCGCGCCGCCTACGATACGGCGGTGCGCGCGGTCGTCCTCGACGCGGATGGGCTGCCCGAGCTTGCAGATCTGCCCGAGCCCGACGGCCCCGGGCAACTCGTTCGCATTCGATCGTGTGGGCTCTGCGGCTCCGACGTCGAGAAGCTCGGCCGCGCGGCGGCCGGCACCGTGCTCGGTCACGAGATCGATGGCGAGCTCGCGGACGGGACGCGTGTCACCGTCATGCATCGCGTGCCGTGCGGAGCATGTGAGCGCTGCCGCGCGCGTCACGAGTCGACGTGCGCGGCTTTTGCCGACTTGCGGATCGCACCCGGTGGATTTGCGGAGCGGCTGACCGCGACGCACGTCGTGCCGTTGCCGGACGGCCTCGACGGGATCTGGGTCGAGCCCCTCGCGTGCATTCTGCGCGCCGCCGAGCTCGTGCCGGGTGGCCGCGTGCTCGTCGTCGGCTGTGGAGCAGTCGGACTGCTGTGGACGCAGGTGCTGCTGGCACGCGGCTGTGACGTGGTCGTGTCCGAGCTGCGCGAGGAGCGCCTCGAGCGCGCACGGGCTTTGGGTGCGGCGGACGACGCACGCCCCGTCGCGGCGGCGGTGCTGACCGCGCACGCCGGGATCGACGATGCCATCGCGCGGCTCGAGCCGGGCGGGCGTGTCGTCGTCTTCGCGGCGCCGCCGGAGCCCGTGCCGGTGCCGCTCGATCTCGTCTACCGCCGCGAGTTGACGGTCGTCGGCTCGCGGTCGGCGACCCCGGAGGCGTTCGGGGCGGCGCTCGCGCTGCTGCCGAGCCTGGTTCTCCCGCCGGTCACGAGCCTGCCGCTCGAACGTTTCGTCGACGGCGTCGAGCTGTACCGGCGCGGCGACGCGCTCAAGGTTGCCTTCACGCCGTGAGGGCGGCGATGCTGTACGCGCCGGGCGATCTGCGGATCGAGGAGCTGCCGCGACCTGAGCCCGGCCCCGGCGACGTGCTCGTTCAGGTCGAGGTCGCGCTCACCGATGCGACCGACCTCAAGACGTTCCGGCGCGGGCATCCGCTGCTCCTTCGCTCGTCGCCGACGCAGTTCGGGCACGAGTTCTGCGGGATCGTCGACGGGCGCAGGGTGATCGCTGCGAACTCGGCTCCGTGCGGCGCGTGTGACGCGTGCCGGCGCGGCGACCAGTGCACGGAGCTCGAGTTTCTTTCGGGCGCCTATGCCGAGTGGCTCGTCGTGCCCGAGCGCATCGCTCGAGTCAACCTGCACGACGTCCCGGCTGGACTCGCGCCGGAGGTCGCGGCCCTCGTCGAGCCGTTGGCGTGCTGCCTGCGGGGCGTCGAGCGTGCGCAGGTCGGCGCGGGCGACACCGTTGCGATTCTCGGCGCCGGGCCGATCGGGTTGATGCTCTCCGCCTGCGTCGCCGACGCCGGCGGCTGGCCCGTCGTCGTCGGGGGGCGGGCCGAGCGGCGTGCGCTCGTCGGCGAGTTCGGAGCGGAGGCGGGCGACGGGCGCGGCGCCGACATCGTCATCGAAGCGGCGGGCTCGGAGGAAGCGTGGCGCGACGCCGTCTCGCTCGTCCGCCCCGGCGGCACCGTCGTCTTGTTCGGTGGGTTGCCCGAGGACGCGCGGCCGGGGGTCGACGCCTACCGCCTGCACTACGAGGAGCTGACACTCCGTGGCTCGTTCCACCACACGCCGGCGACGGTGCGCGCCGCCCTCGGGTTCCTCGCAAGCGCTGCGTATCCGTGGGAGCGGCTGATCACGCATCGCGTGCTGCTCGACCAGCTGCCGGCGCTGTTCGCCGACCCGCCGCCCGATCTGCTGAAGGCGGCGGTGGTCATGTGACGTTACGCGAGTTGCGCGAGTTGAACCGCACGCTGCTGGCGCGGCAGATGCTGCTCGAGCGCAAGCGCCAGTCGGCCGTGCGGGCGGTCTCCCGCCTTGTTGCGCTGCAGGCGCAGTACGCGCCATCGCCGTACGTCGCGCTCTGGTCGCGCGTCGCCGGCTTCCGCAAGGAGCACCTGACGGACAACGAGGCGCTGGTCAAGGCCGGCACGCTGCGGACGACGCTGCATGTGATGGCTCGCGACGACTATCCGTTCATCGTCTCGGCGGCCATCGACTCGCGGCGCGGCCGCACCGAGAACCTGGGCGTCGACGTCGATGCCTTGCGCCGTGCACTGCCGCGACGCCCGCTCACATCGGCCGAGATCCAGCAGATCGCAGAGCGCGTCCTCGGAACCGACGACCGTTGGACGATCGCGTTCTCGCTACGAGCGCTTCCGTTCGTGCGTGTCGGGGTCGTCGGGCCATGGCCGCACACCAAGCCGCCGCCGGCACGGCTGTGGGACGCGAAGCTGCCGGACCCGCAGGAGGCGGCGACGCGGGTGGTGCGGGCCTACCTCGCGGGCTACGGCCCGGCGACGATCGAGGACGTCGAGCACTTCACGAGCTTCCGCAAGCGCCAGATCCGCCCCGCGCTCGAAGGGCTAGCTGAACGCGACGGGATGTTCGACGTGCCGAGGGGGCGGACCATGTCGGGGCGGGAGCGCGCGCCGGTGCGCTTCCTACCGGCGTACGACTCGATCATCCTCGCGCACAACGACAGCTCGCGGATCGTGCCGCCCGAGTACGCCGAGGCCGTCTACAACCGCAAGAACGCGACGACGAAGAACACGTTCACCGTCGACGGCTTCGTCGCCGGGGCGTGGCGAATCGAGCGGCAGCGGCTCGTGGTCGAGCCGTTCGAGCGGCTTCCTTCGAAAGCGCGGCGCGAGGTCGACGAAGAGGGCGCGCGGCTGCTCGCGTGGTACCTGTCCTAGGCCGAGAAGAGCGTGAGCTCGGGCTCGCGCTCGCCGCGCAGGACGGCAAGGTCGACCTCGACGGTCGCGATCGCACGGCTCTCGGCCAGCGCGACTGCTTGCGGCTTGATCGTCTGCGCCGCGAGGATGCCGCGGCACTCGCTCCGTGCTGAGTCGGCGCGAATGCAGTCCAGATAGCGCGTGAGCTGCTCGACCGCGTCGATCGTCCCGATGCGCTTGATCTCGACGGCCACCCAAGCGTCGTCCTCGTCGCGGCACATCAGGTCGACAGGGCCGACGTCCGTTGGCCATTCGCGCTTGACCAGCCGCAGGCCGGGCTCGATGTGCGTCGGATCGTCGGCGAGGAGCAGTTGCAGGTCGCGCTCGACGCCGTCCTTCTCGAGCGCGGCCGCCTCGCCCATGTCGTGCGTCACGTCCGAGAGCACCTCCACGAGCTGGATCTCGAGCCTGTCCTCGCTGCGGCCCGCGCGCTTGCGCACGACGACGACCCCCTCGCCGTGCTCGATCACGGTCGGCGGCGTCATCCAGTTCAGCGGCTTGTACCCGCCGGCATCCGCATGCACGAGCACCGAGCCGTCGTCCTTCAGCATCAGCAACCGAGTCGACTCGGGCAGGAAGGCGTTCAGGCGGCCGGTGTAGGTGACTTCGCAGCGGGCGACGATGAGGCGCATGGGCTGCGCACCCTACTGGCCGCTTCGGACATGTCCTGCGAGGGCGCCCGCGCCGGCAACGCGGCCGTCCGGGACTAGCCCATCCCTCGGCGGGAACTCTGTAACGCTTCGTCCACAGACAGGCTCCGCAACGGCTCGCACGCTGGGCTCAGGCCCGTGCGCGATTCGTGACGATGGCAGCCACCTTTCGTCGAGAACGCGGCCCGTCCGGCCATGGCTCGCGGCACGCCGGCCGAGCACCACGGCTTGTGCCAAGTTGGCACAAGCTCTGGTTCAGGCGTGCCGGATGAGCGTCATGCCGTCGCGCACGCTGAGCAGCACCTGCGCCGAGCGCGGATCGGCGGCGACGTGCTCGTTGAACGCGACGATCGGGCCTTCGCCGTCGAGGACGCCGCCGCTCCACAGCGTGTTGTCGGCGACGATCAGCCCGCGCGGGCTGAGTCGTGGCAGCACTGCCTCGTAATAGCCGATGTAGCCGTCCTTCTCGGCGTCGATGAAGACGAAGTCGAAGTCGCCTTCGAGCCGCTCGATCGATTCGAGCGCCGGGCCGACATGCAGCGTGATTCGCGAACCGTACGGCGAGCGGTCGAAGTAGCGCTGCGCGAAGGCGGCGCGCTCCGCATCGAGCTCGCACGTGTCGATGCGGCCGCCGTCCGGCAACGCCGCGGCCATCGACAGGGCCGAATGGCCGCTGAACGTGCCGATCTCGAGCACGCGCTGCGGCCGCCCGGACCAGACCAGCATCTCGAGCAGTCGCCCCGC
>JBKPRG010000033.1:0-5245 GCA_046765815.1 Actinomycetota bacterium
CTCCGGTCGCGCCGCGTCCGCGAGCAGCGCCTCACAGACGACCGCCCAGACGTCGTCGTCAGCGGCCCGCGCCGAGAGCTCTTCGTCGCCGATCAGCCGCAGCTCGGCGGCGAGGATGGGCAACGACTCCGCCGCCAGTGAGCCGATGCGTCCGAGTCGCGCCCGCACCGCCGCCCGCCGCTCGAGCGTGCCCAACCGCTCGACCGGCGGTTCGGTGACCGCGCCCGCAAGGGCGGCTGCTACCTCGGCCTCGGGGACGTCGACGTTCCGCCGCGCGACGATCGCCACCTGCCGTGCCAGCGCGCGCCGCGATTCGGCCGGCGCGTGCGAGAGCCCTTCCTCGAGGCAGCCCGTGCAGAAGAACCACGGGTGGTCGCGCGACGAGATCTCCTGCGCCAGCTCCTGGACGACCGCCTGCGTGATCGCCGCCGCTCGAGGATCGCGCTGGAACTCGGCAAACGCAGCCGCCGCCGACCGTGCCCAATCGTCGCCGAGCTCCGCAACTCGCTCGAGGCCGCTGCGGATCTCCCCCTCGAGCTCGTCGTCCCACAAGCGGGCGACTGCAGCCGGCGTCAGGCGGTCCGCCTGGGTGTCCGCCCAGACGAGCATCGCGTCCGCCAGCTCGTCGAGCGCCGCGCGATCCTTCTCGAGGTCGACGCCGAGCCTGATCGCCGACGCCAAATCCCACGCGGTGGGGTCCCACGTATCACCGTCGTCCATGCGATCCATGAAACCGGGCACGGGGTCCGCTGTCATCGGACCCTCGAGACATGTCATCTGCAACAAATCGCGTACATGAGCGCCGGCCCGCCCGCCGCTCCTTCACGCAGAATCAACCCATGAGCGCGGATCCAATGCGTGAGGAGCGGCGCGTCGTCACGGCGCTCGCTGCGGACCTGGTCGGCTCGACTGCGCTCACCGAGCGGCTCGACCCCGAGGAGGCGCGGCTGGTGGTCGGCGAGGCGGTCGCACGGATGGTGCATGCCGTCGAGGAGTTCGGCGGGACGGTCAAGGACCTCGCGGGCGACGGAGTCCTGGCGCTCTTCGGCGCGCCGATGGCGCACGAGGACGACGCCGAGCGCGCGCTCAGGGCCGCGCTCACGATCGTCGACGAGGTGCGCGAGTTCGCCCGCGACGTGGAGCGCAGCTTCGCGGTCGAGGGGCTTGCAGTGCGCGTCGGTGTCGACACGGGGCCTGTCGTCGTCGGCCCGGTCGGCGCAGGCAGCCGCGTCGAGTACGGCGCGACAGGCGACTCGGTCAACGTCGCGGCGCGTCTCCAGTCGGCCGCCGAGCCGGGCAGCGTGCTCGCCGGGCCGGAGACGAGGCGACTGGCCGAGCGGCAGTTCAGCTGGGGCCCGTCGCAGCGGCTGGCGCTGAAGGGCAAGGCCGAGGACGTGACCGCGTTTCCGGTGCAGGCGGCCCTGGGCTCCGGACGTGCGGTCGCCGACACGCCGCTGGTCGGGCGCGAGCAGGAGCTTGCGGTCGCGTCGCGCGCGCTGCAGGACGTCGCGGCGGGCGCCGGGTCGATCCTCTTCGTCTCGGGTGAGCCCGGGATCGGGAAGAGCCGCTTTCTCGCCGAGCTGCGCCGGCTCGCGGAGCAGCACGTCTGGCTGGAGGGCCGATGCGTCTCTTACGGCGAGTCGACGCCGTACGGGCCCTTCCGCGACCTGTTGCGCAACTGGCTCAGCGTCGCGCTCGACGATCCGGAGCTGCGCACGCGGCTCGCACTGCGCCGGACGCTCTCGCACGCGGCCGGCGACGAGGCCGCCGAGTGGTTCCCGTACCTCGCAATGCTTCTGGGCCTGACCTCCGAGCCCGAGGCGCGCGACCGGCTCGCCGAGCTGTCGCCCGAGGCGCTCCAGTACCGCACGTTCGAGGTCGTCCGGCACCTGCTCGAGCGGCTCGCGTCGACGGGGCCGGTCGTCGCCGTGCTCGAGGACGTGCACTGGGCTGACCCGACGTCGCTGCAGCTGGCCGAGCAGCTGCTCGCGTCAACCGAGGACGCCGCCGTGCTGCTCGTCGTGACGCAGCGTCCAGATCCGGATCATCCGTCGTGGCGGCTGCGCGAGCTCGCCGCGCGGAATTTCCCGCACCGTCTGCGCACGCTCGAGCTCGAGGCGCTCTCGGGCGACGCCGAGCTGGAGCTGCTGCACGCACTCGTCGGCGCCGAGACGCTGCCGCCCGAGCTCGAGCAGCGACTCCTCGACCAGGCCGAGGGCAACCCCTTCTTCCTCGAAGAGCTCGTCTCATCGCTCGCCGACGCGGGTGCCTTGCAACACGAGGGTCACGGCTGGCGGTTCGACCACGACGTGCCGATCGACGTGCCGCCCACCGTCGAGAAGGTGATCCTGGCGCGCGCGGACCGGCTGACGCCCGCGTGCCGCGAGACGCTGACGGCTGCGTCGGTGCTCGGGCGGAGCTTCGGGCTCTCGCTCCTCGCAGGCGTCGCGGGCGGCGAGGAGCTGACCCGTGAATCGCTGCGCGAGCTGCAGCGCCTCGACCTCGTCCGCCAGAGCCGCCGCTGGCCGCAGCCCGAGTTCCGCTTCAAGCACGTGCTGATCCAGGAGGCGGTCTACCGCACGATGGTGACGACCGAGCGCCGGCGGCTGCATCGCGAGGCCGCCCTGTGGCTGGAGAACCGTGACAGCGTTGAGGACTCGCTCGCGTTGCTGGCGCATCACTGGCTCGCCGCAGCCGACGAGGAGAAGGCGGCCTACTACCTGACGCGCGCAGGCGACAACGCGCGGCAGGAGTACGCGCTCGACGAGGCGATCCACCACTACCGCGAGCTGCTGCCGCTACTCGAGCAGCGCGGCGAGTCGAACGAGGTGGCGCTCGTCCTCTTCAAGCTGGCGCTCGCACTCCACACGTCAATGCGCTTCGCCGAGGCGAACGAGACGTACCAGCGCGCGTTCGCACGCTGGACCCGCCCGGAGACCGCGCCGCAACCCACCAAGACGCTGCGTCTCGCCTCCAGCTTCCTGCCCAACGACCCGGACCCACGCTCGGCGATCGCCTGGCCGAACATCCAGCTGTGCATGCAGCTCTTCGACCGCCTGGTCGAAGCCTGGCCGGAGCGCACGATCGTGCCGTCGCTGGCGGAGTCGTGGCAGATCTCGGACGACGGCCTCCGCTACGTCTTCACGCTGCGCAACGGGCTGCACTGGTCGGACGGCGCGCCGTTGACGGCGCACGACGTCGAGTATGGGATCAAGCGCGTGCTCGACCCCGAGACGCCGGGCTCGTCGGCGGCAATCTACTTCGTGCTCGAGAACGGACAGGACTACTGCCTCGGCCGCACGAGGGACGCGTCGTCGGTCGGCGTGCGCGCGCTCGACGACCGCACCGTCGAGTTCCGGCTCGCCGCGCCGGCGCCCTACTTCCTGAGCGTGATGAACCGGCCCGACGGCGGGCCGCAACCCCGGCACGATCGCGCGGCCGTCAGCGGGCCCTTCCGGATCGCCGAGCGCGACGAGCACGGACTCGTCCTGGAGCGCCGGCCGGACTACGCCAACGTGACCCGCGTCGGCAACGTCGAGCGAGTGGAGTACGCGCACCGGACGGTCGGCGACGCGCTGCCGGAGTACGACGCCGGCGAGCTCGACATGGTCGCGGTGCGGTACACGCCGCGCCTCGCCGACCGCGTCTCGGGCGCGCCCGCCGACGACACCGTCGTCGGGCCTGCGGCCTGGACGGCATACCTCGCCTTCGACCACGCCGACCCGATGGCGGCCAGCGTCGCGTTCCGCTGCGCACTCGCGCACGCGATCGACCGCGAGGCGCTCGCCGCCGCGCTGCCGGAGAACCTGCTCGTCGCGACGGGCGGCCTCGTGCCGCCGGCGCTGCAGGGGCATACGCCGGACATCGTCCCGCGCTTCGACCCGGAGCGGGCGCGCGCCCTCTATGCGGAATCGGGCGTCGAGGGCACCGTGCGCGTCGCGGGCCTGCAGGACTGGGCGGACATCATCGAGATCGTCGCGCGCTCGTGGTCGGAGGTGCTCGGCGTGCCCGTCGAGACGCCGACGTGGTCACCCGAGCACGCGTGGCAGCAGGCGCGCCCGTGGGAAGAGTTCATCGCTCCGATCGTCGTCACCGGCTGGCTGCCCGGGTATCCGGACCCGGAGTACTACCTGCGGCTACTGCTCCACTCGGAGTCGAAGACGAACGAGGGCGGCTACGCTCACGCGCCGTTCGACGAGCTGATCGAGCACGCGCGGCAAGAGCGGCGCGACCGTGAACGCCTCGAGCTGTACCACGCGGCGGACCGCATGGCCGTCGCCGAGCAAGCGGCGCTGATCCCGCTCGCCTACGGCCGCTCGACCGCAATCGTCAAGCCGTACGTGCGCGGCTGGTGGGAGTTCGGGAAGTCGTCGGCGGCGTTCGCCGACCTCGTTGTCGACTTCGGCTAGACCATCCCGCGCTTCCTCCATTTCGCGTAGATGTTCTTGATCACGCTCATCGTGTCCCGGACCGAGTCGTGGGCGCTGAGCTTGCCCTGGGAGACCTGCGCGAACATCTGCGGGATCAGGTACTTCTGGAAGATCTCGTCGATCGCCGCGTTGGTCGTGCCGGGGTAGCCGATGTTGTGGGTGTACTTCTCCGCGATCGTCGTCAGGATCGTGTACTTGCCCTTCGGCTTGTGCGTGTCTGCCGCCGCGGCCAGCCGGATGCCCTTGAACGGGAAGGCGCCCGGAAAGCTCGGGAAGTTGTAGAGCTGCGAGGCCATCGTCGCGTCCTTGCCGTGGATGCAGAGGTCGACGAGGAACTTCTCGGCGTTCTCCTTGTTCTTCGCGAACTTCCAGATCGTGTAGACGCCCATCACGTGCTCGAGCCCGAACCGGCCGTGCGGGCCGGACGGGATCGGCCAGATACAGAGGTTGTCCGAGAACGGGAGGTGCAGGCTCTCGGGCGTCCGCGTGGCCGAGATGGCGTTCAGGATCATCGACGCCGTGCCGGAGTAGAGGTAGTTGTTGTTCGACGCCGGGTTCCAGCCGAAGATCGCCGAGTCCTCGCCGCTCTTGTACATGTTCGCCATGAACTGCACGGCCTGGACCGTCTTCTTCGTGTAGAGCGTCGGCATGTTGTTTTCGTCCTGGATGAATCCGCCGAAGCACATCAGGAAGGCGATCAGCGCCATGTTCGAGTCGAGCTCCTGCGACTGCCCGATGCCGATCGGATGGCCGTTCTTCTTCAGCAGCGGAGCTGCCTTCGCCACGTGATCCCAGGTCGCCGGTGACTGCCCGAC
>JBKPRG010000034.1:0-18545 GCA_046765815.1 Actinomycetota bacterium
GCGCGAAGCGACACGCAGTCACTTACGCGCCCCGCGGGTCCGTTCCTACCTGGCAGGCGGGACACCAGTACGTCATCCGATTCGCATCGCCCTGCCCGTAGGAGCGAATAGTGCTGCCGCAACGGACGCATGGCCGTCCAACCAGCCGGTAGACGCGGTTCCGCCGAAAGCGGCCGTCCACCGAGTCGCGCATCAGAGACGCCGCCTCCTCGAGTGCACGGCGACGATCGATCTCCGCGACGTCGACGAGACGCCGCCACGGCGAGAGCTGCACCTCCCAGAGCGCCTCCGCCAGCCACTTGTTGCCGATTCCGGCAACGAGACTCTGATCGAGCAGCGCTTCGCCGAACCAGCGCGAGCCGTCGCTCGCACGGAGTCGAGCGAGCATCGCGTCCAGGTGCGGCGGCCGCTCGAGGATGTCAGGCCCGAGCCGCCCGAGCGCTCGCGTGTGCAGCTCGAGCACCGGCCCGTTCCAGAGGATCGCTTCGGCGCGCTCGCCGCTGAGAACAAGCCACGGCGAGCCGCGAAGCGCACCGCCGCGCGGGCGGACGACCCAGCGGCCGGTCATGCGGAGGTGGGAGCGCACGTCGATGCCGCCCTCGAAGCGCAGCACGATGTTCTTCCCGTGCGCGCGGACGGCCTCCAGCCGACGCCCGTCGATCCGCTCCGCCACGCGCTCGGCCTTCGCCCGCGGATTGGGCGAGGCTGCCTCGAGCCGCTCGCCCACGAGCGCCTGCAGCCGAGCGGCAACGCGGTGCGCAGTGTCGCCCTCAGGCACAGCCGATCACGTTAGATGCCGACGTGATTCCCCACACGAAGATCGTGCTCGCGCCGCTCGCGGGCGGGCCGTCGACGCCCGAGCTCGCGGCGGCCGTCTCGAACGCCGGCGGCCTCGGCTTTCTCGGCGGCGCCTACATCTCAACTGAGCAGCTGGCACAGCAGATTGCGGCGACGCGCCGGCTCACGTCGCGCCCGATCGGAGTCAACCTGTTCGTGCTGCGCGACCAGCCGATCAACCGGGCCGCCGTCGGCGCGTACGCGGACGAGCTCGAGCCGGAGGCACGCCGGCTCGGCACGGAGCTCGGCGAACCCCGCTTCGACGACGACGACTTCGACGCGAAGCTGGATGTGATCCTCGATGCGCAGGTGGAAGTCGTCTCCTTCACGTTCGGGAGACCAGACGACGCCGCGCTTGCACGCGTTCGTCGAACCGGTGCGGCTGTCTGGCTAACCGTGACGTCGGCGGAAGAGGCCGCCGTCGACGCGGACGCCCTCGTCGTGCAGGGCACTGAAGCCGGCGGCCATCGCGGCACCTGGGATGACCGCGACGACGAAACGACCCTGACGCAGCTCCTGGCCGAGATCGAAAGCGCGCTGCCGCTCGTTGCCGCGGGCGGGATCGGCGATCGCGAGGCCGTCCGTCTGGCACTCGACGCGGGCGCGGCCGCCGTCCAGGTCGGATCAGCCTTTCTGCTCTGCCCGGAGGCCGGCACCGGCGACGCGTACCGGCGGGCGCTGGCGGCGCGGAGTGAGACGGCCGTCACGCGGGCGTTCACCGGGCGGCGGGGGCGCGGGCTCGCCAACAGGTTCATGCGCGACCACGCCGACGCGCCGTCCGCGTATCCGCACATCCACCACCTGACGGCGCCGCTGCGGGCCGCCGCACGCGCGGCCGGCGACGCGGACTCGTTCAACCTCTGGGCGGGCACCGCCGTCGCACTGGCGCGCGAAGAGCCGGCGGCCGCGGTCGTCGAGCGGCTACGCGCGTAGCACCGCGCGCCGCGGCCCGGCGAGGAAGCCGGCCTCGACGAGCAGCGGCAGCACGTCGGAGTCGACGACGGGATCGCCGTCGAATCGCTCGACCGCGAGCCGTCTTCCCCGTCCCGCGCGCACGTGCGCCGCGAGCGCCGCCAGCGCCGGGCGCAGCCAGGTGTCGTCGGGATCGCGCAGCGGCGACAGCGACCGTCCGCCGCGCTCGACGTACAGCACAGGCTCGCCGCCGAGCGAGACGACGTACGCCCCGGCAACCCGCGCCGCGCGGGCGCCGGCGCGCCGCGGCCAGGGCAGAGCGGCTCCATACGGCTGCGCCGGATCGGCCGCCGCGAGCACGAGCGCCTCGGGCTCCTCGTCGCGGTCGCGCAGCTCGCGGAGCCGCTCGACCGCACCGCCCAGCGCGAACTGCGCCCCGCCCAGTCCCTCGACGAAGTAGCCGCGCCGGCAGAGCCCGAGCGTCTCCAACGCGCGTAGTTCGGCGTACACCGCGCCGTACCCGCCGGGGATGCCCTCCGCGCGCACGCCGTCGCGGGTGACGATGCCCTGCCGCTCGAGCAACAGCTCCGCGAGCGCGCGGCGGTCCGCCGTGCCGGCAAACAGGCGCTCGGTCTTCGCCCACCTTCCGGCGGTCGCGGTCGCCCCCTGCGAGCGGCGGCGAGAGAACCGGCGCGGGCGGCGCTCCGCCTTCGGCTGCCCGAAGCGCCGGGTCGCCCGCAGCGGCGTCCACGCGTCGTTCGTCACCTCCCCCGACCAGACGAGATCCCAAAGAGCAGGCAGGACAATGCCCTCGTCGAGCTGCGTCTCCTCGAGCAGGTCGAGCCAGAACAGCGCACCGCCGCCGAGCGCAGCCCGCAGCGCGTCGTGCTCCGGACCATCCGGCCGCGGTGCCGCGGGCACCTGCCCGAGTGCCGCTGCGTCTTCGCGGAAGTAGACGGCAACGCGGTCGAGGCCGGCACCGACCCACACGACCTCGCCGCTCGCGGTGAGCGCGTCGAGGTGCTCCGGCCGGTAATCCGGAACGCGCCTCGGCAAGACCTCGGACTCCCACAACGCAACAGGCAACGGCAGCGCTTGCAGCGGCACGAGGGCCTCGCGCAGCGAAGCCCTTCTGTCGATCCCGTGCCACCCAGGGGCGAACCGCGCGAGCGCCTCCTGCTCGACCGGCTCAACCTCGCGGCGCAGTGCAGCCAGCGACGCGCGCCTGAGCCGGCGCAGCACGTCCGGGTCGCACCACTCGCGCTCGCTCCCGCCCGGCCGCAGCTCGCCGCGGACGAGCTGCTCGTCGCGCTCGAGCGTAGTAAGCACCTCGCCGACGTCGCGGCCGAAGCGCTCGTTGGCCTCGGCCGTGGTGAAGGGTCCGCGGCCGCGCGCATAGCGGAGCACCAGCTGGCGCAGCGACTCCGGCCCGCCCTCGAGGAACGAGTCGGGAAGCCCGGACGGCGGCATCGCGCCGAGCGCATCGCGGTAGCGGCCTGCGTCCTCAGCCGCAATCAGGCGCTCCTCGCCGGCCACACGCACGAGAACGGCCCGCCGCTCCTCGAGGAGCGGGGCCGCCAGCACCGGGTCGTACTCGGCGGCGCGGAGATCGCCGCGCAGGCGCAGCTGGTCGTGGAGGTGGTCGGCAGTCGTGGGCGATCCGCGGAGCTGGCGCTCGACCTCCTCGACGGCGTCGCGGTCGAGCAGGTCGCGCAGCTCCTCCTGGCCGAGCAGCTCGCGCAGCAGGTCACGGTCGAGCGACAGCGCCTGGGCCCGCCGTTCGGCGGGCGGCGTGTCGTCCTCGTACATGTAGGTCGCGATGTAGTCGAAGAGCAGCGACGCCGAGTACGGCGAGGCGCTCTGCGTCTCGATCTCGACGAGGTCGAGCTCGCGCGTCTTCAGCCCGTGCAGCAGCGTGCGCAGCGCCGGCAGGTCGAACACGTCCTGCAGGCACTCGCGGTACGTCTCGAGGATCACCGGGAAGCTGCCGTACTTGCGCGCGACCTGCAGGAGCGACTGCGCCTTTAGCCGCTGCTGCCAGAGCGGCGTCCGCTCGCCGGGACGGCGGCGCGGGATGAGCAGCGCGCGCGAGGCGTTCTCGCGGAAGCGCGCGCCGAAGAGAGCGCTCTCGCCGACCTCCCCGACGACGAGATCCTCGACCTCGTCCGGATCGATCTGCAGGTCGTCCACCGACGGCGGCGCGTCAGCCTCGGGGAAGTGCAGCGCGATGCCGTCGTCCGACCAGATCGACTGCGCTTCGAGGCCCTGCGACTCGCGCAGGCGCGCGGCGATCGCCATCGCCCACGGCGCGTGGACGCGGCCGCCGAAGGGCGACAGGATGCATACGCGCCAGTCGCCGATCTCGTCGCGGAAGCGCTCGACGACAATCGTGCGGTCCGACGGCACGGCGCCCGTCGCGTCGTGCTGCTCGCGGAGGAAGGTGAGCAGGTTGCCGGCGGCGCGCTCCTCGAGCGAGAAGTCGTCGCGGAGGCGCTTGCGTGCCTTTGCGTCGGAGAGCGCCGACAGCTCGCGCGTCGCCGCGCCGATCTTCTTGCCGAGCTCGTACGGCCGCCCTACTCCCTCGCCCTTCCAGAACGGCACCGCACCCGGCACGCCGGGCGCCGGCGAGACGAGCACGCGGTCGCGCGTGATCTCCTCGATGCGCCAGGTCGACGCGCCGAGCAGGAACGTCTGGCCGGCTCGGGCCTCGTAGACCATCTCCTCGTCGAGCTCACCGACGCGCCCACCGCCGTCGACGAGGAAGACGCCGAACAGGCCGCGGTCGGGGATCGTGCCGGCGTTCGTGACGGCGAGCCGCCGTGCTCCTTCGCGTGCACGGATGATGCCGCCGGTGCGGTCCCAGATGATCCGCGGCCGCAGCTCCGCGAATTCGTCCGACGGATAGCGGCCGGCGAGCATGTCGAGCACGTTCTCGAGCTGCGTGCGCGAGAGCTCGCGGAACGGGTACGCCCGGGTGACGAGCGCGTGCAGGTCGTCGACGCGGATCTCCTCCTGCGAGGCGATCGCGACGATCTGCTGCGCGAGCACGTCGAGCGGGTTGCGCGGGATCTTCGTCTCCTCGATCTCGCCCGCCCGCATCGCGCGCGCGACGACGGCCGACTCGAGCAGGTCGGCGCGGAACTTCGGGAAGATGCGGCCCTTCGAGACCGCGCCGAGCTCGTGGCCCGCGCGCCCGATCCGCTGCAGGCCGCGCGCGACCGACTTGGGCGACTCGACCTGCACGACGAGGTCGACGGCACCCATGTCGATGCCGAGCTCGAGGCTCGACGTCGCGACGAGGCACGGGATTCGGCCTGCCTTCAGGTCCTCCTCGACGAGCACGCGCTGCTCGCGCGCGAGCGAGCCGTGGTGGGCGCGCGCGATCTCTTCTTCCGCCAGTTCGTTCAGCCGCAGCGCCAGCCGCTCGGCGAGCCGCCGGTTGTTGACGAACACGATCGTCGACTTGTGCGCGCGGACGAGCCGCAGGATCTCGGGGTAGATCGACGGCCAGATCGACTGCGCACCGTGCTCCGTGCCGATGTCCATCTCCTGCCCGTCCGCCGGCACCGGGTGCGACAGCGAGGCCGTCGAGCCGAGCTCGCGCATGTCCTCGACCGGAACGACGACCTCGAGGTCGAGCTCCTTGCGCGTGCCCGCGTCGATCAGGCGAATCTCGCGGGCGCCGCTTACGAAGCGCCCGATCTCCTCCAGTGGGCGCTGGGTCGCGGAGAGCCCGATCCGCTGGATCGGGCCTCTCGTCAGCTCGTCGAGTCGCTCCACCGAGATCGCCATATGCGCGCCGCGCTTGGTGCCGGCCACGGCGTGCACCTCGTCGAGGATCAGGGTGTCGACCGAGCGCAGGATGTCCCGCGCCTGCGACGTCAGCATCAGGAACAGCGACTCGGGCGTCGTGATCAGAATGTCGGGCGGGTGGCGAAGCACGTCGCGGCGCTCCTTCTGCGAGGTGTCGCCGGTGCGCACGGCCACGGTCACCTTCGACTCGAGCCCCGCCAGCGGGCCGCGCAGGTTGCGCTCGATGTCGTAGTTGAGCGCCTTGAGCGGCGACACGTAGAGCACGCGCAGCCCTTCTCCCGGCGAGTCGTTCAGCCGGTCGAGCGCGGACATGAACGCGGTCAGCGTCTTCCCCGAGCCGGTCGGGGCCTGGATCAGGACGTGCTCACGGGTCGCGATCGCCGGCCAGCCGAGCACCTGCGGCGGCGTCGGCGCGTCGAACGTCCGCTCGAACCAGCCTCGCGTCGCCGGTGAGAAGAAAGCGAGCGGGTCCATAGACCCAGACTAGCCAGCGGCTACTTCGTGACGTAGTACGCGAGGAAGGCCAGTACGAGCACCGTCACGACGACCGCCGTGACGACGATCGCAACGCCGCTCAGGACGATCACCGGCGTCCTTGCGGTCTCGCCCTCCTCGGCCTCGTGCTCGAGGTGCTTGACCTCTTCGACGACCTCGTGCGCAAGCTCTCTAGCGGTTTCGGACATCGCTCTACGCCTACCCTCGATTCACAGGCGTTACACAGAGGGGCGACGTATGGTGGGTCGGCATGGAAAACGATCGCTTCACCCGTCGTAGTTCGCTCGCCAAGCTCGGCGGGATCGTCGTCGCCGGCCTCGGCGGCAGCGCTCTCGTCTCGTCTGAGGAGGCCGAAGGCGGCAACAAGGCAGTCGAGACCGGCGCCGTTTCGTGCGTGCTCACGCCGGAGCTCACGGAGGGGCCGTACTACATCGCCGGCGAAAAGGTCCGCCGCGACATCCGCGAGGGTCACGCCGGCACGCTTCTGACCCTGCATCTGCGCGTGCTGAACGTCGCCAGCTGCTCGCCGATCAAGGGTGCCGCGGTCGACATCTGGCACGCCGATGCAGCCGGCAACTACTCGGGCTTCGGCTCGGACACGTCGAGCCGGACGTTCATGCGCGGCAGCCAGCGCACGGACGCGACCGGGCTCGCCACGTTCCTCACCGTCTACCCGGGCTGGTACCAGGGCCGCACCGTGCACATCCACGTCAAGGTGCACGTGGGCGGCCGCGTCGTCCACACCGGGCAGCTCTTCTTCCCCGACACGCTGACCGACGCCGCCTACAAGAAATCGCCGTACGCGTCGCGCCCGAACCGCACGACGCGGAACGCGCAGGACTCGATCTACATCAACGGCGGCAAGCGCGGCATGCTGACGGTCGTGAAGAGCGGCGTGGGCTACGTCGGCACGATCGCCATGGGCGTCCACCGCTGAGCGAGCGGTTCAACGGGATCGTTCACTCGATCGAGTGACGAACGCGCGGCCGCTGCCGCCGAAGAGAGCTGCTGTGAACGAAGAGCTGATCTGCCAGCTCTGCGGCTGGGAACCCGCGCGCTGGCTCACGATCCGCCGCCACGTCGGCATGCTCCTGATGCAGAAGTTCGTGAAGCTGCAGGCGCCGCTCTGCCGCGAGTGCGGACAGAAGAAGCTCGTCGAGTACACGACGCGCACCCTCTGGCAGGGCTGGTGGGGCTACATCAGCTTCTTCGTCAACTGGTTCGTGCTCGTCTCGAACCTTTTCGCATGGCTGAAGCTGCGCAGCATGCCGCGCCGGCAGTTCCAGGCGCAGCCGCTGCCCGATGTGCCGCAGGGCATTTCGGAGGAGCGCTGGCGCAGCGTCTTCGGCGAGCCCAAGCCCGAAGCCGACTAGCGCCCGCGGTGTTGGATCGGGCTTGGTGCCCGAGGCGCTCTACTTCACCGACGATCTCGAGGCGTGCCGCTTGCTCGCCAGCGATCCGTTCGCGCTGCTCGTCGGCTTCGCGATCGACCAGCAGGTGTCTGTGCAGAAGGCCTTCGCAGGCCCGCTCGTCCTCCGGCAACGCGTCGGCACGCTCGATCCGACCAAGCTCGCGGCGCTCGACCTGTCGGAGGCGTTCACCACGAAGCCGGCGATCCATCGCTTCCCGGGTGCGATGGCCAACCGCGTGCGCGAGCTCGCAGCGGTCGTGAGCGAGGAGTACGGCGGCGACGCGTCACGAATCTGGACGGAAGCGCGCGACGGCCAGGATCTCAAGAAGCGCATCGGCAAACTTCCGGGCTACGGCGACATGAAGATCAGGTCGCTGACAGCGGTGCTCGCAAAGCGGTTCGACGTCGACGCCGCCAAGGAGGTCGCGCCGAACCACCCGACGCTCGGCGACGTGGACTCACCCGAGGCGCTCGAGGAGTACCAGGCAGCCAAGCGGGCCTACAAGGCCAAGCTGCGCGCCGGAACTGCCTAGGACTCATGCACGGCGACGCGCCGAGCGAAGAGCTGGCGGGACTCGCTTCCCTCGCGCTCGAGCACAGCATCGAATCGATCAGGTCCGGCGCGCCCCTCGTTCCGTTCGCCATCGTCGAACGTCCCGACGGACGCGATCTCCATCGATTCCAGGGGGAGACGGCCGAGGAGAGCCAGAAGCGGGCGCGCGATCACATCCGAGCCAGCCAGGGGACGAAGCGCGCGGCGGTCGCCTGGCCCGAAAAGGTGACGCTCGGCAGGCGACGCACCGACGCAGTGCTCGTCGAAGCTTACGAGGACGGCGCTGCGGTCTCCTTCGTGTTCGCCCAGTGCTACCGCCGAGGTGGACGCCTCAAGAAGTTCACGACGATCGGCGAGGCCGAGCTCGCCGGCACCGCCGAGCCGCTGTTCTAATCGGACACCCTTGTGCGCAGCTCCTTCAGCGCAGGCCCAAGCGACTGCTTCGCGTGCAGTACGGGCTCGAAGAGATCGCCGTGCTTCGCGAGGCGCTCGAGCGCGACCTCCATCGAGAAGTCGCGCGGCCGGACATCCTCCGTCAGTTCCTCCCAGCGGAGCGGTGTCGACACCGGCGCGCCCGGTTTCGGGCGGACCGAGTACACCGACGCAATCGTCTTCCCCCAGCCGTTCTGGCGGTGGTCGACGAGCACGCCCTCGCGCTTCTTCTTCAGCCACTCCGTCGTGAGCTCGCCCGGATGCTCCGCCTCCAGCGCGCGCGAGAGCAGCTCCGCGAACTCGTATGTCTCGTCGAAGCCTGAGCGTCGCGCGATCGGGACGAGCACGTGGATGCCGTCGGCGCCACTCGTCTTCACGTACGAGTCGAGATCCAGCGACTCCAGCGCGCGGTGGACATAGTGCGCGACGCGCACACACAGCGCGAACGCCCCGTCTTCCTCGGGCGGGTCGAGGTCGAACAGCACGAAGTCCGGTCGGTCGGGCTTGTCGACGCGCGAGTACCACGCGTTCATGTCGATGCAGTTCTGCTGCACCGCCCACTGGGCCGCCGCCCGCTCGTTCACGAGCACGAAGTCGACGAGCCGAGTCTCGCCCTTGGCTCCGCGCGGATGCGTGACGAACTGCCTGGTCGGGATCCACGCCGGCAGCCCCTTCGGCGCCTGCTTCTGAAAGAACGCCTCGCCTGTGATGCCGTGCGGCCAGCGCTTCAACGTGAACGGCCGGTTGCGCAGATGCGGGATGAGCGCGTCGGCGACCTTGCCGTAGTACTCGAACACGTCGCCCTTCGTGACGCCGTCGTCTGGAAAGAGGACGCGGTCGGCGCTCGTGAGCTTGACCTCGTGCGGGCTCACCAGACGTCCATCGTCGGAAAGCGCGGATCGGCCTCGAGACACGACTTCGCGAACAGCGCCGCGCCGACGTCACCGGTGAACAGCGCGTAGCGGCCGCGACCGACGACCAGACGCTCGCGTTCGACCTGCTCGAACGCGTGCACGGCGAAGCGCTTCGCGCGCTCGAGCCACCGCTCGTCGCCGGTGACGGCGAAGGTTCTCAAGAAGGCGTAGCCGTTCCCGGAGGTGCCGTGGCAGAGGCCCGGCCCCTTGGCGAGCGGGCCGGCGCGCCACGTCAACTCCGCACCCGCGAGCAGAAGGTCGACCGGCATCAGATCGCCGAGCGTAGTGACGATCCCCGGTGCACCGTGGCACCACTGCACGCGGTCGGGGTCGAGGCCGATCCTTGCCGGCCAGTTCGTGAGCCCGTCCTCGTGCACGGCGTAGCGCGCCAGTGTCTCACTGACCCTAGTCTCCAACTCGCTCTCGTCGACGAAGCCGCGCAGCGCGTGCACGTTGCCCGCGAACCCGTGCGCCGGACCGACGATCTGTCGCACGTTGCCGTAGAGATCCTGCGTCCATAGGCCGCTCTCGATGTCCCACTCGTCGGCCAGGATCGCCGCGCCCGCGCGCGCTTCATCGTCGAAGCCCGCAGCTCGGGCCGCGAGGATCGTGCCCGGCGAGCCCCACATCAGCTCCCAGGTCGGGTTGCGGTGGTTCTCGCGGATGCGCTCGCGTAGCCGCGTGGGGTCGCCGACGCCGAGCAGCTCGGCGACGAGGAGCAGGCCGCTTTCGCCCACCCAGATGCCCGGGACGTCGCCTCCCCAGTCCGCACCGCTCCGATACCGCTGCAAGGTTTGCTCGATCAGCGACGCGAGGTCGAGTCGCGAGCCAAGCCTGTGCAGCGCCCAGATCATCCCGCCGGACCCGAGGTAGATCGACGTCGGCCGGTCCGGCAGGTCGTCGGGATCGTCGCGCGGGTGATTCGGCCAGCCGCCCCCGTCGAGGGCAGTCTCGGCGTCCGCGACGATCTCGGCAATCCGGCCGTTCACCCACTCGTCGTCCCACGCAGTCTCGGTGAGCGCCTCGTGTGCGGCCGGGTCGTAGAGCGCCGTCACGTGCGCCTCGCCGTGAAGACGCGGGCGGTCAGCGGCAGCCGATACGGGACGTCGTCGAGCGCGTCGACGAGATCGGCGCGCAGCGCCAGCCGCTCGGCCTCGGGCAGCGACCCCATCGAGCTCACCGAGACGTAGTAGGCCGCGACGCCCTCCCGGTCGGTGACGAGCTCGTGCTCGATCGCGCGTTCGGCGAGCGGTGTGAACGGTTGATCCTCGAAGCCGAGCTTCCATGCCCCCGATTGCACCTTCGGCCCGCCCGGCGGCGGGAGGCGCGACCAGCGCTCCTCGAGCGCCGCGCGCGCGGCGTCGCCGATCGGCGGTTCGTACGGGCCGTAGTCGTTGAAGCAGACGACGACTGCACCCCCGACGCGGAGCACGCGAGCGATCTCGGCGACCGCGGCCGCGCTGTCGAACCAGTGGAATGCCTCGGCGACGAAGACCGCGTCAACCGAGGCGTCCTCCAGCGGGATCGCCTCCGCCGCCCCGTCCAGCGCCTCGGCCTCCGAAGGGATGAACGCTCGCATCGTCGCGAGCGGCTCCACCGCGACCACGCGCGAGTACTCCTCGAGAAGCAGATGCGTCAGCTTGCCGGTGCCGGCGGCGAGATCGAGCACGTCCTCGCCCTCGATCCCGTCGAGCAGCTCAGGCGGCCACCCCGGACGGCCGAGGTCGTAGTCCGCGGCCACCGGGTCGAAGGCGAGACCCTGCGGGTCGCTCACGTACGGACCGCCCACAACACGTTCGCGAGGTTCGGAATCGCGTACGTCCCATCCGGGAGCAGCTCTCCGAGCCGGGCGATGACCCGCTCCAGCTCGTCGTCCGGCCGGCTCGCGATCCAGCTGACCGAGCGCGCGTTGTCGAGCAGGCCTTGCCGGTCGAGCACGTGGTCGTGCGGCACGGCAGATTCGTGAAGATCGGCGAACCGGCCGCGAGCGATCACGTCCTTGAACGGAGGACCCTTCACCTGCCGCTCCGCTCGCAACTCGTCGAGGTAGTCGAGAAACGGCCGGGGAAGCGGGTTCTCGCGCTGCTCGTCGCCTGAGTTCCAGACGAGGCAGAACACACCGCCCGGCCGGATGACGCGTGCGATCTCCGCCATCGCCTCGTCGGTCGCGAACCAGTGGAACGCTTGTCCGGCGAACACCGCGTCGACCGATGTGTCGGCCACCGGAATCTCTTCAGCCCGGCCGGGCAGGGCCTCGGCCTCGGGCACGACCCGTTCGAGGATCGCACGCATGCCGTCGAGCGGCTCGACCGCGATCACGCGCGCGTAGCGGCGGGCGAGCACGCGCGTGAGCTTGCCCGTGCCGGCGCCGACGTCGAGCACGGTTGCGTCGGCCGGCAAGGGGAGGTGTTCCAGGACGGCGTCGGGATAGTCGGGTCGGGTGCGCTCGTACTCGGCGGCGGCGCGGTCGAAGCTGCGGGCGGGGTCGATCACGGGAACCTCCGCCAGTAAAGCTGCGTCACGACCCGCAGGTCGTACGCCGGCGCCATCAGCGGGTAGGCGCGCGCCGCGATCGCCGCGCGCTCCTCCTCACCGATCGACGCCGGGGTCGAGGCGGTGAGGTGCAGGTCGGCGAGGTCGCGGCCCGAGAGCCGGACCGTGTCGACGAAGCGCTCGGGACCGGACAAGGCGGCGATCGCGACCCAGTCGGGAAACTCCCGCGCCGCAGGATGGAAGCGCGTCCAGATCTCGTCGAGTTCCGCCTTGAAGGCCCCCGGCAGCAGCCCCGGCTGCTCCTGCTCGCCCCATGAGCGCATGAGGACCGCCAGGCCGCCGCGCGGGCGAAGAACGCGTTCGATCTCGGCGAGCGCACGCGGCCAGTCGAACCAGTGGAACGCCTCGCCGACGAACACGGCGTCGACAGCGTCGTCGGCGAGCGGCATCGCCTCGGCGCTCCCGTCAAACGACTCGCCCGCGATGTACGCCCGCATGGCATCGTCGGGCTCGACCGCGATGACGCGCGCGAACCGATCGCGCAGGGCCGAAGTCAGCTTCCCGGTCCCGGCCGCGAGGTCGAGCACCGTCGCTCCTGGGTCGAGCTCGAGCAGCGACGCCGCGCGATCGAGCACCTCCGCGCCGTACGCAGGCCGCGTGCGGTCGTAGGCCTCGGCAACGCGGCCGAACGTCCTGCCAGGCTCAGCCAACGCCCGCGAGGAGGAAGGCGCGGTTCTCCTTCAGCATCTCGCGCGCAATCACGAGGCGCTGGATCTGGTTGGTGCCTTCGTAGATCTGCGTGATCTTGGCGTCGCGCATCATGCGCTCGAGCGGGTACTCCTGGATGTAGCCGTAGCCGCCCAGGATCTGCACGGCGTCGGTTGTCACCTCCATCGCGACGTCGGTGCAGTAGAGCTTCGACATTGCCGACAGCTTGGTGAGCTCGGCGCCGGTCTCGTCCTCGTCGATCATCTGTCCGACCTTGTAGAGCAGCCCACGCGCCGCCTCGCACTTCGTCTCCATGTCGGCGAGCATCCCCGCGATCAGCTGGTGCTGCGCGATCGGCTTGCCCATCGTCTCGCGCGACCGCGCGTACTCGAGCGCATAGTCCGTCGCGCCCTGCGCGAGCCCGAGTCCCTGCGCGCCGATCCCCGGGCGCGAGCGGTCGAGGATCCGCATTGCGATCTTGAACCCCTCGCCCTCGGCGCCGAGCTGGTTCGCGGTGGGGATGCGGCAATCGTTGAAGAACACCTCGCCGGTCGTCGAGCCCTTGATCCCCATCTTCGGCTCGATCCGCCCCACCTCGAACCCGGGCGCGTCCGCCTCGACGACGAACGCCGAGATGCCGCCGTGCCCGGCATCCAGATCCGTCTTCGCGAACACGACGTAGAGAGAGGCGACGCCGGCGTTGGTGATGAACCGCTTCCCGCCGTTCAGCACGTACTCGTCGCCGTCACGGCGAGCGGTTGTCCGCATCGCGGCCGAGTCGGAGCCACTCCCCGGTTCAGTGAGGGCGTAGGCGGCGAGCCACTCGCCGCTCGCCAGCCTCGGCAGGAAGCGTTGCTTCTGCTCGTCCGTACCGGCGAGCTTGATGCCGAGCGAGCCGAGCTCCTGCACCGCGATGATCAGGCCGCTCGTGGCGCAGACTTTCGAGAGCTCCTCGACCGTGACGAGCGTCATCAACGCGCTCGCGCCGATGCCGCCGTACTCCTCGTCGTACATGATCCCGAAGAGGTCGTTCTCGCGGAAGGTCTCGACGACGTCCCACGGGAACTCGGCGCTCTTGTCGATCTCGGCCGCGCGGGGCGCGATCTTGTCGCGCGCGAGCGTGCGCACCAGCTCGCGGATCTCGCGCTGCTCGTCGGTCAGCGGATCCAGTGCGCTCACGCCGCCAGTGTAGAGAGGCCGGGTTTCCCCGGCCTCTCAACCCCCCTTTCTGCGCGTCAGGGGAGATCCGTCAGCGTGTGATCACCACGTCGTCCACCGCCGAGCCCGTGTACGGCGGCGACCCGACGAGGTCGTCGCCCACGAAGCGGAACCGCAGGTAGACCGGCCCGGCCGGCGCCTTGAAGGCAACCTTCTCGCCGTCGTAGAGCGGGAAGCTCCGGTTCTGGCCGGTGAACGTCCGCGACGCGCTCCAGGCGCCGGCAGCCGGGTCCCAGACCCAGGGCACGGTCGTCCACGAGCCGCCGTCGCACGACCAGTCGACGAACATGTAGTCGAAGCCCGCCTCGGTATCGAGGCGGTTCGCGAAGTTCGCGAACAGCCAGCCGCCGGCCCAGGTGAGCTTCGGGCTCTTGAGGGACGTCGTCACCGAGCTCGTGGCCGCACCGTTGTAGGGCGTCGTCTGCCAGCTCAGCGCCGACAAGTTGCCCGGGGCCAGCCGCTTCCAGAGCGACAACGCCGGGTTCGACGAGTCGGCGGTCCAGCCGCCGTCCGACAGCTCGAAGTCGAACGGGCCGCTGACCGCCGCGCCCGTCGCCGTCGGCGGCGCCTCGGTCGTGTTCACGCAGGTGGGCGATGCGACCGCGGGCGGCTTCTTCAACGAGTCGGCGAACGTGTACGTCCAGATGCCGCGGCCGTACGTCGCGACGGCGAGCACGTTCGGGTCGTTCGGCTTCAGGTTGACCATCGCGATCGGCACGTTGGGCACGCCGGTGAGCGGCGCGAACGTCGTGCCGCCCTTGACGTCGCTCGCGAACACGCCGACGTCGGTGGCGACGATCACCTGCGTGCCGCGGAGCGTCACGGACGTCGCCGGCGCGTCGGGCAGGTTGCCCGAGACATCGGTGAACGTCTGGCCCGCATCAGTCGACCTGAACAGGTGCCCGACGCCCGGGTCGCTGTTCGCGTCCTGGAGCGTTCCCGGCGGCACCCAGCGGCGTCCGTAGCCGCCGAGCGTCACGTAGACCGTCCGGATGTTGTTCGGGTCGATCTTGACCCCGGTGATGAACCGGTTCGGCAGGCCCTTGGCCGCCGCGGTGTGCCAGCCGTTCGGGCTCATCTTGGCCGGCGCGAGCGTGCCGCCGACGTTGGTCGCGATGCCGTTCTTGAACCCGACCTTCTGGTTGAGGATGTCGCAGACGCCGCAGTAACCCACGTACGTCGCGTCGCCGTAGGTGTCGATCGCCGACGTCGAGTTGTTCGGATCGGATGCCGGGTCGGTCGTCGGCGGCGCAGCCGTCGGATCGCCCGGATGCGCCCGCGTGCCGAGGTCGAACACCTGCGCCCAGCAGTTCTGGAAGCAGAGACCCGTGTTGCCGTCGGGGCCGTTCGTCTCGGGGCCGTAGATCGTCTCGACGACCTCGTTGCCGCCGGTGACCAGGTGGTTCGCGTTCGCAGGATCCATCTGGAACGGGTTGGTGAAGCGCGAGCTCGTCAGCTTCGGCTGAATCGACCGCCAGGAGGTGCCGCCGTCGGTCGTCACCTTCATCGCGCCGTAGGTGTACTCCTCGTACGCGACCTTGCTGTCGAACGGGTTCACCTCGGTGAAGCCGCCGTCGCCGCCGTAGGTCTCGTACTGCGTCCCGTCCGGCGTCACCTTCAGCTGGCCGTTGTCCTGCAGGCCCGCCCAGACGGTGCCGTCGTTTGCCATCGCGACGTCGTACGGGAGAAGCGTCTCGAGCCCGGTCTGGCTGCCGTCACCCCAGCCGCCGTTGTCCATCTCGACACCGAAGGCAGCGTGCTGGCGGAAGAAGCCGCCGTCGTTGCCGACCCCGAGGGTGACGCCGCCCTGGCCGTCGGGCAGCCAGATGCCCGTCTGCTGATCCGGGTGCGTCGTCGAGCCGTTGAACGGCTGCCGCTCGGTCGGGCACGCGGGGAGGCCGAGGGTGAACCCCATGCATGCCTGGTCGGAGAAGTAGCGGCCGATCACCTTGAACGTGGCCGGACCGTTCATGGCGGTCGACAGCTCGTTCTGCCAGACCTCCTCGAGCCCGAACGCGAGGCGCGTCGGCACGCCGCTCGCGTCCTGCCGCGTCGGGTCCGGCGCGATCCACTCGTTGTACCAAGCCTGCACGCCGGGCTCGTAGCCCTGGGCGGAGTTGGGTCCGATGAGCGCGGACCCGGTCGCGGGGTTCTTCGCGATCGCGTCGTCGTCCGCCATCAGCGTCCACGTCTTGCCGAAGTCGGCCGAGACGTAGACGCCGTTCAGCACCGTCCCGCCCGCGGCCTGCGCCTTGTCCTTCAGGTCGGGAACCGGTACGTCGAGGATGTCGAGGTCGCCGTTCAGCGCCGCGGCGTCCTGGACGATCGCGTACAGGTAGTCGTGATCCTGCTGCGACCCGGTCGCGGCGCCGAGCTCGGTGCGGCCGATCCGCACCTGCTGCGCGAAACCGCTCGAAGTCACGTTCTGGAACGTGCCGGGTGCGCCGGTGTCGGAGCGGTACACGCCGTTCGCCGGCGACTGGATCGTGCCGTCGGAGTTCGCGCGTGGGCCGGAGCGCCAGCCGACGATTGCGACGACGGTGCCGGCCGGCGTCGTCGTGTTGACGCCGCCGGGTTGCACGACACGCACTGCCGTGACCACGTTCGCGAGCTGGCAGGTGCCGCCGCCCGTGACTCCCGCGCAGGCGCCGGTCGGCAGGTTCGTGTTCACGTACGACTTGCCGCCGTCGGTCGAGCGGAAGAGCCCGAACTGCGTCGCCGCGTAGACGCGCTCGGGATGCGCGGGGTCGACCGCGATCGCGAAGCCGAGCGCGCCGTCCGGCACTCCGGTCGCCTTGTTCCACGTCGTGCCGAGGTCGGTGCTCCAGAACGCACCGAAGCCCGTGTAGGCGTTCGTGCCGAACGACGGATCGCCGCTGACGGCGACGACGGTGCCGCCGTTGGCTGTCGTCCAGCCGACGTCGGCCACGACCTGGCTCGGCAGCGCGTCGCCGATCGAGCGCCAGGTGACGCCCTGGTCGGTCGAGAGCCACAGGCCGCCGGTGCCCTCGGCAGCGAACAGCCGGTTGTTCGCCGCGTCGTAGGCGAGGCCGTCGAGCCGCGCCGACAGCTTGTGCAGCCCGAGGCCGTTCACGTTCGAGTAGTCCGGCGAGTCGGCGATCAGCGGGCCGTGGCCGTACTTCGCCCACGTGCCCGCGACGCCCTTGACCTGCGGCCGGTTCTGCACCAGGGCCTGGCGCTCCGCGATCGCGTTCGCGAATGCGCCGGGCGCCACCCGGTCGAACGGCGCGCTCCTGATCGAGGTGCGCTCGGCCTGCCCGAGCAGCTGCTCCGTCGGTGACTCGGGGTGCTTCAGCGGCAGGCATGTGCCGCCCGAGTCCGCTTCGCGTGTTGTGCCAACCGGACAGCCGGCCTTGGCGAACGACTCGCGGGCAGCGCCGCCGAGCAGCGCCGCCGTGCCGAGGACGACGCCCACCACGAGGGCGCCGACGACGACGAGACGTATACGCATGAGTCTCCTCCCCGCCTTGAGTTGACGCGCAGAATGCCGGCGAGGTTCTACCCACCACCGAGGGTGGTGGCAACATCGGGTGCGCTGTCGACTGAACGGTCAGTCGACCGAATCTGGGCGCAAATGCTGTGAAATCTGCGTCTTCCTGGCGATTGACCCGTCAGTCGGGCGCGTCCCAGGGGCTCGGCCGGCCCGTCCCTGGGAGGCAGCAGTCGGGTGCGCACACATCGTGGCTTGGCCCGAGGCGCCCGAGCGCCGGGCGGGTCGCGCCCGGCGTCATCCGCTCCACGATCAGGTCGCGCAGCCCGGCGACGAACGCCGGATGCGTTCCGGCTGTGCCGGCGCGGGCCATGTTCAGCCCCAGCTCGTCGGCACGCTCGCGCGCCTCGACGTCGAGGTCGTAGAGCACCTCGAGGTGATCGGAGACGAAGCCGATCGGCGAGACGACGACGTTGTGGATCCCGCGCGCGGCGACGGCTTCGAGGTGGTCGCAGACGTCCGGCTCGAGCCACGGCACGTGGGGCGGACCGCTGCGGCTCTGGTAGACGACCGCCCAGTCGTCGACGCCGACCGCCTCCGCAACCAGGCGCGAAGACTCGCGGAGCTGCGCCTCGTACGCACAGTTCTTCGCCATCGCGAGCGGGATCGAGTGCGCGGCGAAAGCGATGTGCACGTCGCCGCCCGCCACCTGCGCGAGCGCGTCGCGCACACGGGCGACATTCGCTTCGACGAACCCCGGGTGATTGAAGAACATCCGCGCGCGCGGCACCTCCGGCGCGTCCTCCCCCACCGCCTGCTGCGCGAAGAAGAGGTCCTCTCGGTACTGGCGGCAGCCGGAGTACGAGCTGAACGCCGACGTGAAGACGGCGAGCGCGCGGCGCACGCCGTCGTCTCGCATCTGCCGCATCGTGTCGGTCAGGAACGGATGCCAGTTGCGGTTCCCGAAGTAAACCGGCAGCTCCACGCCCGACGCGCGCAGCTCGGACTCGAGCGCCGCGATCAGCGCGCGGTTCTGCTCGTTGATCGGGCTGACGCCGCCGAAGCGCTCGTAGTGGTGCCCGACCTCGAGCAGCCGCTCGCGAGGCACGCCGCGGCCGCGCGTCACGTTCTCGAGGAACGGCATCACGTCGTCTGGCCCTTCGGGGCCGCCGAACGAGACGACCAGGATCGCGTCGAAGACGTGCTCGGGGAGCTTCGTGGTGGCGCGGTCGGCCGGCTGCTTACGCTGGTCGACGGGCGTGGCCACGATCACCGGTCATGGTAGACCGCCTCCACGTTGTGGCCGTC
>JBKPRG010000035.1:0-3993 GCA_046765815.1 Actinomycetota bacterium
CTCGCCGTCCTCGACCAGGGTCCAGAACGCGGCAACCTCCCCTTCGTACGGCATCCCGACCGCGCCGGCGTTGACGACTCGCAGGTCGCCGAAGTCGCGGTCGAACTGATGGTGCGTGTGGCCGATCACAACCGTGCCGCGAACGTCCTCGAAGGTTTGCCGTACAGCCTCCTCGGGCGTGATCGCCGTCGTGATCGGCAGGTTGCTCGTCGGCGCGGCGTGGCAGTAGAGGACGCCGTCGAGCGTCGCGGTCAGCGGCAGCGACTGCAGCCACTCGAGATCGCCGTCGGCGAGCTGTGAGCGCTCCCACTCCTCGGCCATGTCCTCGCAGTTGCCGCGCAGCACCGTCGCATCGAGTGACCGCACCGTGGCGACCAGCTCCCGCGGGCACGGGCCGTACAGGTAGTCGCCGCCGAGGACGATCGCGTCCGCGTCCACCTCGGCCAGGACGGCTTCGAGCGCCCACGGCATCGCGTGGAGGTCGTACAGAGCGGCAACTCTCATTCGGGGTCGGCGATCTCGACGAGGACGCGCCTGCCCTCGCGCACCGCGCTCGCGCGCACGAGCGTGCGCAGCGCACGCGCGATCCGACCCTGGCGGCCGATCACCTTGCCGACGTCGTCCGCCGCGACGTGCAGTACGAGCACAAGCGTCCCGTCACGTTCCTCGGTTTCCACGCGGACCGCGTCGGGATCGTCGACAAGCTCGCGCGCGAGGTACGCGAGCAGCTCCGCCATTTCTATTTCTCGATGCCCTGGATCTTGATCAGCTTGGCGACCGCCTCGGTGGGCTGCGCGCCCTTGCCGAGCCAATCCTTCACCTTCGCCTCGTCGAGGTCGATCGTCGACGGATCGGTCTGCGGGTTGTAGCGACCGACGATGTCGAGGAACTTGCCGTCACGCGGCGAGCGCGAGTCGGCGGCGACGACGCGGTAGATCGGGTTCTTCTTCGAGCCCACGCGGGTGAGCCTCAGCTTGACTGCCATCTGCGTCCTTTACCTCCGTCCGGCCTTCCGTTTCTTGCGCTTCGACGAGCGCTTCCGCGTCGCGGAAGGCGTGCCGCCCGGCGCCTGCGAGGTCGGGAGGGCCGGCATCTTCCCCCGCCCCATCTGCTTCATCAGCTTCTCCATCTGCTTGCGGGCCTCGAGCAGCCGGTTGACCTCCTCGACGCTCGTGCCCGAGCCGCGCGCGATCCGAATGCGCCGTTTGCCGTCGATCACGACCGGCTTCGCGCGCTCCTGCGGTGTCATCGAAAGCACGATCGCCTCGACGCGCGCGAGCTCACGGTCGTCGACGTCGACGTCGCCGAGCTGCTGGCTCATGCCCGGGATCATCTTCAGGATCCCCTTGAGCGGCCCCATGCGCCGCAGCATCTTGTACGCCTTCAGGAAGTCGTCGAAGGTGAACTGCCCGGCGCGCAGGCGCTTCTCCATCTCCGCCTGCTCGTCTTCCTCGACGGCCGCCTCGGCGCGCTCGATCAGCGTCAGCACGTCGCCCATGCCGAGGATGCGCGACGCCATCCGGTCGGGGTGGAACACCTCGAGCGCATCCAGCTTCTCGCCCGTCGACGCAAACTTGATCGGCTTGCCCGTGATCGCCTTGACGCTCAGCGCGGCACCGCCGCGGGCATCGCCGTCGAGCTTGGTCAGGATGACCCCGTCGAACGCGACGCGCTCGTGGAACGCCTCCGCAACGTTGACCGCCTCCTGACCCGTCATCGCGTCGACGACGAGCAGCACGTTGTGCGGTTTCGCCTCCTCGCGCACGCGCGCGAGCTCGGCCATCAGCTCCTCGTCGATCTGCAGACGGCCGGCGGTGTCGACGATAACCGTGTCGAGCGCCGCCTCACGCGCCCGCGCGAGTCCGCTCCGGGTCGCCTCGACGGCGTCCTTGGTGTCGGTGCGGAACACCGGCACGTCGATCTGCTTGCCGAGCTGCTCGAGCTGGTCGATGGCGGCCGGGCGCTGCAGGTCGGCCGCGATCAGCCCCGGCTTGCGGCCCTGCTCCTTGAGGTGCCGCGCGAGCTTCGCGGCGGCGGTCGTCTTGCCCGACCCCTGCAAGCCGGCGAGCAGGATGACGGTGAACTTGCCGAACGCGAGCCCCGACTCGCCCTCGCCCATCAGCTCCGTGAGCTCGTCGTGCACGACCTTCACGACCTGCTGCCCGGGCGTCAGGCTCTTCAGCACGTCTTCGCCGAGCGCCTTCTCGCGCACGCTCGCGACGAAGTCGCGGACGACCGTGAAGTTGACGTCAGCCTCGAGCAGCGCGAGGCGGATCTCGCGCATCGCGCGCGAAATCGACTCCTCGTTCAGCGTCCCCTTCTTCCGGAGGTCGCCGAGGGCGCTCTGTAGCTTTTCGGACAGGCTGTCGAACACGACCGCGCATCGTAGCCGTGGCTGTTTACGATCCGGCTGTGTCCTACGTCGCCGCCTCTGACCGCTACGACGCCATGCTCTACCGCCGCTGCGGCGCCAGCGGGCTCAAGCTGCCCGCGATCTCGCTCGGGCTCTGGCACAACTTCGGCGGCGACAGGCCGTACGAGACGAGCCGCGCGATCCTTCGGCGCGCCTTCGACCGCGGCGTCACGCACATCGATCTGGCGAACAACTACGGCCCGCCGTACGGCTCGGCCGAGGAGACGTTCGGCAAGGTGCTGCGCGACGACCTGCGCCCGTACCGCGACGAACTGGTCATCTCGACCAAGGCCGGCTACGACATGTGGCCCGGCCCGTACGGCGAGTGGGGCTCGCGCAAGTACCTGCTCTCGTCGCTCGACCAGTCGCTGGCGCGCATGGGCCTCGACTACGTCGACATCTTCTACTCGCACCGCTTCGATCCCGAGACGCCGCTCGAGGAGACCATGAGCGCGCTCGACAGTGCCGTGCGTCAGGGCAAGGCGCTCTACGTCGGGATCTCGTCGTACTCGCCGGAGCGGACGCAGGAGGCGGCGGAGATCCTCCGCGACATGGGCGTGCGGCTGCTCATCCACCAGCCGTCGTACTCCATGCTCAACCGCTGGATCGAGCCCGAGCTGCTCGACACGATCGGCGAGCTCAGGATCGGGTGCATCGGCTTCTCGCCGCTCGCGCAGGGGATGCTCACCGACAAGTACCTCAACGGCATCCCGGAAGGCTCGCGCGCCTCACGCGACTCATCCCTGTCGCGTGACCTGTTGACGGACGACTCGCTCGCGAAGATCAGAGCGCTGAACGAAATCGCCGAGCGGCGCGGCCAGAGCCTCGCGCAGCTGGCGCTCGCCTGGACGCTGCGCGACGACCGCATGACGTCGACGCTGATCGGAGCGTCCAGCATCGCTCAGCTCGACGACTCACTCGGCGCGCTCGACAACCTCGAGTTCGACGACGACCAGCTCGCGGAGATCGACCGCTACGCGACCGAGGCGCCGATCAACCTCTGGTCGCGGTCAAGCGCGAACTAGGCGCATTTCAAGCTGGCGCAGGTCGAGCTTGCCGCCCAGCTCGGCGATCGCGGTCGTTCCCAGATGACCCTCCGGCACGTTCACGAAGCGAAGCCCGGTGCCGCGTGAGCGGGCGGCCGCAACCAGCGCGCGGGCGGCGTGCGCGTTCTCCGCGCGCAGCTGCAGGAGGGAGATCGTGCCACCGGCGCCTCGGATCACGGCCGCGCCGCCGTCGACCTCCAGGCGCTCGTAGCCCGGGCGCAACGATTCGTCGGCCCGTTGCCACGGCAGGTCGGTCTCGCCGGCCGGCGACGGCTCCGCATTACGCACGTCCGCCGGCGGCGCCTCGGCGTCGAGCGACCACACCTCGAGGATCCGCACCCGCTCGAAGCCGAGGTCCTCGTAAAGGCGAATGGCCGGCTCGTTCTCCTCGATCACTTCCAGCGTCACCTCAGGCGGCGCTTCCGCGAGCACCGCCTCCATCAAGGCACGGCCGACGCCCCGCCGGCGCGCGGCGGGGACGACGCCGAGCCCGCCGATCCAGCCGCGCTCGCCGCGGATGCCGAGGAGCGCCAC
>JBKPRG010000036.1:0-21113 GCA_046765815.1 Actinomycetota bacterium
CGGCTGCGGCGAGCTGCGGATCCTGGCGACGGTTGTGACACGCCTGGCCAAGCCGGCCATCGCCGCGGTGGCGCTGTTCTCGTTCCTCTACACGTTCAACGACTTCTTCCTGCCGCTGCTCTACGTGGGTGAGAACTCCCATAACTGGGTGCTTTCGGTCGGGCTCGCGCAGTTCCGGTCGCTCCACCAGGTGCAGTGGAACCTCACGATGGCGGCGACCGTGCTCGTGATGGCGCCGGTGGTCGTCCTCTTCTTCCTCGCGCAGCGCGCCTTCGTCGAGGGCGTCACCCTCACCGGAGTCAAGGGATGAAGATCGCCGTCGTCGGCGGCGGCTCGACCTACACGCCGGAGCTCGTCTCGGGGCTGACGCGGCTCGACGTCTCCGAGCTCCTGCTGCAGGACATCGACGCCGAGCGGCGCGAGGTGGTCGGCGGCCTGGCGCGGCGGATGCTCGAGCGGCAGGGGTACCGCGGACAGCTCGAGGTGACCGACGATCTCGACGCCGCGGTTGCGAATGCCGACTTCGTGCTCATTCAGATCCGCGTCGGCGGCCAGCAGGCGCGCCTCGCCGACGAGACGTTCCCGCTGCCCTGTGGCTGCATCGGCCAAGAGACGACCGGCGCCGGCGGCCTCGCCAAGGCGCTGCGCACCGTGCCGGTCGTGCTCGGGATCGCCGACCGCGTGCGCGAGCTGTCAGACGCGTGGATCGTCGACTTCACGAACCCCGTCGGGATCGTGACGCGGGCGCTGCTCGACGACCGGCACCGCGCGATCGGGCTCTGCAATGTTGCGATCGGCTTCCAGCGCGCGTGGGCTCAGTGGCTCGGCGTCGAGCCCGCGCAGCTCGTCGTCGACCAGGTCGGGCTCAACCACCTGACCTGGGTGCGCCGCGCGCTCCTCGAGGGGCGCGACGTCCTGCCGGGGCTGATCGCCGACCACGGCGACGAAATCGCCGCCTCCCTCGAGCTCCCGCGCCGGCTACTCGACGAGCTGGGCGCGGTTCCGTCGTACTACCTCCATTACTTCTACGCGCACGACGAGGTGCTGGCCCAGCAGGTCGAGGGCGTTCCGCGCGCGCAAACCGTCGCCGAGATCGAGCGCGGGCTGCTCGAGCTGTACCGCGACCCGAACCTCGTCTCCAAGCCGGCGTTGCTGGAGCAGCGCGGCGGTGCGTTCTACAGCGAGGCCGCGCTCGGTCTCGTCTCCTCTCTCGTCTCCGGCGACGGCGCGGTGCACGAGGTCGACGTCCGCAACGGCGGCACGATCGCCGGGCTTGCGGACGACGACGTCGTCGAAGTGCCCGCGCGCGTCACACAGAGCGGCGCCGAGCCCCTTCCTCAGGCGCCGCTCGCGCCGGAGCTGCTGGGCCTCGTCCAGCATGCGGCCGCCTATGAGCGCCTGGCGGCGACCGCCGCGCTCAGCCGTGACGAGGTCGACGTGAAGAAGGCGCTGCTCGCACACCCGCTGATCGGCCAGTACGCAGTCGCAGAGCAGCTGCTCGATCGGATTGCTGCGGAGGTGCTCGCGTGATCCTCGCCGTCGACGGCGGCAACTCTAAGACCGATCTCGCGCTCGTCGAGGCGGATGGATCGCTGATCGCGCATGCGCGCGGCCCGCTCAGCTCGCCGCACCACATCGGGCTCGACGGGTGCCTGGCCGTCCTGCAGGAGCTCGTCGTCCGCGCGGGGTTGAACGGGCGGCGCGCGGAGGTGGCGCAGGTGCTGCTCGCCGGCGTCGACTTCCCCGACGAGGAGGAGCGCGTCCACGCGGCCGTCGCGAGCCGCGGCTGGGCAGAGCGGGTGCGCGTCGGCAACGACACCTTCGCAATCCTGCGGGCGGGTACCGAGAGCGGCTTCGGGATCGCGATCACATGCGGCGCCGGCATCAACTGCGTCGGCGTCGGGCCCGGCGGCGAGCACGTCCGCTTCCCGGCGCTCGGCGACATCAGCGGCGACTGGGGCGGCGGCCTCGACGTCGGCGTGGCCGCGGTCTATGCGGCGGCGCGCAGCGAGGACGGCCGCGGGCCGAAGACGGAGCTCGAGCAGCTCGTGCCGGCGCACTACGGATACGACTCGCCGCTCGAGCTCGCACGGGCGCTCCACGACGGCGAGGTCGGACGCCGGCGGCTGCTCGAGCTGCCGCCGCTCGTGCTCGCCTCCACGGACCCGGTCGCAGTCGAGATCGGCGACAGGCTGGCAGACGAGATCGTCGCGCTCGCGCGCGCTGCGTACACGCGGCTCGGCCTCGGCCGCGAGACCGTCGAGGTGCTCGTCGGCGGTGGGCTGATGCGCTCGGCCGGCGGGCGACTGCTCGACCGCATCGCCGCCGGCCTGCAGGGCGTCAGCGACGGCATGGTGCTGCGCCGGGCGACGCACCCGCCGATCGTCGGCGCGGCGCTGCTCGGGCTGGACGACGTGGGGGCGGGGAGAGATGCTCAGGAGCGGCTGCGGGTCGAGCTCGGCGCGGCAGTCGAACGACTCGAAATGGAGGGTTCCTAGATGGCCGACGTGCGCTACGAGCAGGCGAGCCGGATCTACGACGGCACCGACACGCCCGCAGTCGACGCGCTCGACCTGCACATCGACGACGGCGAGTTCCTCGTGCTCGTCGGCCCGTCGGGCTCGGGCAAGACGACTGCGCTGCGGATGCTCGCCGGGCTCGAGCCGGTCGATGCCGGCGCCATCTTCATCGGCGGCCGCGACGTCACCGACATGCAGCCGAAGCAGCGCGACGTCGCGATGGTCTTCCAGAACTACGCGCTCTATCCGTACCTCACCGTCGCCGCGAACATCGCGTTCCCGCTGAGGATCGCGCGCGTCCCACGCGCCGTGCGCGACAAGCGCGTGCGCGAGGTAGCGGAGCTGCTGGGGCTCGAGCAGTATCTCGAGCGCCGGCCCGGGCAGCTGTCGGGCGGTCAGCGGCAGCGCGTGGCGATGGGCCGCGCGATCATCCGCGAGCCGAGCGTCTTCCTGATGGACGAGCCGCTCTCGAACCTCGACGCGAAGCTCCGTGTGCAGATGCGCGCCGAGATCGCGTCGCTGCAGGCCCGGCTCGGCGTGACGACGGTCTACGTGACACACGACCAGAGCGAGGCGATGACGCTCGGCGACCGCGTCGCAGTGCTCGGCGACGGGCATCTCCACCAGTGCGACACGCCGCGCGCGTTGTACGAGCGGCCGACGAACACGTTCGTCGCCGCGTTCATCGGCTCGCCCGCGATGAACCTCTGCCGCTGCAAGCTGGGCGCGAACGGCGCGGTCACGCTCGGCGGTGTTGACGTCCATCTTCCCAACGGCTCGCGCTCGCGGCTCGGCGACGAGGTCGTCGTCGGTCTGCGGCCGGAGTCGCTCGAGCTCGCAAGCGAGGGAATCGACGCCAACGTCGAGGTCGTCGAGGAGATCGGCGCCGACGCCTACGTCTTCGCGGCCGCGCGGGTGGCGGGCGAAGAGACGAAGCTCGTCGCGCGCGTCGACGCGAGGCGCGCCCCCGAGCGCGGCACGCGCGTCGCGCTGCGGCCGCGGCCCGACGAGGCGCATTTGTTCGATCCGGCTTCGGGTGTGCGTTTGACCTAAGGTCGCGCTGTGGAGCAGCGCGACTCCGAGCTCGTCGCCGCGTTGCGAGCAGGCGACGAGGCTGCGTTCGCACGCATCGTGCGCGAGTGGCACCCGTCGCTGCTGCGGGTCGCGCGGATCTTCGTGCCGACGCGCGCCGTGGCGGAGGAGGTGGTGGCGGAGACGTGGCTGCGCGTGCTCGGCGCGCTCGAGCGGTTCGAAGGGCGCTCTTCGCTCAAGACGTGGGTCTTCCGCATCCTCGTCAACACCGCCAAGACACGTGCGCAGCGCGAGGGTCGCGTGCTGCCGTTCTCGGCGCTCAACGATCCAGGACGCATCCCTGAGGCGGCGGTCGACCCGGACCGCTTCCGGCCGGAGGACGACCCGCGCTTTCCCGGCCACTGGTCGGCGCCGCCGGCCGAGTTGCCGGAGGAGCGGCTGCTCGCCGCGGAGACGCGCGCTCATATCGCGGCCGCGATCGACGAGCTGCCCGCGACGCAGGCGGCGGTGATCAGGCTGCGCGACGTGGACGGCTGGACGGCCGAGGAGGTCCGTAACGCCCTGGACATCTCCGACGTCAATCAACGTGTGCTCCTGCACCGGGCGCGCTCCAAGGTCCGGCAGGCGCTCGAGGAGTACCTCGCACCGTGACCGACACCGAAGCCCTCAGCTGCCAGGAGCTCGTCGAGCTCGTCACGGACTACCTCGAGGGGACGCTCGGGGAGGCCGACCTGCGCCGGTTCGAGCAGCACATCGCCGGTTGCGGCGGCTGCACGCGCTATCTCGAGCAGCTGCGGGCGACGATCCGGATCGCGGGCACGATCAGGACCGACGACCTGTCGCCGGAAGCAGAAAGGGCGTTGTTGGAGGCTTTCCGGGACTGGGTACGAACCTAGCTCGATCCGGTCTTTACACCCCGCTCAAAGGCCCTCGCTACCGTCCTGCGGTTTGCTGATGGCGAGGAGAAGGAGGAGGCCCGTGCAGATGCCCAGACGCCTCGTGTTCGTCGCGCTCACCGCGCTGCTGCTCTTGCCGGCGGCAGGTGCCGGCGCCGCGACCCGAATGCCGATTGGATTCTTCGACGATCCGACGTTCCGCTGGTCGGCCGACCGGGGCGAGAACCTCGCTTCCGCGGCCAGCACCGGTGCGAGCGTGATCCACACGACCGCCTCGTGGGCGGGGATCGCACCGACGAAGCCGTCGAACGCGCTCGACGGTGACGATCCGGCTTACAAGTTGACGGATCTCGATGATCTCGTCGCGAACGCGGCGGCCAACAACATGCGCGTGATGATCAACATCACGAGCACCCCGAAGTGGGCGAACGGCGGCAAGACACCGAACACGATGCCGAAGCGTCTCGGCGATCTCACCGCTTTCGCGAGGATGCTGGCGACCCGGTACAACGGCCACAACGGCCACGGCGCCGTCAGCCTCTACTCGGTCTGGAACGAGCCGAATTTGCAGCTCTTCCTGACGCCCCAGTTCGTCGGCAAGAAGATCGTCGGCCCCGCGAACTACGCGAAGGTGTTCAAGTCCGCGTACGCCGGGATCAAGGCCGGCAACCGGTCTGCGAAGGTCGCGATCGGCGAGACGTCGGCCCGTGGCCGCGACAAGCCGCTCAGCGGCACGAGCGCCAGCATCGCGCCTGGCACCTTCGCGCGGCTGCTCGGGAAGGTGTCGGGGCTGAAGTTCGACGCCTGGGCGCACCACCCGTACCCGACGTCGCCGAACTTGCCGCCGTTGCAGAAGGTTCGGTACCCGAACGTCACGCTCTCGACGTTCCCGCAGTTCGAGAAGACCCTCAAGGCGTCGTTCCACCGCACCGTGCCGATCTGGATCACGGAGTACGGGCACGAGACGAAGCCGGGCGAGCCGCGCGGCGTGACGACGGCCAGGCAGGCTGCGTACGCGAAGCAGGCACTGACGATCGCGCGGAACGACCCGCAGGTGCAGATGTTCATCTGGTTCACGTTCCGTGACAGCTCCGGGAACCCGTGGCAGAGCGGGCTCGAGCTGCCGAGCGGCGCGCACAAGCCGGCCTTCAACACGTTCAGCGCGCTCGCGCGCCTGACGGACGGCCAGACGATCACCGCCAGGGCCGGCCGGGCGCCGAAGGTGACCATCTTCGTGCCGTACCTGAGTTTCTACTCGGCGCCTGGCACCCAGATCGGGATCTTCTACACGGTCTACGACGGCTCGAAGATCGTCGCGCGTGCGACGCCGACGGCGGCGCTCGACGGCGACCAGTCCGTGTCGTTCACGCCGGCGTTCACGCCGGCCAAGAAGCACACCTATACGGTCGTCGCGGTCGCGAACGAGCCGAACGGCCACACCGAGACTCGCACGACTCTCGTCACCGTCCCCTGACGGTGACGAGCCGCAGGACCGTCGCGACGGCCGTCACGGCCGCCGCGACGCCTGCGGCGGCGATCAGCACCCCGGCCGACGAAGCCACGGCCGCGGCGGCGAGCAGGATGAAGTTCACGAGCAGCGCGGCTACGCAGAGGCCGGCAATCGTCGCGCTCCGGCGCACCACGAGCGCCGGCTCGGTGCGGATGCGAGCGTCGTGCTCGATCGACCACGTCGCGAGCTCGGCGGCGAGGAGAAGCAGGATGCCGACGAGCGAAGCCCAGCCGTCGACGAGCGAGTCGCCGCTCCGCGTCACGACGTAGCCCGCGGCGGCGAAGACGAGCGCCCAAGGGATCGTGTTCGGCCAGCGAAGCACGAGGCCGAGGCTCATCAGTCCGAGCGAGATGATCGTGCCCCCGAGGGCGACGCCGGCGAGCGAGCCGCCCGCCGCGGTCGCGTAGGTGCCGGCCGCCGCGAGGGCGGCCAGCGCGCCGGCGCCGGTGATCAGACGCGCGCGTGCCGGGCGTAGCGCCTGAACGAGCGCACCTCCTCGAGGATCGATTGCAGCGGGGTGCCAGGCACCCATTCGGCGACCGCGACACCTGCCTGTTGCAGACGGTGCCGGAGCGCGTCGCGGCGGAGCGTCCAGATGTCGTAGGCGACCGCGTCGAGTCCACGCGCCGGCCGCGGCGTGAACGGCACCGGCGACACGTCGATCACCGCCAGGTCGAAGCCGCGCGCGCGCAGGTCGAGCAGCGCGCCGACGGAGCGCGGGTCGAGCAGGGGCGAGAGGCCGATCACGAGCGCATTCGGCGGCAACGTCCGCCGCGGGATCACGTCGATCTCCTTCCAGTAGTACGAGAGGACGATCTGCGTGTCGAGCAGTGCGTCGACGATGCGGTAGAGCTGTACGAGGCCGGTGCCGGGCACCAGCCAGCGCAGGATGCCGCCGAAGCCGATCAGGCCGATGCGGTCGCGTCGCCTCGCATACGCGTCGGCCAGCGTGGCCGTGGCCCGCACAGCCTGGTCGAGCGTTCCCTCTTGGCCGCGCCGCGCCTCGGCGAACGAGTCGAGGAAGAGGATGACGTCGGTGTTCCGCTCCGGGTGGCTCTCGTTCACGAGCAGCTCGCCGCGACGCGCGCTCGCCCGCCAGTTGATCCGTTTCACCGCGTCGCCGGCTGTCCAGGTCCGGATGTCCGCGAACTCGATCCCTTCCCCCTTCACGCGAGCGACTTCGTTGCCGGTGAACACCTGCGTCTCGACGGGCTGCAAGGCGCGGCGCAGGACGTCCTCGCGCGGGTAGACGCGAAGCTGCGGCCGCGTCTCCGCGGTCGACTCCCACGCGATCAGGCCGAGCGGGTCGCGGGCGCGGAAGTACGTCGGGCCGATCACGTGGCCGCCCCAGCGCACGGCGTGCAGCGTGAGCTCGAGCTCGCGCCGCTCGTTCGGTGCCAGGCGTAGGCCGACGGGATTGCGGCCGCGGGCCAGCTCGACGCCGTCCGGGAGGCGGGCGTAGAGGTCGAGCCGGTCGACGGGGGTCGCCGAGACGACGGAGATGGTCGCGTCCACCTCGTCCCCCTCGAGAATCCTGTTTTCGGCGAGCCGGACCTCGACAGTGAGCCGCGGCGGGGTCGCGAGCGCGAGGCCGGCGCCGAGCGCGAGCAGGAACGGGGCGGTCAGTGCGACCAGCTCCGGCCGTGCGACCACGAGTGCGGTGAGGAGGCCGACCGCCGACAGGCCGGCGTAGGCGGCCAGCTTCGGCGTCGCGTAACGCGTCACGGGACGGGCTGCGCGAGGTCCTCGGCCGCCGGCGTCGGCACCGCCTGGAGCCGTTCGCGGACGATGTCCTCGGCCGACACACGCTGCACCCACAGTTCCGGCCGCAGCGTCAGGCGATGCGCGAGCGCGGGCACGGCGATCGACTTCACGTCGTCCGGCGTGACGTAGTCGCGACCGTCGAGGGCGGCTCGGCAGCGGGAAAGCTTGAGCAGGGCGAGGGAACCGCGCGGCGAGGCTCCCACCTGGACAGACTGCGCGTCTCTGGTCGCGGCGACGATGTCGACCATGTACAGCCCGACCGGTTCGGACACGTAGACCTCCTCGCACGCCGCCTGCATCCGCAGCAGCGTCTCGCGGTCGACGACGGCGTCGAGCACGACTTCGTCGCGCCGCCGCTCGGCGCGGTCGGCGAGCAACTGCCATTCGTCGGCGCGGCTCGGGTAGCCGACCGACATGCGCAGGAGGAACCGGTCGAGCTGCGCCTCAGGCAGCGGATACGTGCCCTCGTACTCGATCGGGTTCTGCGTCGCCAGCACGAGGAACGGTCGGCCGAGCAGGCGCGTCTCGCCCTCGGTCGTCACCTGCCGCTCCTGCATCGCCTCGAGCAGCGCCGCCTGCGTCTTCGGCGGGGCGCGGTTGATCTCGTCCGCGAGCAGGAGGTTGGCGAAGATCGGCCCGGGCCGGAACTCGAAGTCGGATTCGCGCTGGTTGTAGACGGACGAGCCCGTCACGTCGGACGGCATCAGGTCGGGCGTGAACTGGATTCGCGAGAAGTCGAGCGAGGTGGCGCCTGCGAACGAGCGGGCCATCAGGGTCTTGGCGAGCCCGGGGTAGTCCTCGATCAGCACGTGTCCGTCTGCGAGCACGCCGAGCATGAGCAGCTCGAGCGCCTCGCGCTTGCCGACCACGGCCTTCTCGACCTCGTCCAGGACGCGGTTCGAGAGGCGACCGACTTTTTCGAGCTCCATCGCCATCGTCACATCCTCGCAAGGTCGGCGACGAGCGCGCGCAAGTCCTGCGCGCTGATGCCTTTCGCCATCCGGTCTTCCGGCGGCTCGCGGTCGGGGCGCAGGAGCTCCCACCAGCGCCCCAGCGTGTCGGGGCCAGGCGCGTGTCCGCTGCGCTCGAGGCGGGCCTGAGCGATCGCCCGCAGGTGCGGCAGCAGGCGGTAGTGGAGGTCGTACGCCGACGCGGTCCCGAGCGTGACCTCGCGCTCGAGCTTCTCCAGTTCGGGCAGGGCGCGCGTCCTCGGGGCAGCCTCGTTCAGTGCCGCGTCGAGGTCTGACCGTAGGCGTCTGGGGACCGCGTCGCCCGCCGCGGCGACGATGCCGAGCATCAACAGCCCGCCGACGAGGAAGACGTAGACGTGCAGCGTCACGTTCCGTGCGGCCGGTTGCGCGGCCACGACGTAGGCGCCGATCACCGACGCGAGAACGAAGAGGATGATCAGGTCGAGCAGGTGGCGTCTCATGCGGGTGCGCCTCGAAGGTCGTCGCGAATCTCCTTGAGCGCTCCGATCGCGTCGCGCTTCATCGTCGCGTCGATGTCGTGCAGGCTGAACTTCGCCTGTTCGAAGAGGCCGGTCAGCCTGGTCACGGCGTCGGCGCGGGCGGTGAGGCCGAGCAGGATCCGCCGCAGGTACTCGAGCGGCGTCTCGCTCGGCCGCCTGCGGAGACCGTGTCGTGCAAGGACAGCCTCCATGCGGGCGTACGCGGCGATCACAGCGCGGCGCGCGTCCGGCTCCGCTTCGAGGTCTTCGATCGCGTCCGTCATCTCGGCGGCAAGGTCCTCGGCGACGCTCGCCCCCTCAAGGGCGACTGCCTTACGTCGCCGGAGGAGCCTGCGTCGGCGCTGGTCGAATAGAAACGCGGCGGTCGCAACGAGCGCGACGGCCGCGATCCAGAACACAGTCCATTCGAACCGCGGCTCGTACTTCAGTTCGCTGGTTCCGGTGTGGTGCTTCTGCACGAGTTTGCCCGGGTTCTTGAGCGTGTTCTTGCTGAAGAGGTGTGAGTGGTGGTGTTTGAGGTAGAGGACCATGGCGACGATCGCCAGCACGAACAAGAACGTGACCACGTTCTGGAACACTCGTGCGCCGAAGCTCTTGCGCTCGAAGCCGCGCTCGCGTGCCTGGATCAGGAAGGCGTATGCCGCCACCGGGATAGCGAGCACGAAGACGATCAGGAAGGCCGTGAACGCGTAGCTGACGTAGCCCGGCGTCGGCTCCGCACGCGAGGACCGCCCGATGCCGCTCTTGCTCGCGAAGGCGACGATCGCGAGCAGCCCGAGGAGGGCGAAGGCGACGAGCGCGAGTCGAGCGCTGCGCCCGGTGGAGGGCTCGGCGGGCTGCATCGGGCTTGAGAAGTTAGACGTCTCCGCGGCAAATTCGTTTTAGGCCGCCGTTAACACTGACTGCGAGGCTAGGCTCACGCCCGTGGGAGCTCTCGACGGCAGACGCGCCATCGTCACCGGCGCCTCGAGCGGCATCGGCGAAGCTACGGCGCGGGCGCTCACCGATGCCGGCGCCCGCGTCCACACCGGCTCGCGCCGCGAGGGCAACCTCGACGTGACCGACCTGGCCAGCTGTCAACGCTTCGTCGAGGAGGCGGTGGACGCTCTCGGCGGCCTCGACATCTTGGTCAACAACGCCGGCCTCTCGCGCGGCCGCGACCCAGCCTGGGAGTCGAAAGAGGACGACGAGCGCGAGGTGATCGAGACGAACGTGCTCGGGCTCATGCGCGTCACACGCCTCTGCCTGCCTCATCTCTTCGAGAGCAAGCTCGCACACATCGTCAACCTCGGCTCCGTGGCCGGGATCTGGGCGTATCCGCACGGCGGCTCGTACGTCGCGTCGAAGTTCGCGGTACACGGCTTCACGCGCGCGCTGCGCGACGACCTGCAGGGCAAGCCGGTGCGCGTGACGAACGTCGCGCCCGGGCTGGTCGAGACCGACTTCTCCACCGTCCGCTTCCACGGCGACGAAGAGCGGGCGAAGGCGGTGTACTCGAACGTCGCGATGGGTGGCCCGCTGCACGCCGGCGACGTCGCCGACTGCATCATGTTCGCGCTCACGCGCCCGCCGAACGTGAACGTGGACGAGATCGTCCTCATGGCGCTCGCCCAGACGTCGGGCGGCAATATCCTGCGCGAGAGCTAGAGGTCTGATGTGGAATTCGGTGCCTTCGTCTGAGCCACCAGCCGCGCGTGCCGCATTTCACATTGGGCCTCTAGCCGCGGCGCTCGAGGGTTCGCACTTCGTGCGAGGCGAGCACGAGTGCCGTCGCGATCACGATCACCGCTGCGGAGCCGAGGAATGCGGTCCGGTTGCCGATCGCGGACGCGACGGGCCCCATCGCGGCCAGTCCGATCGGCATCAGCATGAAGGAGCCCAGCGCGTCGTATGCGGAGAGCCGCGACAGCCGCTCGCCTGGAATCTCCTGTTGCATCGCCGTGTCCCAGAGGACGCCGAACACCTCGATGCCGACGCCTGCGAGGAACGCGCTCGCGATCACGACGGGGAGTGGGGCGGGCCAGGCGAGCGCGAGCAGCGGCAAGACCAGCGGGAAGACGCCGAACGTCGCGGTCCGCAGAATACGGCGCGGCTGCCAGCGGAGCATCACGGTGCCGGTCAGCACGAGCCCCAAGGACTCGGCGGCGAGCACGGCGCCCCACGCACTCGCGCCGCCGAGATGGCGTTTCGCGACGTCCGGCCCGAGCACGTTCACCGAGCCGGTCTCGACGGCGAGGACGATCGCGAATTGCAGCACGATCGCCCAGAGCCAGGTCCGAGACCAGAAGTCGTGCCAGCCGACCCGCAACTCGTGCAGCATCGTGCTTCCCTCGATGCGGAGCCCCACGGGGAGGTTCATTGCACCGATGCACAGCGCCGCGAGCCCGTAGCTCGCGGCGTCGACCGCGAGTGCAGTGCCAGGCCCGGCTGCCCCGACGATCACGCCGCCGAGCGCAGCGCCGGTGATGTTCGTGCCGTTCAGCGCCAGGCGCAAGGTTGCGTTGGCCTGCTGCAGCAGATCGGCTGGAACCGTCTGCGGGACGATGCCCGTGCTCGCCGGAAAGAAGAAGGCCGACGCTGTCCCGTTGGCCGCGGCCAGCACGGCAAGCTCCCAGAGCCTCGCGTGCCCGGTGAGCAAAAGGGTCGCCGCCGCGGCCTGGCTGATTCCGCTCACGACGTTCGATGTGACCATGACGTGGTGACGCGGCAGCCGGTCGGACAAGACGCCGCCGACCAGCAGGAACAGAACGATGGGCACCTGACGCGCGGTCAGGACGATCCCGAGCTTCGTGGTCGAGCCCGTCAGGTCGAGCACGGCGAACGCGAGCGCCACCGGCGCCATCGCGCTTCCCGCCATCGAGATCGTGCGTCCCGCGAACAGGAGCCGGAACTCTCGCTCGCGGAGCGGCCCGCCGCGCGTCACAAGTCGTGCGTGTCCCAGTAGCGCCGCAGGCCGAGCCACGACTGCCAGAACGGCGCAACGCGGTCGTACGCCTCGGCATCGTCGCCGGCATCTGCGAGGGCGGCGTCGACGAACTCCTCCTGGCCCATGCCGTCGCGGACGCGCGCGGCCCACCGGTCGAGCTCCGCTTCGAGCCGATCGAGGTGCGAGCCAACGTCCTCGTGGACGCCGAAGTGGATCAGTGCCAGGCAGCGGGGGTCGCGCGCGCGAATCGCCGCCGCGCTCCGGTGCCAGGCACCGATGTCGATGTCCGGCGGCGGCGACACCGGAAGCACGTAATCGGCTCCGGGCATGCGCACGCCGGCCGCGTCCCCGGCGAGCAACGTGTCGTCGCGGAAGTAGCTGACGTGGTGCGACGCGTGGCCGCGGGTCGGGAAGCACTCCCAGCCGAGCACGTCCCCTTCGGCCACCCGCACGTTGGTGGCCGGCACCGGCGCCAGCTCGCCCCACAGCGGGTCGAACAGGTCGCCGTACAGCCGCCGCGCCGACCGCTCGAGCCGCGACGGGTCGACGAGGTGCGGCGCGCCGACGTCCGACACCCACACGGTGAGGCCGGGGTGCTCGCGGACGATCGGACCGGTCGCGCCCGCGTGATCGAGGTGGATATGTGAGAGGAGCAGGTGGCGCAGGTCGGTGAGCTCGAGGCCGTGTGACCCCAGCCCGGCCCGCAATGCGGGCAGCGTCGACGTCGGCCCGCAGTCGAACAGCGCCGGCCCGTCGTCAGTCTCGACGACGTAGACGCCGATCGCGCGCTCGCGCTCGGAGAAGTGCAGGTCGATCAACCGCAACTGATCCATAACGCCAAACGCCCCGAGCCGGTTAGGCCCGCGCGGTCGCAGCCGGTCTGACGAGCGCCGCCTCGAGATCCGCGATCAAGTCGTCTGCGGACTCGATCCCGACGGACAGGCGCACGAGGTTGTCCGGCGGCGCAAAGGGCGCGTCCGCCGTCGAGGCATGCGTCATCCGCCGCGGATGCTCGATCAGGCTCTCGACGCTGCCGAGCGACTCGGCCAGCTTGAACAGCTTCGTCCGCGCCACAAGCTCGACCGCTTCCTCGGCGCTGTGCGCAAGGAACGAGATCATGCCGCCGAAGTCGCGCATTTGCCTACGCGCCACCTCGTGGCCCGCGTGGGACGCGAGACCGGGGTAGAACACCCGTTCGACCGCGGCACTGCCCTCGAGGAACTCGGCGATCCGGCGCGCGTTCTCGCAGTGCTGGCGCATGCGGACGGCGAGCGTCTTGAGGCCGCGCAGCACCAGCCACGCGTCGAACGGGCCGGGCACCGCTCCGAGCGACTTCTGCAGGAAGTAGAGCCGTTCGGCGAGCGCGTCGTCGCTCGTCGCAACGAACCCGCCGACGACGTCGCTGTGGCCGCCGAGGTACTTGGTCGTCGAGTGGATGACGGCGTCCGCGCCGAGTGACAACGGCTGCTGAAGGTAGGGCGTCGCGAACGTGTTGTCGACGACCAGCATCGCGCCGACCGCGTGCGCCGCGTCCGCGGCCTTGCGGATGTCGACGATGTTGAGCAGGGGATTCGACGGCGTCTCGACCCAGACCATCCGCACGTCGTCGTCGAGGTGTGAGGCGAGGTTCTCGTCGAACTCGGCGGCCGGCACGTACGTGAAGCGATAGCCCTTCGGCTCGTAGACCTGTGACGTCATGCGGTAGACGCCTCCGTATACATCGGCGATCAACACGACGCGCTGGCCCGGGTCGACGAGGTGCATGAGCGTCGTTGTCGCGCCGATCCCGGAGCTGAACGCGACACCGTGCGCCGCTTCCTCGAGGCTCGCGAGCGCGACCTGGAGAGCTGTACGCGTCGGGTTGGCGACGCGGGAGTAGTCGTATCCCTTGTGTTCGCCGACCGCCTCCTGGGCGTACGTCGACGTCTGATAGATCGGCGTGACGATCGCGCCCGTTGCCGGGTCGGGCTCCTGGCCGGCGTGAATGGCGCGCGTCTCGAAGTCCATTCGCGGAGCCTAGCGCTCACCGCTCGACCCGCTCGAGCCCGAGCACGCGCGCGAGCCTCGCCGCCGCGCGATCGAGCTTCGCGTCGACGTCGCCGCGCACGCCGGTCTCGGGGGTGAACCGCTTGATCCTGAGCACGCCTTCCGCTCGGTCGGCTTTCACGTCTGCCCGGCCGATGAAGCGGTGCCCGGCGAGGAGCGGCAGGACGTAATAGCCGAACTCGCGCTCGTGCTCGCGCTTGTAGACCTCGATCACATGCCGGAAGCCGAACAGCCGCTGCAGGAGCGGCCGGTCCCAGACGAGGTTGTCAAACGGGCAGACGAGCGTCGGCGGCGCCGGCGCCCCGTCGAGCTCGACGTCGGGGAGGACGTAGAACGGCGCCCCGCCGTCGTCGGCCTCGACCTCCCGCAGGCGCTCTTCCCGGACCAGCGCCTCGAGGTGGTGGTGCAAGCGCGCCTTGCCTCCCTTGAGCCGCCAGTGCTCCCGGATTGCCGCCTCCGTGAGCGCGCCGCGGGCCGCGACGGCGAGCACCGCGAACGTTCGCAGCGTCTCCTCCTCGCTCGGCGTCGGTGCCTCGAGCACCTGCTTCGGGATCACCCGCTCGACGAGCTCATACCGGCGCTGGAAGCTGCGGCGCCCGGCGATCACGAGCTGACCGCGGTCCCACAGCGCATCGAGCACCATCTTCGCCGGCTTCCAGTTCCACATCCCGCCGCCGCCGACGCCGTCGAAGTCGCGGGAGCCCAACGGCCCTTCGGTACGGATGCGCTCGAGGATCGGCGCGACGAGATCGGCGTGGTCGCGGAAGGCGCGGTCGTGGCTCCCCCAGCGACCGCCGCCCGCCATGGCGGTGCAGAAGTGGGGCCAGAGCTCGATCGGCAGGAGCGACGCCTCATGCGCCCAGTACTCGAAGACGCGCCCGTCCGCGAGCAGCTGTGCCACCGAATCCTCGGGATAGGCGCCGATGCGGGACGAGATCGTGAGCCGGTGCGCCCGCCCGACGGTCGAGATCGAGTCCAGCTGCACCGCCGAGAGGCGCCGGATCGTCGCCTCGACGTCTTCCGGAGTGCCCTTGCGGAACCGCGATGCGAACCCCTGCGAGCCGACCACGAGCCGGCGGATCGCCGTCAGGCTCTCGGCCACTCGACCTCACGGGCGTCCAGGAAGCGCGCGAGCGAGCGCACGGGGCGCTCGATCGGCACCGGCCCGTCCTCCCAGTGGACGGCGTTGACGCGAAGGACGCCGCTCTTCCGGTCGAGCTCCGGGTCGATGCGCCCGACCAGCCGGTCGCGGTGCAGGACCGGCAGCACGAAGTAGCCGTACTTCCGCTCGGACTTCGGCACGTAGATCTCGATCCGGTAGTGGAAGTCGAACAGCGCCTCCGTGCGGTCGCGATTGTGGATCAGCCGGTCGAACGGCGAGAGGAGCGTCGTGCGGCGAACGGGCCGGTCGTCGGCGTCGGGGTGCGCCAGCCAGCGGCCCTTCTGGAGCTCCACCCCGAGGGCGCGAAAGCGCTTCTCGGCGAAGTAGGCGTCTGCCTCGACGTGGGGCAGGGGCTGCGTGTCGCCGTACCAGCGGTGGGCGAGATCCCAGAGACGCTGGGTACCGTCGCGCCCGACGGTCGCGATCTCGCCGCGGGCGCAGAGGAACTCGAGCATCTGGCCGACGTTGCGGCTCCCCGTCCAGCCGCTCGACGGCCACGGCGCCTTCGCCCGGTCCTCGAACTGGCGGGAGAGCATCGGCCCCTTGCGTTCGAGCTCGCGCAGCACGTACCGCTTGAACGAGGCGTTCGCCCGCAGCCATTCCCGGACGCGCCGCGGCCAGGCACTGTCGCCGCCCGGCCAGCGCTGCATCCGCGAGAGCAGGGCCGGCAGCGACTCCTTCGGGTATACGAAGGCGATCCACTCGTAGAGCTCGCGCTCCGCGAGCAGGCGGGTGAGCTCGTCCCGGTCGTACGAGCCGAGCCGGCTCCAGAGGACGAGGAACTGCGTCGGCGCGACGCGTGCGGTCGGGTCGAGCTGCAGGCTCCCGAGCTGCCGGATCGTGTCGAGCATGCTCGTCGCGCTCCCGTCGAGCAGCTGCGCGCGGATCGCGATCCGGCGCGCCTGGGTTGGCGTTACCTCCTTCACGCGCGCGGACGGTACCGAAGAGGTCTCAGACACCTTGAAAAGGTGTCTGACACCAGTGTGCGTCTACGAGATCGCCAGCAGCGATTTGCAGAACGCCGCGTCGCCCTGCTCGAACGCATCGTGGGGCCCGTGCACGGTGATCAGTTGCTCCGCCGCGTCGTCGAACTGGATGTTGCCGACGTCGTGAAGTGTTCGGGCGGTCCGGCAAATGCCACCGGGCTACCCGCTGCGAACGGAACCACCAGCGCGCTCGCCGCCAGCCACCGTTTCATAAGTCCCTCCCTTTCGAGAGCGGCCGCAGTTCCGGGCAGTCAACTACAGCGCGGTATCTGTTGCAAACGGCCTCAGCGGACGTGAGCGAGGTAGTCCAAAAGGTCGGAGCGCGTCACGACGCCGACCGGCCGCCCCGCCTCCGCGACCACGACCGCGTTCATCCCGCCGGTGAGCGCGGTCACGATCTCGTCGACCGACGCGCCTGCCTCCACCGTCGCCAGCGGGCCCTGCATCGCCGACGCCACGTCCTCGTGCAGCGCATCGGCATTCTTGAACACGCGGTCGAGCAGCGCCCGATCCTGCAGCGACCCGATCACGTCCGCAAGGGACATCATCTCCCCGTTGCGCACGACGGGCAGCTGCGAGATCGAGTACTTCTCCATCACGTCGATCGCCTCGGACACCTTTTGGTGCGCCGCGATCGTGACCAGCGACGGCGTCTCGCCCTGCTTCGCGCGCAGCAGCTCGCGCACGGTGGGCGCCGGCACCGAGCGCTCGAGGAAGCCGTGTTCGAGCATCCAGTTGTCGTCCAGGAACTTCGAGAGGTACGAACGCCCCGAGTCCGGGAGGATCGTCAGCACGCGCGAGTCCGGCGCCAACCCGCGCGCGTACTCGATCGCGCCCGCGATCGTCGAGCCCGAGGAGCCGCCCACGAGGAGCCCCTCCTCGCGTGCCAGACGTCGCGCGAACAGGAACGAGTCGCGGTCGGAGACGCGGAGCCACGCGTCGACCACCTTCGGATCCATCGTCTCGGGCCACGTGTCCTTGCCGATGCCCTCGACGAGGTACGGATGCAGGTCGGCCTCGCTCTTCGCCGTGTAGACCGAGCCCTCGGGATCGACGCCGACGATCTGCACCTGCGGCGCGCGCTCCTTGAAGTAGCGCCCCACGCCGCTGATCGTCCCGCCCGTGCCGACCGAGATCACGATCGCGTCGAGCTCGCCGCCGGTCTGCTCCCAGATCTCCGGCCCGGTCGTCAGGTAGTGGGCCTCCGGATTCGACATGTTGGAGTACTGGTCGGGCTTGAAGCCGCCGGGGATCTCCTCGGCGAGCCGTGACGAGACCGAGTAGTACGACTCCGGCGAGTCGTGCTCGACGGCGGTCGGGGTGATCACGACCTCGGCGCCGTAGCCGCGGAGCATCGAGATCTTCTCCTGGCTCATCTTGTCCGGCATCACGAAGATGCAGCGGTAGCCCTTGCGCGCGGCCGCGATGGCGAGTCCGACGCCGGTGTTGCCGGAGGTCGGCTCGACGATCGTCCCACCGGGCTTGAGCTTCCCGTCCCGCTCGGCCGCCTCGATCATCGCCAGCCCGATACGGTCCTTGTTCGACCCGCCCGGGTTCATGTACTCGAGCTTCGCGAGGATCGTCCCGGGAATGTCCTCGGAGATGCGGTCGAGCCTGACGATCGGCGTGCCGCCGACCAGGTCCAGCACGGTGGGGTACTCGCGTGCCATCTGGCGGTCGGAAGCCTAGCGCCGTGACCGTCGTTCGAAGAGCCAGCGAGAACAGGAGGAACCATGAAGATCGTGACGATCGGCAGGGGGAACATCGGCGGCGGCCTGGGGAGGCTCTGGCGGAACGCAGGCCACGACGTGACGGAGCTCGGCCGGGACGGAGGTGACGCCTCGGACGCCGATGTGATCCTGGTAGCCGTTCCGGCGAGTGAGATCACGAATGCTCTCCGCTCGGTGAGCGGTATCGAAGGCAAGACCGCCATCGATGCGACGAATGCCTTCGGCGGACGGAACGAGGACTACCAGTCGCTGGCGCACGAAGTGAAGGCGGTCACCGGTGGCCCGGTCGCGAAGTCCTTCAGCGCCAACTACGCCGCGATCTACGACGAGATTCCGAACCAGCGGGTGCCGCCCAGCAACCTCTATGCGGCGGACGAGGAGGCGAAGCACGTCGTCGAGCAGCTGAGCCGGGACGCGGGCTTCGAGCCGGTGTCAGCCGGCAGTCTGGACAACGCGCGGCTGCTGGAGGACCACCTGGCCTTCATGTCGGTCGTGAGCCAGGGGCTGGGGCGCTTCTTCTACCGCTACGCCAAGCCGGGCGAGCTCTGATCAGTGCCGGAAATGGCGGACGCCCGTGAAGACCATCGCGGCGCCGCTCTCGGTGACCGCGTCGACGACCTCCTGGTCGCGGCGCGAGCCGCCCGGCTGGATCAACGCGGTGACGCCCGCCTCGAGCGCGATCTGCGGCCCGTCCGGGAACGGGAAGAACGCGTCGCTCGCCAGCACTGCGCCGGCGAGGTCGTGCTTGTGGATGCGTGCGTTCTCGACGGCGATCCGCACGGCGTCGACCCGGCTCATCTGCCCGGCGCCGATCCCGATCGTCTGGCCGCCCCTGGCGAGCACGATCGCGTTCGACGAGACGTGCTTGCAGATCCCCCACGCGAAGACGAGGTCGGCCCACTGCTCGTCCGTCGGTTTGCCGCAGACGACGCGCATCTCGTCCTGTGCCGGACCGGCGAGGTCGCGGTCCTGCAGCAGCAGGCCGCCGAGCACGCGCTTGAAGTCGCGCTCGCCCGGCGTCTCGCGCCGCCGCTCGGTGTCGACGAGGATGCGAAGCGCCTGTCGCTTCTGCAGCGCCTCGACGGCTTGGTCGTCGAAGCCGGGCGCGACGAGCACCTCGACGAAGTGCTCGGCGATCACCTGCCCTAGCTCGCCCGAAACCGGCCGGTTGAGGAGCGCTACGCAGCCGAAGGCCGAGACGGGATCGGCCGCGAGCGCGCGCTCCCACGCCTCCTCGATCGTCGGCGCTACGGCGACGCCGCACGGGTTCGCGTGCTTGATGATCACCGCGGCGGGCTCCTCGAGCTCGCGCATCACGCGCCGCGCGCCCTCGAGGTCGGCCAAGTTGTTGAACGACAGCTCGCGGCCGCTCAGCTGCTCCACGCGCGAGAGCAAGTGCCGCCGCGCGTTCGGATCGATGTAGAAGGCCGCAGCCTGGTGCGGGTTCTCGCCGTACGGAAGATCGGCCACCTTGCGGAACGTGATCGTGAGCTGCGACGGGAACGTCTCGACCCCCGCGAACCAGTTCGCGATCGCCGCCTCGTAGGCCGCGCTCGTCGCGAACGCCTCGCGCGCGAGCACGCGCCGCGTCTCCGGCGTCACCGCGCCGTACTCGCGGAGCTCGGCGAGCACCCGCCCGTAGTGCAGCGGCGACGAGACCGCCGCCACGTGTGCGAAGTTCTTCGCCGCCGCGCGCAGCAGCGACGGGCCGCCGACGTCGATCATCTCGATGATCTCGTCCTCCGCCGTGTCGCGCCGCCCGGCGAAGGACGCGAACGGATAGAGGTTGACGCACACGAGGTCGATTGGCTCGATTCCCTGCTCCGCGAGGGTCGCGACGTCCTCCTCCAGGTCGCGGCGGGCCAGGATGCCGGCGTGGATGCGCGGGTGGAGCGTCTTCACGCGGCCGCCGAGCATCTCCGGCGCCGACGTCACGTCCTCGACGCGCGTCACCTGCAAACCCTGCTCCTCGAGAAACGCGGCCGTGCCGCCCGAGGACAAGAGCTCCCAGCCGAGCTCCGCAAGCCCCTTCGCGAGCTCGTCGACTCCCTCCTTGTCCCAGACGGAGATCAGCGCACGAGGCAGAGGTCGCTCACCACCTCGGGCAAGAGGCGGTGCTCGACGGCGTGGATGCGCTCGACCAGCGTCTCGCGCGGCTCGACGGGAAGCGCTTCCTGCCGGATCACCGCGCCGGTGTCGAGACCCTCGTCCACGTGGTGGACTGTGACGCCGGTCGTCTCGACGCCTGCTGCGAGCGCGTCGCGGATCGCGTGCGCGCCTGGGAAGGCGGGCAGGAGGGACGGATGCACGTTGACGATGCGTCCGGGGAAGCGGCCGAGGAACGGCGTCGTGAGGAGGTGCATGTAGCCGGCGAGCACGACCAGCTCGACGCCCTGCTCCTCGAGCCAGGTCGCCATCACGAGGTCGCGCTCCGCGCGGTCGGCGTGGCAGTCGAGGCTGAAGGTGGCCGTCGGCACGCCCGCCTTGCGCGCGCGGTCGAGCGCGTACGCATCTTTGCGGTTGGACGCGACCGCTGCGATCGGCAGAGCGGCGTCGAGAAGCGCCTGGAGGTTCGTGCCGTTGCCGCTGACGAGGACACCGATCATGCGATCCGCCCGATCACCATCTCGTCCGGCTGCGGCTCGGCGACGACGGCGCACCAGCCGATGCCGAGGTTGAAGACGCGCCGGAGCTCCTCCTGCTCGACGTGGCGCGCCAGCCACTCGAACACCGGGGGGCGGTCCCACGCGTGCCAGTCCAGCTCGGCGTGCAGCCCGTTCGGCAGCACACGCGCGAGGTTGCCCGCGATGCCGCCGCCCGTCACGTGGGCGAACGCTTTCGCGCGACCGTGCAGCGCGCGCGCGACGTCGAGATAGAGCCGCGTCGGCGCAAGCAGGTCGGGGCCGTCGTAGTCGTCCTCCTCCAGCACGCGGCGGACGAGGGTGAACCCGTTGGCGTGCACGCCGGCCGAGGCGAAGCCGATCACGGCGTCGCCCGGCTCGACCGATGAGCCGTCGATCAGCGCGGAGCGGTCGACGACGCCGACGCACGTCCCGGCGAAGTCGAGCTCG
>JBKPRG010000037.1:0-16592 GCA_046765815.1 Actinomycetota bacterium
CGCCGAACGAGACGACCAGGATCGCGTCGAAGACGTGCTCGGGGAGCTTCGTGGTGGCGCGGTCGGCCGGCTGCTTACGCTGGTCGACGGGCGTGGCCACGATCACCGGTCATGGTAGACCGCCTCCACGTTGTGGCCGTCGGGGTCGAAGACGAAGGCGCCGTAATAGCCGGGGTGGTAGTGCGACCGTTCGCCGGGCGCACCGTTGTCGGTATAGCCGGCCGCAAGCGCGACCCGGTGGAACGCATCGACCGTCTCGCGGTCCGGCGCCTTGAACGCGAGATGCACGTGCTCGGTCGGCGGCTCGCCGGGGACGTACGTGAACGAGCCCTCCCCGTCCGTGATGCGCAGGCGAGCCGGCTCGTCGTGAGCGACGCGCAGCCCGACCACCGGCGCGACGGTCTCGTAGAAGCGCTTCTGCGCAGCGACATCGCGCGACCTGAACCAGACGTGGTCGATCGTGCCGGGTCGAACATTGTCGTGGTGAACAGCCTCGATGCTGTTGCCGTCCGGATCGAGGATGAACCCACCGTAGTACGTGGCGCTGTACTCCGGCCGCGGCCCCGGCTCCCCGTCGCTCGTGTACCCCGCGTCGGCCATGTGCCGCCACCACGCATCGACGTCGTCGCGCGTCGCCACGCCGAACGCCACATGCAAGCGGCCGGTGAGCGGGTGGCCGGCGTCGGCGGGCCTGATCCCGAAGTCGTTGTCCCACTCCACCCACTCCTTGTCGGCCGTCGGCTCGCCGAGCGCCCGAACGTAGAACGCGCGCGACGCCTCGATGTCGCCGGCGGCGATGTCGAGGTGGTCGAACACCTAGTCGGAGGGGACCGTGGCCGGCGCCGGCGCCTCGAGGGCACGCACTCGTGCGAGAACGGCCGCCGCAACCGAGCCGACGACGAGCGTGCAGAAGCAGATCAGCAGAACGAGCCTGAAGCCGCTCACGAACGCCGCGTTGGCGAGGCCGGCCAGCGCGGGGTCGCCGTGTGCGGCGCGGAGGCCGGACGAGCTGACGGCCGCCGCGATCGACTTCCCGGGATGACCCGCGGCGGCGAGGTGGTCGCCGACGCGCTGCTGGAGCGAGGCCCCGAGCACTGCGACCCCGACCGCGAGGCCGCCGATCCGGCACGTGTTGCTGATCCCGGACGCCATCCCGGTCCGCGCGGGATCGACGACGCGCAGCGCGGCACCCGCGATCGTCGGATTGGCGAGGCCGATCCCGATTCCGGAGACGACGAAGCCGGCGAGCAGGACGGTCCAGCTCGAGCCGACTTTGATCAGCTCCATCAGCAGGACGCCTGCCGAGGTGATGGCGAGACTCACCGAGAGCAGCACCCACATCGGCAGGCGCGGCGCGAGGTTGCGCGTGACGAGCGGAACGAGGAACACGAACGCGGTGATCGGCAGGAAGCGCAGTCCGGCGCCGAGCGGCGAGTTGCCGTCGATGTCCTGCAGGTAGATCGAAAGGAACGGGAACACGGCGAACATCCCCGCGCCGAGGCAGAACGTTGCCAGTTGGACGCCGAGGAACGCGCGTTGCCGGAAGAGCGAGACGTCGAGCATCGGGTGCCTCTGCCGGATCTCGACGACGACGAACGCGACCATCAGCACGACACCGGCGACCAGCGTGCCGACGATCTGGCCGCTCGACCAGCCGACGTCGTTGCCGCGCAGCAGGCCGAAGACGATCAGGAAGAGCGCCGCGGAAAAGAAGAGCAAGCCGGCGACGTCGGTGCGGACCGTGCCGGGGTCGCGCGACTCGTTGAGCTTCCGCACCGCGAGCGTGAGCGCGAACGCGCCGATCGGGACGTTGACGAAGAAGATCCAGCGCCAGCTGAGCGCGTCGGTGATGATCCCGCCGAGCAGCGGGCCGGCCGCGACGGCGAGGCCGATCGTCGAGCCCCACGCGGCGATCGCCTTCCCTCGCTCCGGCCCCTGGTACTCCGCGCCGATCAGCGCGAGCGCGGTCGCGAACAACGCGGCGCCGCCGACGCCCTGCAGCGCCCGCGCCACGTCCAGCGTTGCGACGTTCGGCGCGATACCGCAGAGGAACGACGCGACCGTGAAGATCGAAATGCCGATGGCGAACAGCAGCCGCCGGCCGTAGCGATCAGCAAGCGAACCGGCCGTCAGGATCAGCGCGGCGAGCGTGAGTGCGTACGCATCGACCACCCACTGCAGGCCAGTGAGGCTCGCGTCCAACGAGCGCTGCACGCTGGGCAGCGCGACGTTCACGATCGTGATGTCGACGAGCAGCATGAACGTCGTCACGCACACTGCGATCAGCGTCCAGCGCTTGTCCTGACCCCCGCTGAGCATCATGCGATTCTAGAGATGACGTGATCCTCGAGAACGGCCTCATCCGCACGCTCGACCCGCAGGTGCCGACGCAGCGCGCGCTCGCCGTGGCGGGCGAGTGGATCGCCGGCGGCGTCGGGGTCCACGAAACCGCGCTCGCCTCGCCGGACGTGATCGATCTCGGTGGCCGTGTCGTCGTGCCCGGGTTCACCGACTCGCATGTGCACTTCCCGACCTGGGCGCTGGCGCAGAGCGAGGTGAAGCTCGACGGCTGCGCGTCGCTCGACGAGGCGCTCGAGCGGCTGCGCGCGGCACCTCGTCCGGCCGAGGCGCGGTGGCTTCGCGGCTACGGCTGGCGGAGCGGCGACTGGCGTCCTCACCGAGAGCCGACGCGGCACGACCTCGACGCGATCACCGGTGACGTCCCGGCGGCGATGATCGCCAAGGACTACCACTCGATCTGGTTGAACAGCGCGGCCCTCGCGCTGGCCGGCGGCGATCTCGAGGTCGAGGGCGGCGTCGTCGAGCTGGACGAGTCGGGCGACCCGACCGGGGTGCTGCGGGAGGAGTCGGCGTGGCGCTTCAAAGAGCGCTACATGATCTGGCCGGACGAGGAGTACCTCAACGCGATGCGGGCCGGCGTTCGGCTCGCCAACGAGCGCGGCGTGACCGCCGTCCACGACAAGGACGGGTGGCTCGGCGCGTTGCGGCTCTGGCGGCAGCTGGAGGAGCGCGGCTCGCTGTCGCTCCGCGTGTGGCAGTCGATTCCATACGACAAGCTCGACGACGCCGTCTCGATCGGCATGCGCTCAGGGATGGGCAGCCCGTACCTGCGGCTCGGCTACCTGAAGGTGTTCATGGACGGAACGCTCGGCTCGCAGACTGCCTGGATGCTCGATGGCAGCGGCGTCCGGATCACGAGCGGCGAAGAGCTGGCGGACATCGTCCGCCGCGGCACCGGGGCGGGGTTTCCCGTTGCCGTGCACGCGATCGGCGACCGCGCCAACCGCGAGGCACTCGATGCGTTCGAGCAGACGCGACCGCTGTGGCACGGCAAGCTGCGCCAGCGGATCGAGCATGCGCAGCTGCTCGCGCCCGACGACTTGCCACGATTCGCCGAGCTCGGCGTCGCCTGCTCGGTGCAGTTCTCGCACGCTCCATCCGACCGCGACCTGGCGGACGAGTTCTGGGCCGCGAAGACGGACGGCGCGTACGCGTTCCGGTCGCTGCTCGAGTCCGGTGCGGTGGTCGCGAACGGCAGCGACGCGCCGATCGAGGAGCTGGATCCGCTTGCCGGCATCCGTGCCGGGGTGCGGCGCACGATCGACCAGCGCACTGCCTGGCATCCGGAAGAGGCACTGACGGTCGAGCAGGCATTCCGCGCGACGAGCGTCACGCCCGCGTGGCTCGCGGGCGACGAGCGCAAGCGCGGCACGCTGCTCCCCGGCCACTACGCCGACCTGGTCGTGCTCGACCGCGACCCGTGGGAGGACCTCGAGGCGCAGGTCGTGGCGACGATGGTCGGCGGCCGCTGGGTGCACAACCCGCCACCCTGGGACTAGGGACTGCAGTTTTGCCTGCGCTTTACGCGCGCGAGACCGACGCTTGGCGATCGCGGTTCATCTTCTGGTTGTCCAGTCCAAGGAGGAACTAACCGATGAAACACCGTGCTCTCCCTGCTCTCGCACTCCTCGTCCTCGTGTGCGCGGCCGTCGCCGCAAGTGCCACAGCCGCCGGCGGCATGCGCCTCTTCCAGTTCCGCGGCGAGCTGGTAAACGCCAGCTCGACCTCGGTGCAAGTGACGGTCGAGGGCGGCAACCGCCCCGCTCTCCGGGCGATGCTCGGCCAGAGTCAGAACCAGTCGTTCTCGATCGGCGGCAACACGGAGATCCTCGTCTGGCGGAAGGGCATCCCGACCGTCGGCGCGGTCACCGACCTGCACACCGGTGACTGGGTCGTCGTCAACGTCCGCGCTCCGATCGGCTCGTCGCTCGCGCAGGTCGAGGCGACGCAGGCCGGCGTCGTCGGCGATCACCTCAGGCAGCCGAATCCGTCCCTGCCGCTGTTCCTCTTCGTCGGCACGGTGACCGGCCCGCAGTCGGGCGGCCACATCGCGCTGCACGTCACGGCCGGCAACCGGCTGGCGCTGCGGCGGATGCTCGGCCAGCCGCAGGACCAGACGTTCACCTACAACGACAACACGATCTTCCTGCTCTGGCAGGGGAAGGTCCCGACGGTCATCGACGCGGCACATCTGAAGGCCGGCGACCGGATCACGATCCGGATCCGCGCCCCGCACGACTCCACCCTGGCTCAGGTCGAAGCAACCCCGGCCCGGCACGTGGGCGACCACGAGCCCGGCAACCCGCTCAACCAGACGTAGCCCGCAGTTCGCATCGCCCAACTGGTGTCAGGCACCCGCAAAGGTGCCTGACACCTTCTAGAGCGCTTCGAATGCCCTGAGCAACTCGCGTGCGGCTGCGATGCCTTTGGGGATGTACTCAGCGACGAGCCGCTCGTTCGGCGAGTGGATGTTCGCGTCCGGGAGGGCGAAGCCCGTGATGATCGTCGGGATGCCCTTGTCGGCGAGGGCGGCGACGATCGGCAGCGTGCCGCCGCTGCGCACGAGCGCGGGCCGCTTGCCGAGCACACGCTCGAACGCGTCGAGCCCCAGCTGCACGGCCTTCGCCTCGGGCGGCACGAGGCCCGGCTCGGCAGACGACCACAGCTCCACCTTCAGCTCGGCCCCGGCCGGGGCCGCCGCGTGCAGCAGCCGCTCCACCTCCGGGGCGATCTCCGCTGCGCGCTGCCCCGGCGCGAGCCGGAGCGAGACGTTCGCGATCGCCTCGACCGGGAGCACCGTCTTCTGCAGCAGCGGCGAGCCGGTCGCGATGCCGTTCACGTCGAGCGCCGGCTCGGCGAACGTCCGGCGGTAGAACTCCTCCGCCGCCTTCGGATCCTTTGCGCGCGCGCCCTGCTCCGCGAGCTCCTCGGCACCGGTCGGCAGGAGCCGCCAACTCTCGAGCTCGTCATCCGTCGGGTCGACGATCCCCTTGCGCAGAGGTTCGACGAGCGTCCCGTCGTGGGCAATCAGCGCGTCGAGCGTCTGCACCATCGCGTGCGCGGCATTGAGTGCGGCGCCACCGAAGACGCCCGAGTGAAGGTCGTGGTCGCCGGTGCGGAGCGTGAGGTGGAAGTAGATGACGCCGCGCATCGCGACGTTGAATGCCGGCACATCGCGCCGGATCATCCCGCTGTCGAAGATCACCGCCGCGTCGCCCCCACGCTCGTCCGCCTCGAGGAACTCGACGATCGAGTGCCCGCCGGTCTCTTCCTCGCCGTCGCAGCAGAACCTGACGTTGACCGGGAGCTCGCCGGCCTGCGCGAGCTCGCGCGCGGCCGCGAGCAGCATGTAGAGCTGACCCTTGTCGTCGACGGTGCCGCGGCCGTAGAGGTAGTCGCCGCGGATCTCCGGCTCGAACGGGCCCGACTCCCACAGCTCGAGCGGGTCGGGGGGCTGCACGTCGAAGTGGCCGTAGCAGATCACGGTCGGCGCGCTGTCCGCGTTCGTCGAGGCGCGAATCTCGCCGATCGCGAGCGGGTGGCCGTGCCAGTCGACGAGCTCGCACTCGCCGCCGGCCTCGCGCACTCGCGCACACACCCACTCGGCCGCCCGTACGACGTCGTCTGCGTGTGCGGGATCGGCGGAAACCGAAGGTATGCGGAGGAATTCCGCCAGCTCGTCGAACCAGGGTTCCGGCATGCGCCGGAACCCTAGAGAACTCAGGCGACGTCGCGGAGCTTCTGCGACTCGGCCAGAGCGCGCAGCTTTTTCAGGCCCTGGTTCTCGATCTGGCGGATCCGCTCGCGCGTCACCTGGAACGCGCGGCCGACCTCGTCGAGCGTGCACGGCTGCTCGCCGTTCAGCCCGTAGCGCAGTTCGAGCACGCGCCGCTCGCGGTAACTGAGCGAGCCGAGGCACTTCGCGAGCGCGGCCGCGCGGAACGACGTGTCGGCGGCCTCGTCGGGCAGAGGCGTCGTCTCGTCCTCGATGAACTGGCCGAACTCCGACTCCTCCTCGTCCCCGACCGGCTTCTCGAGCGAGACCGGCGTTTGTGAGGTGCGGCGGATCGACTCGACCTCTTCGACGGTCATGTCGAGATCGACTGCGATCTCCTCGTTCGACGGCTCGCGCCCACGCTCGGCGCGCAGCTTCCGCTCGGTGCGCATGATCTTGTTGAGCTTCTCGACGACATGGACGGGCATGCGGATCGTCCGAGCCTTGTCGGCGAGCGCGCGGGCGACCGCCTGGCGGATCCACCACGTCGCATACGTCGAGAACTTGTAGCCCTTCCGCCAGTCGAACTTCTCGGCGGCGCGCACGAGCCCAATCGTCCCCTCCTGGATGAGATCGAGGAACGGAAGGCCCTGGTTGCGGTAGCGCTTCGCGATCGACACAACGAGGCGCAGGTTGGCCTCGACCATCGCTTGCTTCGCGCGGTGATCCCCCGCCTCGATCCGCTTCGCCAGCTCGACCTCCTGCGCGGCGGTCAGCAGGCTCACCTTGCCGACGTCCTTCAGGAACAGCTGCAGCGAGTCGGCCGAGAACTCGACCGTGCTCACGTCTGGCTCATCGCCTCCTGCTTCGACTGCGGCGTAGAAATCCGCGGCGGCCTCGGCCTCGAGGTCGTCCTGCGGCTCGTCTTCCTCTTCCTCTTCCTCGACGACGTCGGTCGGCTCTTCGTCGTCCAGGTCGAGCGTCGGCGCTTTCTCGCTCCCCATTTGTTCCCCCTGGCCGTCCGGGCGGTCGAACGGCAAACGGCCTTTACCGGATGCGGAACTGTCGCATCAGAAGCGGATGGACGCCATAGGCCGAGCGGCTCATTTTCCTAGCCTTTAGTCCCATTCGACACAAGACTGCGCAGGAACACATCGGCCTGTTTTCCGAGCGTCGTTGCGGGGCCAAGACCGCGGGCAAGCCGAAATTGACGCGTCGCCTCCTCCTTCTGCCCCGTCCAGGCGAGCAGCAGCCCGAGGTGGTAGCGGACGCTCTGGCTGTGCGGAAATCGCTTGACGAGCGGCCCGAGACGCGAGAACGACGCCACGAGGTTGTCCTCGTCGAACCTGCCGACGGCGGCGGCCACCTGCGCCTCGTCGTCGTTCGGATGGAGCCGCGCCGCCTTCAGGTAGAGCCGCTCCGCCGAATGCTGATGGCCCGCCCGCTGCTCGAGCACGCCGCGGAGCAGGAGGGTGTCGCGCCGGGTCGGCTGGAAGAGCGGGTAGAGCCCGTCCTGCGGAGCGAAGTACTGCGGATGCAGGATCTCGTCGGCGCGCATCTCGTAGAACGTGTCGCGCCCTGTCGTCTTGGCGGCGCGAAACGCCCGGCCCGCGTCGTCGAGGTAGCCGGCGCAGAAAAGCGCGACGCCGTAGTTGAACTGCACGACCGGATCCTTCGGCGCCCGCTGCTCGACGGCTTCGAGCGCGAACACGGTCCGCTTGCCGCCCAGCGCGAACGCGGCCCGCACCGCAGCCACCTTGTCGCTCTTGACGCCGGGGACGACGAGCGGCTGCGCGCGCTCCTGGCAGCGCGTTTTCGGCTGTGGTGGGTCCTGCCGGGTCGCCAGCACGACGCCCGCCACGGTCCCGGCGGCCGCCACCACGGCGGCGCCGACGAGCAGCCGCACACGGGTGGCCGGTGACATCGCCGAAGAAGGTATCGGGAATACCCAAAAGTGCCGCTACCGTTAGGAAAGTTATGAGCACGTATCGTGAGCTGCTGGCACGCACGAAGGCCGAGATCTCCCAGGTCGATTCCCGCGAGGCGCAGGAGCTGGCCGGTGCCGTCTGGGTCGACATCCGCGAGCAGGACGAGTGGCAGGAAGGTCACATCCCGGGCGCGGTGTACGTCACGCGCGGTCACCTCGAGTCGCGGATCGAGAGTGCAGTGCCGAACCGCGAAACGCCGGTCGTCCTCTACTGCGCGGCGGGCAACCGCTCCGCCTTCGCCGCGAAGACGCTCGAGGAGATGGGCTACACGTCCGTGCATTCGCTGTCGGGAGGCTTCACCGACTGGAAGCGAAACGGCGGCGAGATCACGATGCCGCGCACGCTCTCACCCGAGAAGCGAACGCGCTACTCGCGCCACCTCCTGATCCCGGAGATCGGCGAGGCGGGCCAGCTGAAGCTGCTCGACAGCCGCATCCTGCTGATCGGCGCCGGCGGCCTCGGCTCCCCGGCCTCGCTCTACCTGGCCGCGGCGGGCGTCGGCACGCTCGGCATCATCGACGCCGACATCGTCGACGAGACGAACCTGCAGCGGCAGATCGCCCACTCGCTCGACACGCTGGGCACGCCGAAGGTCGACTCGGCCAAGCGTACGATCAACGCGCTCAATCCCGACGTCGACGTGCGCACGTACCGCGAGCGCCTCACGTCGGAGAACATCGACCGCATCCTCGACGACGGCTGGGACGTGATCGTCGACGGCGCCGACAACTTTCCCACGCGCTACCTCGTCAACGACGCGTCGGTCTGGCGCGACATCCCGGTCGTCCACGGCTCGATCTACCGCTTCGAGGGCCAGGTAACGGTCTTCAAGCCGCATGACGGACCCTGCTACCGCTGCCTCTTCCCCCAGCCGCCGCCGCCCGAGCTCGCGCCGTCGTGCGCCGAGGGCGGCGTGCTTGGTGTCCTGCCCGGCATCGTCGGCTCGTTGCAGACGAGCGAGGCGATCAAGCTCGCGGCGGAGATCGGCGACCCGCTCGTCGGGCGCCTGCTCCTCTTCGACGCGCTGGCGACCGAGTTCAACGAGGTGAAGATCGAGCGCCGCGCCGACTGCCCGGTCTGCGGCGACCACCCGACGATCACCGAGTACATCGACTACGTGGAGTTCTGCGCGCGGTGACGCTCGTACGGGTTCCGCCGGTCCTCCGCGCGGAGGCAGGCGGCGTACGCGAGATCGAGGCCGCCGGCTCGACCGTGCGCGAGCTGCTCGAGGATCTTGCGTCGCGGATCCCGGCGCTCGGCTCGCGCGTGTACCGGGACGGCGAGATCCGGCCGTTCGTGAACGTCTACGTCGACGGCGAGGACGTGCGCACGCAGGACGGGCTCGAGACGCAGGTTCGCGACGCCTCAACAGTCATCCTTCTGCCGGCCATGGCCGGTGGCAGTCGAAAAGGTGTCAGACACTTTTAAGGTGTCCGACACTGTCGAGCGGCTCAGCGTCTACCACTCGTGGTAGCCGCTTCGATGCTCGACCTGATCGGCGATACGCCGCTGGTCGAGCTGTCGCGGCTGTCGCCGCCCGGACGCAAGATCTACGCGAAGCTCGAGGGCCAGAACCCGACCGGCTCGATCAAGGACCGCGTGGCGCTGGCGATGGTCGAGGCCGCCGACCTGCAGCCGGGTCAAGAGCTGCTCGAGCCGACGAGCGGCAACACCGGCATCTCGCTCGCGCTCGTCGCGAAGCTGAAGGGGCTCCGGCTGACGTGCGTGATGCCGTCGAACGCGACGCCCGAGCGGCGGGCACTGCTCGAGCTGTACGGCGCGACGATCATCGACTCACCCGGCGAGGAGGGGTCGAACGGCGCCGTTCGGATGGCGCAGGAGATCGCGGCGACCGACGACCGATACGTGATGCTCTTCCAGTACGCGAACGAGGCGAACCCGCGGGCCCACTACGAGGGCACCGGGGCCGAGATCGTCCGCGACCTCGAGCGCGTCGATGCGCTCGTCGCGGGGCTCGGCACCGGCGGCACGCTGATGGGGACGGCGCGCCGGCTGCGCGAGGCGTTCGCGGAAGTCGAGATCGTCGCCGCCGAACCGCTGCCCGGCGATCCGGTGATGGGCCTGCGCTCACTCGAGGACGGGTACGTACCGCCGATCCTCGACGTAGCGCAGCTCGACCGGAAGCTGCTCGTGTCGAACGCGGAGGCAGCGGCAGCGGTGCGCGTGCTGCTGGAGCGCGAAGGCCTGTTCGCCGGCGTCTCGTCCGGCGCGGTCGTGCACGTCGCGCGGCGGATCGCGGACAAGCTGCCGGAGGGCGCGGTCGTCGTCGCGGTACTCGCAGACGGCGGCTGGAAATACCTCTCCGCGCCGTTCTGGAGCGGCGAGGAGATCGACGAGGCGGTGCTCTGGTGGTGATTCCGCCGGCGGTGCGCGCCGAGCTGCGCGCGCACGCTGCTGAGGAGGCGCCGAACGAGTGCTGCGGCATGATCGCCTTCCGCGACGGCGTAGCGGATCGTTACCTCCGCGGGCGCAATGCGCTGGCGTCGCCCTACCGGTACGAGCTCGAGATCGACCCCGCGGTGTGGTTCCTGGAGGACGAGGGCTACGAGTTGGCGGTGTTCCACTCGCATCCCGAGACGGCGCCGATCCCGTCGCGGACAGACCGCGAGCTGGCCGGGCTCTGGTCGGGCCGGCCGTTCCTCATCTACGGCCTCAAGGCGGACGAGCTGCGCGCGTGGCGCGTCTCGCGCGAAGACGTGGAAGAGATCCCGCTCAGCTAGACGCCGAGCGGGATCTCGGTGTCGGACACCTTTAGCGGTGTCTGACACCTTTTACGACACCGTGAAGCTGCCCTTCATGAACGACGCATGGGGGTCGCACACGTAGGTGTACTTGCCCGCCTTGAGCGTGACCGTCCATGTCTTCGTGCCCGTGAAGGCGACGCCGGTCTTCTTGTCGACGCCGGGGCCCTTCAGGTGGAAGTTGTGGATCGACGACTTGTCAGCGACCTTGATCACGTAGGCGCCGTGCTTCAGCTTGGTGACCTTCACGCCGGCCTTCTTGAGCGTGATCGTGAAGCCGGGGCCGTCGGTGCCGTTCAGCGTCGTGGCCGTCGACGACGCGAACGCCCCCGGCACGATCAGCGCCGCCATGATCGCGGCAAGTGCTACGAGCTTCATGTCTCTCCTCGGAAGATTGTTGGGTTCCTGCTCTCGGCCCAGAGTACGCTCCCCAGCGTGGCTCTCGCGGATGTAGTCACGCCTGAGGCGCTCGTCGAGCCGAAGGGCCGTTATCTCGCCGATCTGATGGGACGCGGCGTCGTCGGCACGGCCGACGCGGTCGTCCTGCCTTCGACGACAGAAGAGGTCGCGGCCGTGGTGCGCTGGTGCTACGAGACGGGCACGCCGTTGACGGCACGGGGCGGCGGCACCGGCCTGGCCGGCGGCGCGATCCCGGTCGAAGGCGGCGTCGTGCTCGGCTTCGAGCGGCTCAACCGCGTGCGGCAGTTCGACCCGCTGCTGTGGCGCATGCACGTGGAGGCAGGCGTAACGACCGGCGATGTGCAGCGGCTCGCGCGCGAGAGCGGGCTGCGCTTCCCGCCCGATCCGGGCGCGGCGGAGATCTCGCAGATCGGCGGCAACATCGCCTGCAACGCCGGCGGGCCCCACGCGTTCAAGTACGGCGTCACCGGCAACTGGGTGACCGGGATCGAGGCCGTGATCCCGCCCGGCGTGATCATCCGCGCAGGCGGGCCGATCCGGAAGGACGTCGCCGGCTATGACGTGAAGAGCCTGCTGATCGGCTCCGAGGGCACGCTCGGCGTGATCACGGCCGCGTGGCTGCGGCTCGTGCCCGCGCCCGACCTCGAGCTGCCCGTGATCGGGCTCTATCGGGACGCGGACGCCGGGATCTCGGCGATCGAGCGCGTGCTCGCGTCGGGCGTCGTGCCGGCCGCGATCGAGTATCTCGATGCGGTGACGCTCTCGTACTCGGGCGGCGCATATCCGTTCGGCGTGCCCGACGACGGCGCGTTCATGATCATCACCGAGGCCGACGGAGCGGTCGACGAGGCGCGGCGGGTCGCCGCCGAGCTGCGGAGCGCGCTCGAGGAAGACGCGGTGGCCGTGCACGCGCCCGAGGATGCGACGGACGTCGCCGAGCTGTGGCGCTGGCGCGCGGGCGTCGCGTTCGCGATCCTCGCGCAGCGCGGCGGCGCGTTCAGCGAGGACATCGCAGTGCCGCTCGACCGGCTTCGCGACGTGGCACGCGAGACGCTCGAGATCGGCGCCCGGCACGACGTCCCGGCGCTTTCGTTCGGCCACGCCGGCGACGGCAACATTCACTCCACCTTCCTGTTCGCGCCCGATGCGCCGGAGGAGCAGGCCCGCGCCGACGCGGCGTGCCACGAGCTGTTCGAGCTCGCGCTGCGGCTCGGCGGCACGGTGACGGGCGAGCACGGCATCGGCTGGCTGAAGCGCGGCCAGCTCGCGCCCCAGCTCGGCGCGGACGCGTACGACCTGCACCTGCGCCTGAAGCAGGCGTTCGACCCGAAGGGGCTCTTGAATCCCGGCAAGAAGCGCTAGCCGGGACGGGCTCGCACGGGCTGCAGGGCGCGCCGGGGCACGCGCGCACTTCCGCGCCATGGGCATCGACCCCGGGCGCCTCGACGGGCCGATCGTGGGCATCGCCTCGACCTGGACGGGGACGATGCCGTGCAACCTGACACAGCGCGAGCTCGCCCGGCACGTTGCGGCGGGGATCGAGGCGGCCGGCGGCGTGCCGCTCGAGTTCAACACGATCGCGGTCTCCGACAACCAGTCGCAGGGAACGCCCGGCATGCGCGCGTCGCTGATCTCGCGCGAGGTGATCGCGGACTCGATCGAGCTGATGACCCGCGCGCACGACTTCGACGCGCTCGTCTGCCTCGTCGGCTGCGACAAGACGGTGCCGGCTGCGCTGATGGCGCTCGCACGCGTCGACAAGCCGGCCGTTGTCCTCGGGAGCGGCCCGATGCGCGCCGGCCGTCTGCACGGCCGCGAGGTGACGATCGGCGACGTCTGGGAGGCGGTGGGCGCCGAGGAGCGCGGCCTGCTTACGCGCGAGCAGCTCGACGAGCTGGAGGTCGCCGCCTGCCCCGGCCCCGGGACCTGCGCGGGCCACTTCACCGCGAACACGATGGCGGTCGCGCTCGACTGCCTCGGGCTCGCCCGCATCGGCGACGCGTTGATCCCGGCCGACGAGCGCGTCGCGAAGGCGGCCGCCGCGCGCGAGGCCGGCGCCCTCGCGACGCGCCTCGAGGCGACCGCGCGAACGTTCGTCACGAAGCGGGCGCTGCTCAACGCGATGGCCGGGATCGCCGCCACCGGCGGCTCGACCAACGGCGTCCTGCACCTGCTCGCGATCGCACACGAGGCCGGAGTCGAGCTGACGATCGACGAGCTCGCCGCGGTTGCCGAGCGCACGCCGGTTCTCGCAAGTCTCGTCCCTTCGGGCCGCTATGCGGCGGAGGACTTCCACCGCGCCGGCGGCACGGCCGTCGTCATCCGGGAGCTGATCCGCGCCGGCCGTGTCGACGGGGACGCGCCGACCGTCGACGGGACGCTGGGCGAGGCGGTGGCGGCAGCGCCGGAGCCCGACGGCGAGGTCGTCTTCCGCGCCGAGCAGCCGTTCAAGGCGTCCGGGGCGCTCGCCGTCCTGCGCGGCAACCTCGCGCCGGACGGCAGCCTCGTCAAGGCCGCCGGCGCCGAGCGCCAGGCGCTGACCGGCGCGGCACGAGTCTTCGACAGCGAGGAGTCGTGCACCGACGCGGTTCGCGCCGGCGAGATCAAGCCAGGCGAGGTGCTCGTGGTGCGGTACGAGGGCCCGGCCGGCGGCCCGGGCATGCGCGAGATGCTGAGCGTCACCGCGTCGGTCGTCGGCGCCGGACTCGGCGAGTCGGTCGCGCTCGTCACCGACGGCCGCTTCTCGGGCGCGACGCGCGGCCTCATGGTCGGCCATGTCGCCCCGGAGGCGGCGCGCGGCGGGCCGCTGGCAGCTGTGCGCGACGGCGACGTGATCACGATCGACGTCGAAGCGCGCGAGCTCTCGATTGCACTCTCGGACGACGAGCTCGTGCGCCGGCTCGCCGAGCTGCAGCCGCCGGAGCTCCCGGAGGCGACGGGTGTCTTCGCGCGCTACCGGGCGCTCGTCGGCTCGGCGTCCGACGGCGCCGTGCTCGGCCCCTGAAAGACGTGAGCGGGCGGACCGGCGATGCCGGGGTCGTGCACGAAGACGCGACCGTCGGGAGCCGCTGACGTGATGAACAGCGAGCGCCCGTCGTCGCCGCCGAAGGCGCAGGCCGTCACGTATTTCGCGGGAACGTCGAGAACGCGGTCGATGCGGCCGTCGACGTCGTAGCGCCGCACCACCGCCTTGCCCCAGAACGCGACCCAGACGCCGCCTTCCTCGTCGACGGCGAGCCCGTCCGGGATTCCCTGGCCGCGCTCGACGACGACCCACTTGCGCCGGTTGGCGATCGACCCGTCGGACACGTCGAAGTCGAAGACATCGATCGCGTAGCGGAGGGAGTCGATGTAGTACATCCGCGTCAAGTCGGGCGACCAGCCGATCCCATTCGAGATCGTCACCGGCGCGACCATCGGCTCGAGCTCACCGTCGGCGAAGCGGTAGAGCACACCTCGGTCCGGCTCGTGCTCGAGCTCGGTACTGCCGATCCAGAACCGGCCGGCGGGGTCGCACGCGCCGTCGTTCAGGCGCATGTCGGCGGCGTGCGGGACCACGGCCAGGGTCTCCGTCGACTCGTCGCCCAGATCGAGCGCGACGAGCCGGTCCGCGAGCCCGACCAGCACCCGGCCGTCGGCCATCGGGGCCGCGGCGCCGGGCATGCTGTCGAGCGCAATTTGCCGGTCCGCGCCCGACGCCGGATCGAAGACGTGCAGCTCCTTCCCGTGGATGTCGACCCACAGCAGCCGCCGGGTGCGCGCGTCCCAGCGCGGCCCCTCGCCGAGCAGCGCGGCCCGCTCGATCGCCACGTCTAGGCTCATCGCACCATGATGAACGCTCTCGTCGTCGAACCGGGCATCTCCGGGTCGGCGCGCGTCGAGGAGTTCGATCCCGGCGTCCTCGCCGCCGACGACGTGGCCGTGCGGGTGCTCGAGGTGGGCATCTGCGGCACCGACCGCGAGATCGCGCACGGGCTCTTCGGCGTCCCGCCCGATGACGGGCGGACGCTCGTGCTCGGCCACGAGCTGCTCGGCGTCGTCGAGGAGGACGGCTCGGGCTTCGCGCGAGGCGACCTCGTCACCGCGATCGTCCGCCGGTCGTGCGGCCACTGCCGGGCGTGCGCGGAGGACGAGCCGGATTCATGCCTCACCGGCGATTACAGCGAGCGCGGGATCACGCGCCTGCACGGCTTCGCGCGCGAACTGGTGCACGAGCCGGCGTCGCAGCTGATCGCAGTCCCGCCCACCCTGGGTCGCCTCGGCGTGCTCGCGGAGCCGACCTCGATCTGCGCCCGTGCGCTCCGGCACGCGCGGGCGATCGGCGACCGCCAGCCGTGGCAGCTCGAGCGGGCTCTCGTGATCGGCGCCGGCGCCGTCGGCACGCTGCTCACGTTCCTGCTCCGGCTCGACGGCATCGAGGTCTGGACCGCCTCGCTCGAGCCTGCCAACGAGCTGATCGAGGCGACGGGCGCGCACTACGCCTCGACGCGTGACACGGCGCTCGCCGAGCTCGGGCGGTTCGACCTGGTCGTCGAGGCGGCGGGCGACGCGCAGTTGATGGCGGACGCGCTCGGGCTCCTCCACCGCAGCGGCGTGCTTTGCCTGCTCGGGATCGACGGCCGGCAGCGAACCGTCTCGCTCGACGGGCACGTGCTCGCCGTCGACACCGTGCTCGAGAACCGGGTCGTCTTCGGCAGCGTCAACGCGCACCGCCAGGACTGGCTCGCCGGGGTGGCCGCCCTCGACCTCGCGCGTGAGCGGTGGCTGGACGCGCTCGAGCTGCTGTTCGGGGTGCGCGTACCCCTCGACCGGTTCGCCGAGGCCTTCGCCCACCCTGGCAAGGCAACGCTCGTCCTCGCCTAGATGTCCTGGACGGTGCGGTACGCGATCTGCTCGCGCGCGCCTGTCTCGCCCGACCGGACGATCGCGTCGCAGACCTCGGCGGCGCGGTAGCCGTCCTCGAACGTCGCCCCGTACGGCGCGATCTCGCCGTCGGTCGCGATCGCCACGAGCACGTGGTGCAGCTCGTGCACGAACGTGTCTCCCCAGCCGATGATGTGCCCGGGCGGCCACCAGTGCTGCCAGAACGGATGGTCAGTCTCGGAGACGAGGACCGTCTTGAAGCCGCGCGCGCGGTCTCCGTCGGCGCGGAAGACCTGCAGCTCGTTCAGGCGCTCCATGTCGAACGCCAGCGAGCCCTGCGAGCCGTTGATCTCCCACTGGAAGGCGTTGCGGCGCCCGAGCGCGAATCGCGTCGCCTCGATCGTCCCGACCGCGCCGCTCGCGAACTGGACGGTCGACTCGATCGCGTCGTCGACCTGCCGCCCCGCGAGGAACGTCTTGGTG
>JBKPRG010000038.1:0-5271 GCA_046765815.1 Actinomycetota bacterium
TCCGTCGATGCAGAGACGCGCGATCTGGTCGCGCACGCCGGTGTTCTCGAACCTGTGCAGCACGGTCGCGGCGTAGTCGGCGGCCGGGTAGCCGGGAATCTCCGCCAGCGTCGGGATCGCCTCGCGCTCGAGGAGGCGCTCGAGGTACTGCCGCATGAGTGGGATGGCCATCGCCTCGTCGACATAGACGACACCCGCGAGCGCCGCCAGATACGCCATACACGAATGGCTCGCGTTGAGCATCCGCAGCTTGTAGAGCTCCCAGTCGCGGACGCGGTCGGTGAAGAGCGCGCCGACGTCCTCCCAGGCCGGGCGCCCGGCGGCGAAGCGATCCTCGATCACCCATTGCCGGAACGGCTCGCAGACCACAGGCCACTCGTCATCGATCCCGATCGCGTCGCGAAGCCAGAGCCGGTCCTCGTCCTTCGTCTGCGGCGTGATGCGGTCGACCATCGAGTTCGGGAACGTACAAGCCTCGAGAAAGCGCCCGAGCTCGCTGCCCCGCGACTCGGCGAAAGTCACGACGGCACTCCGCGCGACGTCACCGTTGCCGGGGAGGTTGTCGCAGCTCAGGATCGTAATCGGGCCGCCACCCGCGACGTAGCGAGCCTCGAGAGCCGCGACCACCGCCTCGATCGTCGGATTGCCGCCGGCGATCGAGTACCCGCCCTCGGTGATCGTCAACGAGAGGATCGCCAGCGCCGGATCGGCGATGAGCCTCGCGAGCGCACCCGCCTCACCTGCAGCAAGCGTGTAGTCGACGAGGCTGCCCACGACGCGTGGCCGCGCGCCGTCGCTGTCGCGCTCGATCACCGTGTAGAGGTGATCCTGCGCGCCGAGAATCTCCGCCATGCGACGGTCTGCCTCGAGAAGGCCGACGCCTCGGATTCCCCAGTCGCCCACGCCGGCCGCGACTTCATCCGTGTAGACGGCCATGTGCGCGCGGTGAAAGCCGCCGACCCCGATGTGGAGGATGCGTGCCGCGAGCGCGCCGCGGTCGTACCGCGGCACGGCGACGCCGCGGTCGCCGATCGCGGGCAGGTTCGCGCCCGTGAGCGAAATCGCGGCGGTCACAGCGTGACCGTCGCCCGCCTCACCTCCGACGCGTCGAACAGGTGAACGGCGCCACGAAGCGTCAGCCGAACGTTGTCGTCGGGGCTCCCCGTGAACGGCGGATCGACCTTCGCCACGAGACGGCGCTCCTCGCCCTCATGGTCCACGACGAGGTACACGAACACCTCGGAACCGAGATCCTCGACCAGGCGAATGCGAGCGGCGATCGGCCCGTCTTCGCCGATCACGATCGTCTCCGGGCGGAAGCCGATCGTCGCGCGTTCCCCGCCGAGGCCCTCCCCGATCCGCAGCTCAGCGCCGGCGACCTTGACGGTGCCGTCGACGGCCACGGGGAGCATGTTCATCGCCGGCGAGCCGATGAACCCGGCCACGAACACGTTCGCCGGCGTGTGGTACAGCGCCCCGGGGGCGTCGACCTGTTGCAGGTCGCCGTCGCGCAGCACCGCCACGCGATCGCCCATCGTCATCGCCTCGACCTGGTCGTGGGTCACGTAGACGGTGGTCACGGCCAGGCGGTTCTGCAGCTCGACGACCTCGGCACGCGTCTGCACGCGGAGCTTCGCGTCGAGGTTTGAGAGCGGCTCGTCCATCAGGTAGACCTGAGGGTGCCGGACGATCGCGCGGCCCATCGCCACGCGCTGGCGCTGCCCTCCGGAGAGGTTGCGCGGCTTACGGTCGAGGTACGGCTCGAGGTCGAGCAGCTTGGCGACGTCGCGCACCCGTTTGGCGCGCTCCTCTTTCGGCACGCCCTGCTGCTTCAGTGCGAAGCCCATGTTCTGGGCGACGTCGAGGTTGGGGTACAGGGCGTAGTTCTGGAAGACCATCGCGATGTCGCGCTCGCGGGGCCGCACCTGCGAGACGTCGTTGCCGCCGATCAGGATCCGCCCGCCGTCGAGCGGCTCGAGCCCCGCCAGCATGCGCAGCGCGGTCGACTTACCCGATCCCGACGGGCCGACGAGGACGAGCAGCTCGCCGTCCTCGATCGACAGGTTCAGGTCGTTCACCGCCGGCTTCGGCGTCCCCGGGTAGAGACGCGTCGCCTCTTCGTACGTGACGGAAGCCACGGGATCAGTCTCCTCTCATTTCAGCGCGCCCATCGAGAGCCCGCGGATCATCCGCTTCTGCGCCGCCCAGCCGGCGAGCACGACGGGCAGGCAGGCGATCACCGACGCCGCCGAGAGCTTCGCGAGGAAGTTGCCGCGCGTGGAGACGTTGGCGACCACCCACTGGGGCATCGTCGAGCCACTCGCGAAGTTCAGCTGCAGCGCGTAGAAGTACTCGTTCCAGGCGAAGATCACGCACAGAAGCGCCGTCGCGGCGATGCCGGGTGCGGCGATCGGCAGGATCACCTGCCGGAGCTGGTTGATGAGGCTCGTGCCGTCGATCTCCGCCGCCTCGATCAGCTCGCGCGGCACCTCCATGAAGAAGGAGCGTGTCATCCAGATCGCGAGCGGCAGGTTCATCGCGATGTAGAGGACGATCAGGACGGTGCGCGTGCCGATCAGGTTCCACTTCTCGGCGTAGACATAGATCGGGAAGATCGAGGCGACGATCGGCAGAAACTTGGTCGAGATGAAGAAGAAGAGGACGTCGCGCCACTTATGAACCGGGTGAATCGCGAGGGCGTACGCAGCTGGGAGCGCCAGGACCAGCACGATCAGCGTCGAGACCACGACGACGACCGCCGAGTTCATGAACGCGGTCTGCAGCGAGAGCGTGCCGGTCACCGAATGGCTGACGTCGCTGTACCGCCCGAAGCCGAGCCCGTTGTGCAGCGTCTGCGCCGACGCGTCCTGCTCCGTCTTGAAGCTCGTCAGGATCGTCCAAGCGAACGGGAAGATCCAGAGCAGCGCCACGATCCAGGCGAGGACGCCGAGACCAGCGACGACCACTCGCCGTTCGCCGACGCCGAGCCTCGTCCCTGTTCTCACGAGCGCTCCTCGTCCCGGAAGAGGCTCGAGAGGACGCGCAGCGCGAACGTCGCGATGATGATCGAGAAGATCACGACGACGATCGCGTAGGCCGACGCCGCGCCGTAGCGGAACCCGCCGCCGATCGACTGCTGGTAGACGTAGTACGGCACGTTGGTCGAGCCCGGACCACCGGCGGTCATGACGTCGATTGCGTCGAACGCTTGCACGATGTAGATCGAGCCGAGCAGAGCCCCGAGCTCGAGGTACCGGCGCAGGTGCGGCAGCGTGAGCTGGCGAAAGATGCCGAGCGCGCTGGCGCCGTCCACGTTCGCCGCTTCGAGAATGTCGCTGGGCTGGCTCTGCAGCCCGGCGAGCATGATCAGCATCATGAACGGCGTCCACTGCCAGACCAGCACGGTGACGATCGACCCGAGCGGATGGTCCGAGATGAACTGCACCGAGCTGAAGCCGAGGAAGGTCAGCACCTTGTTCAGAACTCCGAAGAGCGACGAGAACATCTGCTGCTTCCAGATCAGAGCTGCGACGACCGGCATGAGCAGGAACGGCGTGATCAGCAGGGTGCGGATGACGCCCTGGCCCAGAAAGCTGCGGTCGAGCAGGATCGCGAACAGCGTCCCGATGATCAGCGAGAGCAGGACTGCGAGCACGGTCATCTTGACGCTCGTCCACATGGCCTGGCGGAAGAACGGGTCGCTGAAGAGCTGCCGGTAGTTGTCGATGCCGACGTACCTCGTCGGCTCGGGGATCAGCGACTGCGTCTTGTCCTTGAGGTTGGTGAAGCTGTAGTAGATCGAGACGAGGAACGGCAGCTGCGTGATCGCCACCACGTAGAGCAGCGCCGGCAGCAGAGGGAGCCGCCGACGCCACGCCGATGAGAAGGGATCCCCAGTCTTCCCCCGGGCGAGCGTGACGTCGGCGGCAGAGGCGGTCAAGGAGGAGCTACCTGATCGCCTGTGATGCGATTTGCTGGCACTGGCTCAGCGCGGTCGAGTCCTTCATCGACCCGGCGATCACCGCCGAGAAGAGCTGGGTGCAGCGGTTGCCGACGTCCTGGAACTGCGGGATGCCGACGTACTGCACGCCTGGAAGGCCCGGGCGCTTGGTCGTGCCGGGGTTCGAGATTGGCGCAGCCTTCATCGCCGCGAGCGTCGTCGGGGCGAATGCCTTGGCAGCCGCCTTGTACTGCGGGATCTGGTAGGTCGAGAACCGCGTGCCGGGCGGGATCGACGCCCAGCCGCCCTTCACACGCGACCCAGCAGCCTTCAGATACTGGGGCCCGGTCGCCCAGGCGATGTACGTCCAGCCGTCGGTGGGATCGGGCGAGCTCTTCGGGATCGCCAACGCCCACGTCCAGAGCCAGCCGGTGGACGGCGTCTTGTAATGGGGGGCGAACGCGAAGCCGTTCTTGCCCTTGACGGGGCTGTTGGATGCCTCGAGGGACCCGGCGGCGACCGTCGCGTCGTACCACATCGCGACCTTGCCGGCCTGGTACTGCGTCAGGCATTCGTTGTAGCTCGAGTTCGCTGCGTCCTTCTCACCGGCGTCCTGCACGAGCTTGGCGTAGAAGTCGAGCGCCGTCTTGAAGGCCGGCTGGTCGACCTGCGCCTTGTCTGGCTTGCCGTCCGACGTCGCTGACCACCACGTGCCGCCGAACGTGTTCAGCACCGTCGTGAACGCAGCGCCGAGGTCGCCCCAACCCGGCTTGCCGCGCAGGCAGATGCCGGCCATCGACGACGTCTTGATCTTGCGCGCGATCGACGCGACCTGCTGCCAGGTCGGATGCAGCGACATCGACAGCCCAGCCTTCTTGAGGATGTCCTTGCGGTACATGAGGAACGACGACTCGCCGTAGAACGGCGACGCGTACATCTTCCCGTTCACCGAGAGCGCATTGCGCACAGCCGGGATCAGGTCGTTGTAGTTGTACGCCTTGTCAGCCTTGGCCTTCGAGGTCAGATCCTGGATGAGCCCCGCGACACCGAACTGCGGCGCCTCGTAGGGGCCGATCATCACGACGTCGAACGCCTTGCCACCCGAGCCGACGTCGCGTGTCGTGACCTGGCGCAGCTTGCCTTCGTCGAGGATCGTGTACTTCACCTTGATGCCGGTCTTCGCTGTGAAGAGCGACGGCGTCAGGCTGGCGATGTCCTGCATCTGTCCATTGGCGACGATCGCCACGCTGATCGTCTTCGCGGTGCTGCTGGCCGATGCAGCCGCGGCGAGCACCACCGCGATCGCCGCAACTGCAACGGTCAGAGCGACC
>JBKPRG010000039.1:0-8125 GCA_046765815.1 Actinomycetota bacterium
GTCTCGCGCGACGAGGCCGGCAACCTGTTCGGCCGTCGCGGCCCGGCGCGGGTGTGGGCGGGGTCGCACCTCGACAGCGTCCCGACGGCCGGCCGCTTCGACGGCGTCCTCGGGGTCGTCGCGGCGATCGAGGCGGCCGACCGGCTGCGCGACCGCGAGCTGGCCGTCGTCGCATTCCGGGCCGAGGAGTCCGGGCCGATGGGCAGCAGGCGGATCGCCGAGTCGCCGGACGCGTACCTCGAGGTTCACATCGAGCAAGGCCCGGTGCTCGCGGAGCTCGGCGAGCCGCTCGGTGTCGTCACTGCGATCGCGGGCCAGGCCCGCGGCAGCCGCACCTTCCGCGGCCGCGCCGACCATGCTGGGACGACGCCGATGGACGCGCGATCCGACGCGCTCGTCGAGGCGGCACGGTTCATCCTCCACGTGCGCGAGTGCGCGGGCGAGGGCACGGTCGCGACGGTCGGCGCAATCGAAGTCGAGCCGAACGCGATGAACGTCGTTCCCGAGCAGGTCGCGGTCGCCGTCGACGCGCGCTCGGCCGATGCCGCGAAGCTGGCGGCACTCGTCCAGGCGATCGGTTTCGACGTCGCCTGGAAGTCCGAACCGGTGCCGATGGGCACGGCGTTCGCGGACGTCCTCCCGGACGCGCCGCGGCTCGTCTCCGGCGCGGGGCACGACGCGATGTTCGTGCCGAACGCATCGATGCTCTTCGTGCGCTCGCTGAACGGCGGCGTCTCGCACCACCCGGACGAGCTGTCGAGCGCAGAGGACATCGCGCTCGCCGTCGATGCCCTCACCGCCGCCCTCGATAGGCTCACGCAATGAGCGAGCGCGAGGTCATGTCGTGGGAGGAGCTCGGCGACGGCTCGCGCGAGCTCGCCCAGATGGTCGCGGACGACGGTTACCACCCCGACCTCATCCTCGCGATCGCCCGTGGCGGGCTGCTCGTCTGCGGGGCGCTCGGCTACGCGCTCGGGGTGAAGAACACCTTCACGATGAACGTCGAGTTCTACACGGGCGTCGACGAACGGCTCGAGTTGCCGATGATCCTGCCTCCGATCCCCGATCTGGTCGACTTCGGCGACTTCAAGGTGCTGATCGCCGACGACGTGGCCGATACCGGCGCGACGCTGCAGCTCGTGAAGGAGTTCTGCGAGGGCAAGGTGGCCGAGGTGCGCTGCGCCGTCCTCTACGAGAAGCCGCGCTCGATGGTCAAGTGCGAGTACGTCTGGCGCCGAACCGACCGCTGGATCGTCTTTCCCTGGAGCGCACAGGACCCGGTGCTCCAGCCGGCGCCGCAGAGCGTCTAGCCGCCTGCCGCGGTCTGGGATATCGTCGGCCGCACCCCCCACGGCACATCAGGAGAGGAGCACATTGACCAGGAGGAAGCTCGCGTTCGCCGCGGTCCTGCTCGGGATCTCGGCGACCGCCGTCGTTCTCGCCGTCGGGACGTCGCCCGGTTCGGCGAAGTCGAACGACGTGTTCAAGGCGGCTTGGATCTACGTCGGCCCGCACAACGACGGCGGCTGGTCGCAGGCGCACGACGTCGGCCGCCTGTACGTGCAGAAGGCGCTCGGCTCGAAGGTGCAGACGACCTTCAAGGAGAACGTGCCGGAAGGCCCGCAGACGTGTCAGGTGATCGACAGCCTGGTGCAGGACGGGAACAAGATCATCTTCGCGACGTCATTCGGCTTCCAGCAGTGCATGGTCTCCGAGGCCAAGAAGTTCCCGGACGTCAAGTTCGTGCAGGCGACCGGCGATGCACTGTCGAGCAACCTCGGTGAGTACTTCGGCGCCGCCGAGGACGCGATCTATCTCTCTGGCATGGCGGCCGGAGCCGCGACGAAGAACGGGACGATTGGCTACGTCGTGCCGTTCGCGATCCCCGAGGTGCTGCGGCACGCGAGCGCCTTCGCGCTCGGCGCGCAGGCCACGCATCCGGGTGTCAAGGTCAAGCTGATCTGGACGAACTCGTGGTTCTCGCCGGAGAAGGAGACCAAGGCGGCCCAGAACCTGCACGCCGCCGGCGCGGATGTCCTCGGGCAGAACGTCGACAGCCCGGCGACCGGTCAGTTCGCGCAGAAGAACGGGATCCCCTGGGTCGGCTACGACTCGGACGCGAAGAAGTTCGCGCCGACGCAGTGGCTGACCGCCGCGGTCTACCACTGGGGCCCGTACTACCTCAAGCAGGTGCAGGCCGCGATGAACGGCACCTGGAAGTCGACCTTCTACTACGGCTCGCTCAAGGACGGGTTCGTCGGCCTCGCGTCGTACGGCCCGAAGGTGTCGGCCGCGACGAAGGCCAAGATCGCCGCCAAGCAGGCTGCACTCAAGAGCGGCAAGTTCTACGAGTTCGCCGGCCCGCTCTATGACCAGAGCGGCAAGCTGCGCGTGCCGAAGGGCAAGCGGCTCACGGTGAAGCAGCTCTACGCCGTGAACTGGCTCGTCAAAGGCATCATCGGGAGCCCGAAGGGCTAGCAACGTGACGTGCGGCGGGGCGTTCCGGCGCCCCGCCGCAGTCCACTCAGATGGCCGCCGCCGTTTCGCTCACGGGCATCACGAAGCGGTTTCCCGGCGTGCTCGCGAACGACCGCGTCGACTTCGAGGCCGCCGAGGGCGAGGTGCACGCGCTGCTCGGCGAGAACGGGGCCGGCAAGTCGACGCTCTCCAACATCCTCACGGGCCTCTATCGCCCTGACGAGGGCGACATCTCCGTCTACGGTGCGCCCGTCTCGTTCGCGTCGCCTCGGGATGCACTCGATCTCGGTATCGGGATGGTGCACCAGCACTTCCGGCTCGTGCCGCCGTTCACGGTGGCCGAGAACGTGATCCTCGGCGACCATCGCGGCGAGGGGAAGAAATTCCTGGTGCATCCGCGACGCATCGAGCGGCGCGTCGCCGACCTCGGGGGGCGGTACCGCATCGCGGTCGACCCGCGGGCGCGGGTCTGGCAGCTGTCGCTCGGCGAGCAGCAGCGCGTCGAGATCCTCAAAGCGCTCTACCGGCAGGCGCGCATTCTCATCCTCGACGAGCCGACGGCGGTCTTGACGCCGCAGGAGGCAGCGTCGCTCTTCGAGACGCTGCGCGTGATGGCGGACGAGGGCCGCACGATCATCTTCATCTCGCACAAGCTGCACGAGGTGAAGGCGGTCTCGGATCGCGTCACCGTCCTGCGCGACGGCAAGAACGTCGCCACGGTCTCGACGGCCGACGCGACTCCCCGCTCGCTCGCGGCGCTCATGGTCGGCCGCGAGGTCGCGAGCCTCACCCGCGTGCCGCGCGAGCCGTGGGTCGGCGAGCCCGTGTTGGAGCTCGAGCACGTCTCCGCTCTGGGCGACCGCGGCGGCGAGGCGCTGCACGACGTCTCGCTGACCCTCAACGCGGGCGAGATCGTCGGCGTCGCCGGTGTCGCCGGCAACGGGCAGCGCGAGCTGGCCGAGGCCGTGACTGGGATGCGTCACCCGTCGGGCGGCATCGTCGTCGCCCACGGCCGGAAGCTGCGCGGCGGCGACGCGCGCGAAACGATCCAGGCCGGCATCGCCCATGTGCCCGAGGACCGGCTGCACACCGGCGTGGCGCCGTCGCTGTCGATCGCATCGAACGTCGCGCTCAAGTCGTATCGCGGCCCGCTCTCGCTCGGCCCGCTCCTGCGCCTGCGGGCGATCCGCGAACACGCCGCCGCGTTGATCAAGCGCTACGACGTCCGCGGCGGCGCACCCGAGCTGCCCGCGCGCCGCCTCTCCGGCGGCAACCTGCAGAAGGTCGTGCTCGCCCGCGAGTTCGAGGGGCAGCCGCGCGTGCTCGTCGCTGCGTCGCCCACGCGTGGCCTGGACGTGGCCGCCATCGAGACCGTGCACGGATACCTGCGCGACGCCGCGTCGCGCGGCGTCGGCGTGCTGTTGATCTCCGAGGATCTCGACGAGATCATGGCCCTCGCCGACCGCATCGTCGTCATGTACGAGGGGAGGCTCGTCGGCGAGGCCACCGCGGAGGAGGCGACCGTCGAGGAGCTCGGCCTGATGATGGCCGGAGGACACGCGGAGTGATCAGGTTCGAGCGCCGGCTCACGCAGCCCCGCTGGCTGCTGTTCGCCGTCCCGATCGGGTCGATCGTCGTGGCGCTCGGCTTCATGACGCTCGTCCTGCTCGCGACGCACCACGCCCCCGGTCACACCTTCCGGCGCCTCTTCGACTCGGCGTTTCTCGGCGACCGGGCGCTCAACGCGACGTTCGTGTCGATGACGCCGCTTCTCTTCACAGGCCTCTGTGCTGCGATCGCGTTCCGCATGCAGCTCTTCAACATCGGCGGCGAAGGCCAGCTCTACGCGGGCGCGATTCTCGGCGCCGGGGCGGGGATCGCGCTCGGCAACCACTCGGGCTGGGTGTCCGTGCCGGCGATGATCGCGTCCGGTGCCGTCGGCGGGGCCGCGCTCGCGCTCGTACCGGCGGTGCTGCGAGCGTTCTTCTCGACCAACGAGATCATCACGTCGCTGATGCTCAACTACGTCGGCGCGCTGGTCATCGACTACCTGATCTTCGACAGCGAGTCCTACTGGCGCGACACCTCGAGCCCGACCGCGAAGGTGTTCCCGCAGGGCAAAACGTTGCCTGAGGCGGCGAGCTGGCCTGTCTCGCACGTCGGCTCGCTCGTGCTCCCGTTCGGCCTCGTCGTGGGCGCCGTCGTCGCGCTCGTCATCTGGGTGCTCTACACCCGGACGCGGTTCGGGTTCGAGGTGCAGGTGATCGGCGACTCGCCCCGCGCCGCGACGTATGCCGGGATGCGCGCACGGCGGAAGATCCTCGCCGTGATGGCGCTTTCAGGCGCTGTGGCCGGCATCGGCGGCGCCTCGCAGGACGGCGACTTCCGCCACACGCTCGACCCGCGCGGCCTGACGGCTTCGGGCTACGGCTACGCCGGGATCGTGATCGCGGCGCTCGCGCGCTACAACCCGTTCGCCGTCTGCCTGATTGCGTTCCTGCTCGGCGGATTGCAGAACGCCGGCTACACGTTGCAGGGCGCCGACTTCCCGTCGGGGCTCGTCGGCGTGATGCAGGGATTGATCCTGTTCTGTGCGCTCGGCGGTGAGCTGTTGATCCGCTACCGCGTCCGCCTTCGGCGGCGCGGCCACCTCGCGGAGGCGCCGGCGTGATCGTCGCTGCCGGCGGCATCAACAACTCCGTGATCGTCGTCGTGCTCGCGTCGGCGGTGATCTACGGCACGCCGCTCCTCTACTCCGCGCTCGGTGAGTTGCTGGCCGAGCGGTCGGGCGTGCTCAACCTCGGCGTCGAGGGGATGATGCTCGTCGGCGCCGTGATGGGCTTCTGGGCGGTGCAGCGCACGGGCTCGCTGTCGCTCGCGATCGCGGTCGCGGCACTCGCCGGGGCGACGATGGCGGCGATCCACGCGTTCCTCGTCGTGACGTTGCGCGCGAATCAGATCGTCTCCGGTCTCGCGTTGACGATCTTCGCGGGCGCCGCCGGGCTCTCGTCGTACCTCGGCAACGACCTGAACGTCGCCGACCAGCCGGCGCGGCGGGCGTTCTCTCCCTTCCTGCCGCATTCGTGGCAAACGGCCGACGTCGTCGGGCCGATCTTCTTCAAGCACTCGGTGCTTGTGTTCGCGTCCTGGATCTGCGTCGCGCTGGTCGCGTTCTACCTCAATCGCACGCGGCTCGGCCTCAACCTGCGCGCCGTCGGCGAGTCGCCCGAGGCGGCAGACGCGATGGGGATCAACGTCGTCGCGTACCGCTACGCGCACACGATCGTGGGCGGCGCATTCGCCGGCGTCGGCGGCGCGTGCTTTTCGTTGGCGATCACGCCGCAATGGGTCGACGGCCTGACGTCGGGCGCGGGCTGGATCGCGATCGCCCTCGTCATCTTCGCGTTCTGGCGGCCGACGCTCTGCCTCGTCGGCGCCTACTTCTTCGGCGCGTTCTCGGGCATCCCATTCACGTTCCAGGCACGCGGGATCCTGAGCGGCATCCCGCCGGAGCTGTTCCAGTCGCTGCCCTACGTGATGACTGTCGTCGTGCTCGTGCTCGTCTCGAGCGCCGGAGCGCGCCGGCGCCTGGGGGCGCCGGCGTCGCTCGGAACGCCGTACGTGCGCGAAGAACGCTAATCCGCCGGGGCGGCTGCCGGTGCCACGGCTTTCGCTTCCTCGGGTTGCTCTTGCCGCAGGGTGTAGAACAGCCATCCGAAAAGGCCGAGCAGCAGGATCGCGTTCACGGGATGGAATGCCCCGCCCCAGCGTCCCAGCCCGGGCAGGATCATCTGTACGAATGCCAGGATCGGCACCACGATCGACACCGTGCGGATGCGCGTGTTCGGATGCCACGCGATCAGCGCAACGATCAGGAACAGCAGCGCCCCCGGTAGCGTCAGGAAGAAGCCCAGCGCCCGATGGGCATCGAGTGTCCCTGAGCCGCCGGCGCAGATCGCCGCGTTCTTGTCGCAGTCGTCCGAGTGCTTGATGTTGTTGAGCCCGAAGATCCCTTCGCCCGCCAGGTAGACCTGCACCACGATCAACACGACGTACAGCGCCGCAAACCACTTCATCACCGACCTTGCACCACGCCGCATTGCTGAGTCGAACCCCCTGGTAGATGGACTGAAGCCGCCCGACCGTACTACAGGTCCCGGCCGGTGAATAGAGGCGTTTTTGGCACTAATGCACCGGCACCAAGTTGCCGTCGTCGCCGGGGACGTAGAGGCGCGACTCGGCGAGTGCGACCGTCGCTCCGCCGCGGCCGGTCTAAGAGAAGATCAGATTGCGCGGAACGTGATCTGCTGCGCGCCTTCCCAGAGGGTGAGGCGGCCGAGGTCTTTCAGCTGTTCGTGACCCTCGACGAGCGTGGCGAAGTGGTTTGCCCACAAGTGGCCGGCCTTCGAGGCGAAGTTGCAGTAGCCGTACGGGAAGAGCAACTCCGTCTCGCTCTGGCCGCCCGGATAGAGCGCCAGCTCGCCGGGGTGCGGGTAGGCGGTCGCGTTCTCGGGGCCGATGCCGAAGTCCTTGTCGCCCCAGGGGATCCAGTTCGACTCACCGCTCCAGCGACAGTGGATGATGCGGTCGTCGATCGGCAGGCTTGCCTTGAACGCCGCGACCGTCGCCGGCGCGAGCTCCTCCTCCCAGCGGGCGACGAAACGCATCCCGGCGGCGACGATCTCAAGCACGGTGTGACCCTATCGCCAGGCGCGACCCGAAGCCGACGAGGACGATGCCGGTGACCGCGTCCACTGTCCGCCGAACCGCCGGGATCCGCAGCGCGTCGCCGACCCGCACGACGAACGCGAGCCAGAGGAGCGTCATCGTCGAGAAGAGGAGCGCGTGGGCGAGCAGGGTGGCGAACGACTCGCCGAACTGCGGCAGCAGGCTCGTGAAGAAGATCGCCATCTTCGGGTTGCTCACGTTGCTGAGCAGCCCCTGCCCATAGGGTGACCCACCGCGCCCGGAGACTCGGTGTGCCTGCGACCCCCGAAGCGCAGCCACCAACGACTGCGCGCCGAGGTAGATGAGGTAGGCGGCGCCGACGATCCGCAGCGCGAGGAACGCCGGCCGCGATGCGACCAGCAGCGCCGCGACGCCGCCGGCGGCCGCGCAGGCCCAGATCAGCTGGCCGCTGACGACGCCGGCGCTCGTCCAGAGACCCGCGCGCCGGCCGCGCGCGACGGTGTTGCGCACGGTCAGGGCAAAGTCGGGGCCGGGCGAGACGATGACGACGACGGCGATGACGAGGAACGCGATCAACGGACGATCAACGCTACTGCGATCAGCCCGGCTGCCGCCAGACCGAGCACCGGCCACACGTTCAGCCCGCGGTGGCGCAGGTTGAAGTAGTGCCGGGTGAGCGCGCCGATCGCCATCAGCGCGACCAGGATGATCCATCCGTTCTTGTGGCCGTACGTGAACGGGAAGTGGTTCGAGAGCATCGCGAACAGCACCGGCAGGGTGAGGTAGTTGTTGTGCACCGACCGCGTTTTGCCGTCGCGATTCCACTTCGGGTCGGGCTCCTCGCCGGCTTCCTTCGCGCGCACGAGCTTCCAGTGCGCGGGGATGATCACGAAGAAGACGTTGCCGACCATCACCGTGCCGAGCATGGCGCCGACCTGGAGGTATGCGGCTCGGGCCG
>JBKPRG010000040.1:0-9700 GCA_046765815.1 Actinomycetota bacterium
GACGAGCAGACGCACCACCACGGCAGCCCGTTCGTCGCGCGCGTCGCGCGCGACACGCAGGCGCGCGAGGGTCAGCGCGTGCGGCTGGCCGTCGACACGCGCCGGCTGCACTTCTTCGACCTGGCCACGGGCGAAGCGCTCACTGCGTAGCCGCTCAGTGCCAGGCACGGACGAATGCGCGCTGCTCGTCCGTCTCAGGCCCGTCGATCGAGGCCAGCGCCTCTTCCCCCGTCCGACCCTGGCGAACGAGATAACAGCCGAGGACGGTGCCCGTTCGGCCGATGCCGCCGCGGCAATGGAGGTATACCGTGCGGCCGCCGGCGAGGAGCTCGTCGAGCACGCCGAGGATTGCCTCCATCTCCTCGAGCGACGGCGTGCCGAAGTCGCGGATCGACGCGCGGTGGTGCTCGACGCCCTCCACGGAGTACGCCGGCAGCTCGCCGGCCTCGGTGAGGTCGACGAACGCGTCGATGCCGGCGGCGTGCAGCTGGGCGAGGTCCCGTGGATACGGACCCGCCGCGAGGCGTCCCGGCTCGATCCAGCGCATGCCGAAATTCCAGCACTTTCAGCGGCCTTACAGCTTTCTTACGTTACGACTGACGTTGCCGGGGTACGGGTCGCGTGGGGAGAGAGCGAAGACCTCGCGAAGGACACCTTCGCGGACAGCTGGCGGGGGGGCCGGGAGGGGACGGCCTCCCCGTTGGTTCGCTTAGTCCAGGATCTCGACGTGCACGTCGACGCCCTGCGCGCGCTGCGCCTCTTCCCAGGCACGCAGCCTGAGCGCCGTCGCCATCCGCATGCCCTCGACACCGTACGAACCCAGGATGTCGACCTGGAGCAGGTCCTCGCCGACGACCTCCGCGATGATGTCGCCCCGGCTCCGCAGGTCGGCACAAAGAAGATCAAGCAGACTTGGATCGCTGATCCGCAGCAGCGTCACCGGCTTGTTATAGGGGAAGCGTCGCGGCGATGACCTATCCGATCGGCCTGGCATTCACGAAGGAACGGCGCTGCCGAGAGCCGTGAACGCGCGCACGCGCTGAACGCCGATCACGTGGCCCTTACGCTCGTACAGCTCGAGCGCACACGCAGCAGCCGACGCCGACTCGTCGACCCTGCCGGCCGCCCGCGCCACCTCGGCGAGCGCCAGGTGCGCGTCTGCCCGTGTCTCGAGATACTCCGTCGGCTCGGCCAGGCTGACTGCTTCGCGCGCCAGCTCGAGGCCGCGCTCGGCGTCGCCGCGGCGGGCGGCCACTCGCGCCAGCACGCTCAGCCCACAGGCGTTCGGCTCGAAGTCGTCCGGCTGCGCGAGCGCCCGCGCCTCGTCGGCAACCGCCGCGGCCTCGTCCAGACGCCCCTGTGCGAGCAGAGTCTCGGCCAAGGCGCCGATGTTCGTCGACCGGAAACCCGTCTCGCCGAGCGCCGCAAGGATCTCGATTCCCTCGCGGAGCTCTCGCTCGGCGGCCCCGAGCTCACCCGCGGCACGGTAGACCACCGCACCGTCCTGGACCTGGACCCCACGCCGCAGCCGCAGCCCATACTCGAGCGCGATCGCCCGGGCTTCCGCGTAGCTGAGGCGCGCGGCCTCAGCGCGGCCCGCGAACGCCTCCAGTCGCGCCCGCTTCTGCAGCACGAGCGAGCGAACAGCAGGATCGCGCGCCCGCTCGAGCACCTCGTCGCAGACGGCGATGCCGTCGGTCGCCGGCATGTGCCCGTACGTGGCCGCAGTCACCGACCCCAGCGCCGTCTGGTCGACGAGGCGGCGGTCGCCGACCTGCCCGGCGGCGGATACAGCCCGCTCGAAGGACGGGCGAGCCTTCTCGGGATGCCCGAGGTAGAAGAGAATCGTCCCGTGCAGCAGCCAGGCTCGGGCCAGGCCCGCCTGATCGGCGAAACGTTCGAGGACCGCGATCGCACGCTCCGTCTCCGCCAGCGCGGCGGCAGTGGTTGCCGTCGAGCTGGTCTGCAGCTCGCTACGAATCCGGGTCAGCGCCGCACGGGCCGCGACGTGTTCGTCACCGAGCGCAGCTGACGCGACCGCCGCGTCATGCGCGCCTTGCAGGTCATCCGCCTCGAACCGCGCCTGCGCGAGCTCGGCAAGCAGCGACGCACGCCGGCTGTTGTCAGCGGCCAGCCCGACCGCCCTGCCGAGCAAATTCGCGGCAGCGCCCGGGTCGTCTCGCGCGAATGCTGCACTGCCGGCCGCGGCTAGTCGAGCCGAGGCGCGCTCGGCCAGCTCGGCCGCGCGTGCCGGGTCGAGCCCCAGCTCCGCCAGGTAGCCCGCCGCCTGCTCGAGGTGGTAGCCGGCGATCTCGTCGAGCTCGACGAGGTCCGGCAGACGTTCTTCGATCCAGGCCGCGAAACGCTCGTGCAGCTCGGCGCGCGTCACCTTCGGCAACGAGTCGTACGCCGCGTCCCGGATCAGGATGTGGCGGAAGCGGAACGCGTCGTCGCCGGGTAGCACCGACCGCTCGGGCCGCACGAGCTCCTTGCGCACGAGTCCGAGCAATCGCGCCGGCACCTCTGCATCGGCCGGCGCGAGCGCTTGCACCGCCGAGCGGTGGAAGACCTGGCCCTCGACCGCCCCGCGCTCGAGAGCCGCACGCTCGGCGACCGGAAGCTGGTCGAGCCGCGCCGCGAGGAGCGCCTGGATCGTCGGCGGCACAGCAACCTCGCCGTCGGCGGCGTCGACCATCGCCACCATCTCCTCGACGAAGAGCGGATTGCCCTGAGCCGCCTCCAGGATCCGCGTGCGAAGCTCGCCGCCGAGCTCGCTCGCCAGCTCGGTGAGCAGCTCGCTGCTCGCCTCGTGCCCGAGCGGCTCGAGCAGCACCGTCGCAGCCCGGAGCTTGCCGCCGGCCCAGCCCGGACGCCGGTCGAGCAGCTCGGGCCGAGCCATGCAGAGCAGCAAGATCGACGCGTCGCGCGACCAGTCCGACAGCTGCTCGACGAGATCGAGGAACACCTCCTCTGCCCAGTGCAGGTCGTCCCAGACCACGACCACCGGCCGCTCCTGCGCGGCCAGCTCGAAGAGGCGGCGGACGGCGAACACGATCTCCTCCTTCGACGTGGCGGCGTCGCCGCCGAGCAGCGTCTCCAGCGGGCGGGCGACCGCCTCGTCGAGCTCACGCTCGTCGGGCCGGAGTTGCTTCACGACCTCGACCACCGGGAAGTACGTGATTCCCTCGCCATACGACAGGCACCGGCCGCGCACGACGGTCGCGTCGACACCGTGCAGGAACTCCGCCGTCAGCCGCGACTTGCCGACACCGGCAACGCCGAGGATCGTGAACAGGTGGCACGCGCGATCGGAGACAGCCAGCCCGAAGTTCTCCTGCAGCAGTCGCTTCTCCCGCTCGCGCCCGACGAACGTGCCGCCGATCCTGGTGGGCGCTGCATCCTCCGCGGCGACCGACACGAGCCGGAACGCGGTGACAGGATCCAGCTTGCCCTTCAAATCGAGCGCCTGGACCGGCTCGACGACTGCGAGCCCCTGTGCGACCTTGATCGTGTCCGCGCCGACGTACACCTCACCCGGCGGCGCCGCCTGCTCGAGGCGCGCGGCGACGTTGACGGCGTCCCCGGTGACGAGCGTGCCGCCGGCGCCCGCGACGACCTGGCCCGTGTTCACGCCGATCCGCGCCTGCACCCCCAGCTCCGGTAACGCGGAACGCATCTCAACGGCCGCACGCAGCGCCCGGAGCGCGTCGTCCTCGTGCAGCACCGGTACGCCGAACACGGCCATCACCGCGTCGCCGATGAACTTCTCGACGCGGCCGCCGTGCCGTTCGAGGATCGCCCGCATCCGGTCGAAGTACCGGCCGAGGAGCGCGCGCAGCGCCTCGGGGTCGACCGACTCGCCGAGCGCGGTCGAGCCGGTGATGTCGCAGAAGACGACGGTGACGGTCTTCCTGACCTCCCGCTCCGCCGTCTCGAGCGCGGCGCCGCACTGCGCACAGAATCTCGAGCCGGTCTGATTCTCGCTGCCGCAGCTCGTGCAGGTCATCGACCGAGTCTACGACCGGGCAAGCGCAACGGCCGCCTCCGGTTCGAGCGCTGCGCCCTCGGCCCGCGCTGCGTCGAACCCATCGAGCAGCGCCAGGGTCGCGTCGTGGAGGCGCCTCTCGACGGGCGGCAGCTTGCCGCCGGTCCGCTCGCGGGCAGCCGCTGCCGCACCGATGAGCAAGGCCGCACGCCGCTTGTCGCCGAGCCGCACGGCGATCGTCGCGGCGATGTCGAGGCAGTACGAGACGCCGTCCGCGTGGCCGACGGCGACGTAATGGTCGAGCCCGCGCGCAAGAGCGTCACGCGCCTCCGTCAGGCGGCCGAGTGACAACTCCGCCGACGCCACGTTCACCCAGGCACCCGCCTGCTCTTCGACAAAGCCGAGCTCCTCGAAGAGCAGCGCGGCCTCGCGCGACGTCGCCGACGCCGCCTCCGGTTCCTCCCGCAGCAGCGACAGGTACCCCAGGTTGGTCATGATCGCGGCGAGCACAGGCCGAGCGTCCGCGCGCTGCGCGTGCTCCACCGCCTCCTGGTAGAGATCCGCCGCTACGTCGAGCTCGCCGAGATCGGTGTAGACGTTCGCGAGCGTCGAGAGCGCTCGAGCGGTGTCCTCGTCGACACCGAGCTCGCGCCGCACGTCGAGTAGCGCCTGCGCGATCCGGCGCGCCTCGTTGAGCTCTCCCGAGACGGCGGCGAGGACGGTCGCGCCGTGCAGCGCCCGCGCCCGCGCCCCGGGTGGAGCGTCGCACACGAGTGCGCGCTCGAGCCAGGCCCGGCCCTCCGACAGGTGGCCGCGCACGTACCAGAAACGCCAGAGTGCGCCCGCCAGCCGGAGCAGCGTCTCTCCGTCGCCGGTGTCGGCCGCCCAGGCGAGGGCGGTACGGAAGTTGCCGTGCTCGAGGCTGAGCTGCTGCAGCAGCCGCGCCTGTTTACGGCCCTGGATCTCGTGCTCGCTCCGCTCGGCCAGGTCGCGGAAGTACTCGGCATGTCGGCGCCGCGTCTCGGCCTCGTGGCCCTGCTCCGCGAGCCGCTCGAGCGCGAACTCGCGAATCGTTGCCAGCATCGTGAAGCGCGGAGTACCGTCGTCGACCGGCCGGCTCAGGATCAGGCTCTTGTCGACGAGTGACGTCACGCGATCGAGGGCGTCCTCGGGGCGGACGACGCCCTCGATCGCGTCGAGCGACGCGCCGCCGGCGAAGACGGCGAGGCTGAGGAAGGCCAACTGTTCCTCGCCGTCGAGCAACGCGAAGCTCCACTCGATCGTCGCGGCGAGCGTGCGCTGGCGCTCGGGCAGGTCGCGCGCGCCACCGGTGAGGAAGGTGAGGCGCTGTCCCAGGCGGTCGAGGATCGTGCGCAGCGGCAGCACCCGGGCGCGGGCGGCGGCGAGCTCGAGCGCAAGCGGCAGCCGGTCGAGCTGCTTGCAGATCGCCGCGACGTCGTCGCGGTGGGCGTCGACATCCAGATCGGGACGCGCGGCCGAGGCGCGGGCCGCGAAGAGGTCCGAGGCGTCGGTGGCGGCGAGCGGGTCAAGCCGGTACTCGTGCTCCGCCCGCAGATGCAGACGCTCGCGGCTCGTTGCGAGCACCTTGAGTTGGGGGCAGCCGTGCACGAGCTCGGCGACCTGTGGCGCTGCGTCGAGCGCCGACTCGAAGTTGTCGAGCACGAGCAGCACCTGGCTCGACTCGAGCCGGCGCTGCAGCGCCTCGAGCGGTGACTCGCCGGCCTGCTCCGTCACGTCGAGCGTCTGCGCCAGCGCGGCAGGCACGTCGGCGGCGCGGGTGGCGGCGAGCGAGACGAAGAAGGCACCGTCGTTGAAGTCGCCGCTCAGCTCGCGGGCCGCCTCGACCGCGAGGCGCGTCTTGCCGACGCCGCCCGGCCCTGTGAGCGTGACCATGGGCGCGTCGCCCGAGAGCAGGCGGCGGATGTCTTCCAGCTCGCGACGGCGGCCGAAGAAGCGTGTCCGTGTGCGCGGCAGGTTGCCCGGCGCCCAGGCGCGAGGCGGCGGGAACCGCTCTCGCAGCCCGGCCGCAACGAGCTGGAGGAGCCGCTCCGGAACCTCGATGTCCTTGAGGAGGTGATCACCGAGATCGAGCACGTCGACGTCGTCACGGACGAGGTCGTATGTGGAACGGGAGAGCAGCACCTGGCCGCCGTGCGCCGCGGCGCAGATGCGCGCGGCCCGCGAGAGGTCGACGCCGACGTAGTAGCCGCCCTCCTCGAGCGTCGGCTCGCCGGTGTGGACGCCGATCCTGACGGCGAGCTCGCCGCCGGTCAGCCGGCGCTGCGCGTCAGCGGCCGCGGCGACGGCGTCGTGCGCACGCGCGAACGCGGCGAAGAACGCATCGCCCTGAGTATCCACCTCGACGCCGTTCCAGTCGGCGAACGCCGCGCGCATGGCGCGGCGATGCTCCGCGAGCAGGTCGCCGTAGCGCGGGCCGTGACGCCGCGCGAGTTGCGTCGAACCCTCGATGTCCGTGAACAGGAGGGTGACTGTGCCGGTTGGAAGCGCCGTCGCTACGACCCGAGCAGGTCGACCTCTTCGCGTGAGAGCACGTCGACGACGTCTTCGCCCTGAAGTTCGTAGACGATGTCCCTCTTCGAGTCGTGGTTAGGCCACTCGAGATAGATGCGAGCCCACCTGCCGTTGGTCTCGTAGTCGAACCTCTCGATCTCGCCTCCGTGCTTTTCGGCGATCTCCCCCACGCACGCCTCGAATCCGACGCGCGACGTGTCGTCCCTGCTTTCCATGCACCTGCGAACGGCCGGGCTTGCTCCGTTCGGGATCCGGATCCACGAATGCGGCATATCCACCCTCCGAGTCGGCTGGTCCGATCTTGGGCGTTTTGCCGCGCAAGATCAAGCCTCGATCGTGAGGCTCTCCAGGTCGCGCGGGTAGTCGGTGAGCAGCTCCATCCCGTCGTCAGTGACGGCGACGGTGTCGGAGTGGCGGAAGCCGCCGAGCTCGCTCGAGTAGAGACCGGGCTCGATCGTGAAGACCATGCCGGGCTCGACGACCGTCCGGTCGCCGATGTCGAGAAACGGCGCTTCGTGATTGCGCAGCCCGATCGCGTGACCGACATGTTGGCGCCAGTACGGCAGCAGGTCGTGCTCCTCGAAGTAGCGAAGCACGGCTCCGTCTACATCGGCGCACGTCACGCCCGGGCGTAGTGCGTTGAACGCGACCTCCTGCGCCGCGACGGTGTGCTCGAAGAGGCGGCGCATCTCGTCGGTCGGCCGCCCGATCACCATCGCCCGCTCGAGCTCGGCGTTGTAGCCCCAGATCGGCGCGCTCGTCTCGGTGACGAGCATGTCGCCGGCGGCGAACTCGATGTTGTGCGCGACGGCGTGTGCCCACGAGCTCCGCCGCCCGATCTGGCCGCGGTAGCCGGCCGACGCGCCGTCCGAGGATGACTGGCCGCCGGTCTCGCCGATCGCCGCGAGCATCTCCAGCGTCGCCTCCTGGCCGGCGCGGAGGCTCGCCTGCGCTTCGGTGGCGCCCGGCACCGAATACTGCTGCAGCAGCCGGTGCGCGACGGCGCACCACTTGCCGCTCTCGCGGATCAGGGCGAGCTCGGCCTCGCTCTTCCGCGCCAGCATCGACTCGATCTGCTGCGTGAGAACCGTCACCCTCGAGCCGGTCGCTTCGCTGAGCGCCGGGCCGCGATAGCCGAGGATCCCCGGGTAGCCGTCCTGGTCGGCGCCGATCAGGCCGCCGACGCCGAGGTCGGCGAGGACGCCGGCGAAGAGCTCCATCGGGTGCACCGCGCCGGGGTACTCGGGGTAGGAGCCGACGCGCTCGAAGTCGGCCTCCGCGCGTGTCCGCTCGACCTCGAACTCGGGCACGAACGCGGCGACGGCCCCGTCTTTCAGCGCGACCGCGACGGGGCGCTCGGTGGCGAGGAAGTTGAACCCGGTGAAGTAGCGGATGTAGTCGGCGTCGAAGAGCACGACACCGGCCAGGCCGTCCGCATGCTCGAGGAGCCTCGCCCGCCGCTCGGCGTGCTCGGCGGGGCTGATCCCGGCCATGGCGGGTGAGTCTACGCGGCGATCGGCGTCTCGACGGCGCGCTCGAGCGCGCTGCCGTCGAAGAGACTGCGCGCCCGGCGCTCGCCGAGCCTCGCCGCGACGAGGTCGTGCGCCCAGTCGAGCTCGGGCGGCCGGTTGGCCCGGTGCGCGTCCGACGCGACGAGGTCGCCGCGGCCGCTCTCGAGCAGGCGCCACGCGGTCTGCTGCGTGGACGGCTCGTGGCGGCCGTCGAGGCTGAGCGCGTTGAGCGCCAGCAGCCAGCCGCGCTCGGTGAAGTTGGCGATGCGCTCGGGGTCGTCCACGATCGCGCCGCAGCGCTCGGGGTGTGCGAGCACCGGGACCAGACCGGCGCGCTCGGCGCGCTCGGCCTCGTCCCACACGGCCTGCAGCGGGTCAGGCTCGCGCGTCCAGAAGCCCGGAAACTCGATCAGCACGGTGCCCGACGTGCCGAGGGCGAAGTCACGCAGATCGGCCGCCGCCGGCAGCGCGCCCGGGTAGAGCTCGAAGCCGCGCCGCAGCTCGAGGCCGAACGTCGCGCAGGCCGCGCGCATGACCGGGAACGTCTCGGTGTAGCGCGCGAGCCGTTCGGGTGTCAGCGGGTACTGGCCCCAGCTCGCGTGCACATGCGCTGTCGCATAGAGCATGCGGGTGCCGTGCGCGGCGGCGCGGCGGCACAGCTGAATGCCCTCCTCGACGGTCCGCGCGCCGTCGTCACCGCTCGGGACGAGATGCGAGTGCACGTCGACGATCCACTGCTCCACCGGCTTCCAGGATGCCTAACCTGCCTCTCGTGCCGCAGACGCGTCGAGAGTTCCTGCTCACAGCGGCACTCGCCCTGCCGGCGCTGCGGCTGGGCGGCGACCCGCGGCTGCGCTCGCTGACGTCGGCGGTGCGCGGGCCGGTGATCACGCGCGCGTCCGCCTCGTATGACAGCGCACGGCTGATCTTCGACAGCCTTTACGACGGCGTGCGGCCGCTTGCGATCGTGCGGCCGCTCGACGCGCGCGACGTCGCCGCAGTCGTCCGCTGGGCGGCGAAGAACGGCGTCCGCATCGTCGGACGCTCCGGCGGCCACAGCTACGGCGGCTACTCGACGACGAGCGGCGTCGTCGTCGACTTGTCGCGCCTCGCCGGCGTCCACCTGTCCGGCTCACGGGCCGCGGTCGGCGCGGGCGCCCGGCTCGGGAACATCTACGAGGCGCTCGGCGCGCACGGGCGGGCGATTCCGGCGGGGACCTGCCCGAGCGTCGGCATCGGCGGGCACGCGCTCGGCGGCGGCTTCGGGCTCGCCTCGCGTGCGTGGGGGCTTGCGTCCGACAACCTCGTCTCGGTGCGAGTCGTGACGGCGGACGGCAAGGTGGTCCTGGCGGACACCGCCCACCACGCCGATCTCTTCTGGGCCTGCCGCGGCGGGGGCGGCGGCAACTTCGGCATCGTCACCCAGTTCGTCTTCCGCACGCACGCGGTGTCGCAGGGCTCGTACTTCATCGCGAGCTGGCCGTGGGCGCAGGCCGAGGACGTCGTCGCGAGCTTCCTGCACTGGGGGCCTCAGGCGCCGGACGCGCTCGGGTCGCTGTGCCGGCTCGCCGCAGGCCCAGCCGGGCCGACGGTCCAGGTGTTCGGGCAGTTCCTCGGCAGCGAGGCGGCGCTGAAGTCAGCGCTGGCCTCG
>JBKPRG010000041.1:0-7872 GCA_046765815.1 Actinomycetota bacterium
TCCTCGTACATCGCCTGGCCGCCGGTGACCTGCTGCCACTTGACGATTCCGGCCACGCCCTCCATGTCACTGACGACGAACACCTTCATTGGATCGAGCCTACGACCTCGCCGCGTGTGTTGCGGAGCTCAACCGTCCTGAACTCGTCGAGTCCCAGCACTTGGGCGATCGCGGGGCGGAGCGCGCGCGACGATCCGTCCTCGACCTTGAACGCGAAGCATTCGCCTTCGGGGGAACGCGCGCAGAACAGTCCTTCCGCGCCACGTTTGGCCGCCCAGCCGGGCAGCGCGCGCATCAGGTCGGTGTCGTCGGCGCCTTGCCCGCCGACCAGGTCGGGATGCGCCGTCATCGCGCCGACGATGCGCGGCGGGATGTCGGCGAAGAGCCGTGTCATGCGCGAGAGAGGCATCGCGAAGGTCGGCACACCGCAGCCGTCGATCGCGGAGTCGGCCGGCGCGACGAGGTCGGCGATCCGCTGTTGGAGCGGGTGGCCGAGGTCGCGGTACGGATGCATCGGCCAGCCGTTCGCGCGGCACGCGGCGAGCATCCCCGCGTGCTTGCCGGAGCAGTTGTGCCCGAGCCGCCCGCTCGGGCGCCCCTCCTGCGTGCCGCACTCGAGATCGTCCTCCGTCGCCACGGCCCGGGCGAGCAGGATGCGCACCGCGTCGAGCTGGGCCGGTTCCGCCTGGTGCGACGCGGACGCAATCGCGATCTCCTCGTCCGTCACGTCGTCGTACGCGTCGACGAGCGGGACGGCCTGCATCGGCTTCGCCGAGGAGCGGAGAAAACAGGTGATGTCGTCGCCGGCGGCTGCGCCGTCACTCGAGCGAACGTGCACGTGGTGGACGGCCTCGACGACGCTCCCCCTGCGCACGGTTACCCTGATCGCGTCCAAGACCGAGGAGCCTACGTGCCGGAGTTGCCAGAGGTCGAGGCGTGGCGGCGTCAGCTCGACCCGCTCGTCAAGCGTTCGCCGATCGAGAAGGCGGGGCCCGCGCACATCGCAACGCTGAAGACGATCGAGCCGCCGCTGTCTGTGCTCGACGGCGAGGGCTTCCGCGGCGTCGAGCGGCGCGCGAAGCGCTTCCTGCTGCCGACCGACGACGACGAGCTCGTGCTGATGGTGCACCTGATGAGCGCGGGGCGCTTGAAGTACGTGCCCAAGGACGGCAAGGGCGCGAAGACGCCGATGTTCCGGATCCGGTTCGCCGATGGCGGCGAGCTGCAGCTGACGGAGGCGGGATCGAAGAAGCGCGCCGGTGTCTGGCTGCTACGCCGGGACGCGGTTCAGGAAGAGCTCGCACATCTCGGCCCGGAGGCGGATCGCCTGTCGGTCGAAGACGTCTCGCGCATTCTCGCCTCTGACTCGCGCCGGCTGCATTCCATGCTGCGCGACCAGCGGCTGATCGCCGGCATCGGGCGCGCGTGGGCGAACGAGATCCTCTGGGTCGCGAAGCTCTCGCCGTACTCGCTCTCGACGCAGGTGGACGAGGAGGAGACCGCACGGCTGGCGGAAGCGATCCGCGAGGAGATGGCGCGCGGCCTCGAGCTACGGCTGGAAGGGAAGGGCGACGCGGTCGTCTATCGCGTGCACAACAAGCTCGCCGAGCCGTGCCCGCGCTGCGGCACGCCGATCGCGCGGGTCGACTTCGAGGAGCACACGATCTTCTACTGCCCAAACTGCCAAACCGGCGGGCGGACGCTCAAGGACCGGCGGCTCTCGCGGCTGCTCAAGTGAGGTGGGCGACGGCAGCGCTCGCCGTGCTGGTACTGGCCGGCTGCGGCTCGAAGAAGCCCGATGCGTACTCGAACGCGAACACGTCGCTGCTGAACGCCCTACCCGTGTACCCGGGCGCGGCGGCGCCGCGGACAAGCACCAGCGGCACGTCGCAGACCCAGCTCGGCGCGCGCGACTGGACGCTGCCCGCGAAGACGAACGCCGCGGTCGTGGTCTCGTGGTACGTGCCGCGCCTCCGCAAGGCGGGCTGGCGCATCTCGGGCCAGAACGCAAGCACCATCCGCGCGGTCCGCGCGAAAGCGTCCCTGTCTCTCGGCGTGCGCGGACGGACGCTCGAGGCGATCGTGGACGCGCGCGGGTCGTCCTGAGGCAGCGTTAGCCTGCCGCTCGTGATCCGGACGCAACCCACCCGCGGCGGCTGGCTCGAGGTCGTCTGCGGGCCGATGTTCAGCGGCAAGAGCGAGGAGCTCATTCGCCGGCTACGGCGCGCCGAGATTGCTGGGCAGCGGGCGCTGATCGTCAAGCCGCACATCGACACGCGCTACGACGTCGGCCACGTCGTCTCGCACGCCGGCGCCCGTATGCGCGCCGTCGCGGCGGCGACGAGTGCGGACGTCACCCGACTGGCGCAGGGCTACGACGCAGTCGGCATCGACGAGGTGCAGTTCTTCGACGGCGGCATCGTCGACGCGATCGGCGAGCTCGTCGAGGGGGGCGCGCGCGTCGTCGCCTCCGGCCTCGCGCAGGACTTCCGCGGACTGCCGTTCGGCGCGATGCCGACACTTCTTTGCATCGCGGAGTTCGTCGACAAGCTCGAGGCCGTGTGCCACAGCTGTGGCGGCCCGGCGACGATGACGCAGCGGCTCGTCGCCGGCGAGCCTGCGCCCTTCGACGGCGAGACGATCCAGGTCGGCGCACTCGACTCGTACGAGGCGCGTTGCCGGGCCTGCTTCCAGCCGGGCCCTGATGTTGCCGAGGCGCCGCTAGCATCGGCGCATGGCGGCGCCTGAAGCAACCGACGCACGCACGCTTCCCTTCACGTGGTACAGCGACGAGGAGATCCTGCGCCGTGAGCGTGCGCTGATCTTCGCGCGCTCCTGGCAGTACGCCGGGCGCTCCGAGCAGGTGGCCGAGGCCGGCTCCTATCTCGCCACCGATGCGGGCGGCGTGCCGATCCTCGTCACCCGCGACAGCGCCGGCGAGCTGCGCGCCTTCGTCAACGTCTGCCGCCATCGCGGCGCCGTGCTGATGGACGGGTGCGGGACGCGCAAGACGCTCCAGTGCCACTACCACGCCTGGACGTACGACCTCGACGGCTCCCTACGTAACGCGCCGCGCTCGGAGCGCGAGCCGGGCTTCGACGACGCCGACTGGTCGCTGCTCCCCGCCGCCGTCGGCACGTGGGGACCGTTCCTGTTCGTGAACCCGGACCACGCTGCGCCGCCGCTCGAGGAGCACCTCGGCGAGCTGCCGCGGATCCTCGCGCAGGCGATCGACCTCGACGGACTCGTCTTCCACTCGCGCGTCGAGTTCGGCTCGAAGGCGAACTGGAAGATCGTCGTCGAGAACTTCCTCGAGTGCTACCACTGCCCGACCGCGCACCCCGCGTTCAGCGAGGAAGTCGACGTCCATCCGGACCGGTACCTGCTCGAGCCGCACCCGACCTTCTCGGCGCAGTACGCGCGCAAGAAGCGAACCGGTGAGCAAGGCCAGTTCCACCTGCTGTACCCGAACACCGGCATCAACGTCTTCCCCGGCCCGCCGAACCTGTCGATCGGGCCGATCGCCCCCGACGGGCCTCACCGGACCGAGCGCTACCTCGACTACTTCTTCGCGCCCGGCCTCGACGAGGACTGGCTCCGCGAGTTTTTCGCGTTCGACGACCAGGTCGGCAAGGAGGACACCGCCCTCGTGGAGTCGGTGCACCGCGGCATGGCCTCCGGCATGCTCGACCGCGGCCGGCTGCTCCTGAACAGTGAACCGCTCCTGGCCGCGTTCCAGGGCTGGTTGGAGAAGCAACTCGCGTCTGAATAGACTCGCGGTTGCCCCCCTCGTCACAAGACCTAGGAGGACTCTCTTGACGCGTTTGTTCGCTCTACTCGCCGCAGCGGCGCTGGCTGTGACGCTGTCTGCGGTCGCAGGCGCCCGGACGGCGAGCGTCCCGACGATGTCGCCCGGCTACCTGACGGTCGGCTTCGGCGATCCCGCCGTGAACTTCGCCAACGGCAAGGTACGCGGTTCGACCTACCTCAACCCGAAGGGCTACGAGGTCGATATCGCGACGGCGATCGCCACCGGCCTGAAGCTGAAGCCGAAGTGGATCTACACGCCGTGGGCGAAGCTCTTCGCGCCGGGCCACAAGTCGTTCGACATCTCCTTCCAGGAAGCGACCATCACGGCGCAGCGGAAGAAGACGGTCGACTTCACGCACTCGTACTTCGACGCCAATCAAGGAGTGCTGATCTCGAAGACGGCCAAGGCACCGAAGTCGATCGCCGACCTGAAGAGAATGCAGACCTGCGCGCAGGCCGACACGACCGGGCTGATGTGGATCCAGCAGAAGCTCCATCCCACGAAGGCGCCGCTGATCTACCAGGCCACCGCGGCGGCGTTCGTCGCCGTGCAAATCGGCCGGTGCCAGGCACTGATTCTCGACACGCCGATCGTGGCGTCGGAGAAGAAGGCGCGCCCGACGAGGTACGGCCCGGTCGCGGCGCAGATCATTACCAACGAGAAGTACGGCGCCGTGCTCCAGAAGGGCTCGAAGCTGACGCCGCTCGTCAACGCCCAGATCGACAAGCTCTGGAAGAACGGGACGATCTCCCGGCTCCAGAAGAAGTGGTTCAACGTCAACTTCTCGGAGATCCCGATTCTGAAGTAACCAGTGCATCAGGTCGTTCACACCTTCCTCTCGCCGCACGACTTCCGGGTCGCGTTCCCGAACGTCTGGGCGGGGTTCCAGGTGAACCTGAAGCTGATGATGGTCGCGGAGGCGCTCGTGCTCGTCTTCGCGCTCGCCGTCGCCATCGTCCGTGGACTGCCAGGGCGCGGAGCGAAACCGCTCCGCGCCCTGATGATCGTCTACACCGACTTTTTCCGCGGCACGCCGCTGATCCTCGTGGCGTTCGTCGTCGGGTTCGGCCTGCCGGCGCTCAACATCCACGTCGTGAGCGCCCGCAGCAACTTCACCTACGGCGTGATCGCGCTGACGCTCGTCTACACCGCGTACGTCACCGAGGTGTACCGGGCGGGGATCGAGTCGGTGCATCCGTCGCAGCGAATGGCCGCCCGCTCGCTCGGGCTCTCGTACATGCAGTCGATGCGCTACGTCGTTGTGCCGCAGGCCGTGCGGCGCGTCATCCCGCCGCTCCTGAACGACTTCATCGGGCTGCAGAAGGACACGGCGCTCGTCTCCGTGATCGGTGTCGCCGAGGCGGCGCTGCAGGCGCAGGGGTACTCGCAGACCTACGCGAACTTCACGTCGTACACAGTGGCGGCGGTGCTCTTCGTGCTGTTGACGATTCCGCTCGCCCGCTTCACCGACCATCTCATCCTGCAGCGCGAGCGGCGCGAGCGCGCCGCGATGACGTGAGCTTCGTTCAGCTCCAGGAAGTATCGAAGTCGTTCGGGGACCTGCAGGTGCTGCAACAGGTCTCGCTGGACGTGGAGCAGCACAACGTCGTCTGCCTGATCGGCGCATCGGGATCCGGCAAGTCGACGCTGCTTCGCTGCATCAACCTGCTCGAGCGCGTGGACGAAGGCCGAATCGTGGTCGACGGCGTCGAGATCACGAACGGGCGCGTCGACCTGAATGCGATCCGGCGCAAGATCGGGATCGTCTTCCAGGCCTACAACCTGTTCCCGCACATGACGGTGCTCGAGAACATCGTGCTCGCGCCGCGCAAGGTTCGCAACGTCTCGGCACGAGAGGCGCGCATCGCCGCCTTCGAGTTGCTTCGGCGTATCGGGCTCATCGACAAGGCGGACGAGTTTCCCGACCGCCTCTCCGGAGGGCAGCAGCAGCGGGTCGCGATTGCCCGTGCGCTCGCGATGGGGCCCGAGCTCCTGCTGCTCGACGAGATCACGAGTGCGCTCGACCCGCAACTCGTGTCCGAGGTGCTGAATCTCGTTCGCGGCCTGGCCGAGACCGGGATGACGATGATCATCGCCACACACGAGATGTCGTTCGCGCGCGAGGTCGCCGACAAGGTGTGCTTCCTCGACGCCGGCGTGATCTGCGAGGAAGCGCCGCCGGCGCAGATCTTCACCGAGCCTCGCGAGCCGCGAACGCGCGAGTTCCTCTCGCGCGTGATCGAGGCGGGCCGCCTGTGAGGCGCCTGATCCCGCAGTCGAAGGCCGCGGTCGCGCTGGCCGGCTTCCTGGCACTGCCGATCTTCTTCGCGGCGTTGATGGCGGCGACGCTCGCGATCGAGAAGGCACGGGTCGTCGAGTGGACGACGCCGCACGGGATCGCCCGGGTCTGGCACGACCCGACCGGATCCACCGAGTCGAAGATCTGGCTGCTCGCGCTGGTCCCGCCGCTGCTGCTCGTCCTCGTCGCCTGGATCGCGTCGCACTTCCCGTACGCCCTCTATGTGACGTGCGCGGCCGCCTGTGTCGACGCGCTGTTGCTGACGATGCGACTGCACCGGTGGGAGGTTCATCACACCGCACGGTTCGCGTACGGCGAAGATCTGCTGGCCGATCAGACGACCTCAAGCTCGTTGCAGCGTGGCGAGTGGGAGCACGACGCGGCGGACACCGTGCGCAGCCTCGTGCACTACACGATCGGGCTGGCGCTGGCCGCAGCGCTGATCGCGACCTACCTGGTTGTCAGGCGGCGGCGGGCGCCCGCACCGCTCGGCACGGGCGGCATACAGCAGACCGGCGGCGCCCCGACGACGACCGCGACGCCCTAAAGACCGACGCGTAGCGTCTCGCCGTCGAGCTCGAGCGAGCCGCCGAGCGCCTCGATCACGACGCGGGCGACGAGCGACCCGAGATCGCGGATCTCCTCCCCCATCAGCACGGGACCGGCGCTCGCAGTCACCGGCGCGAGCTCGAGCGTCCGCCCGTCGACCGTCCACGTGACCGTCGGCACCGGGCCGAAGCGTGCGGCCGCGATGCCCAGCGCCTGGAGGCCGCGCGAGACCGCGGCCGCGTCGGTCTCGATCGTCTCGCCGGTGCCCGTCGCGTCGATGCGCGCGTCCTCCGAGCTCGCCAGCTCGAGCGTGTTCGCCTCGGCGAGCCCCGGTTCCCACCGCTTCCCCTCGATCTGCGCCGCGGTGCGGAGCTCGTCGAGCATCTCGGTCATCTGCTCCGAGGCCTCGGTGATCAGCTGGACGTACCTGCCGCTCCGCTCGTCGAGCTCGACCACGCGTGGCAGCGTCCGCGCGAAGCCGTAGATCGTCGCCAGCGGGGTGCGCAGGTCGTGGCACGCGAGCGAGACAACGCTGTCGAACCGGCCGTCATGGGTCATCGCGCTACGGTTGTACCCGATGGCGCAGATCGGCAACGAGGTCATCGGCGACCTGCAGGCCTCGACACCCGAGGTACGCATCGGGCTGACGCGTGCCGGCGTCACGGGAGTGCACAAGGCGATCAGGATCCGGCACGACGGCCGCGAGAAGACCTTCGCGGCGGAGATCTCGTGCACGGTCGACCTCGACCCGGCCCAGAAGGGCGTGCATATGTCACGTTTCCCGGAGATCTTCGGCGAAGCCGTCGACGAGGTCGTGATCGGCGAGGCGTTCCTCGTCGAGACGCTGGCCGAGCACATCGCGAGCCACGTCGTGCGCCGCCAGGACGCGCTGCGCGCCGAAGTGCAGATCCGCGCGCAGTACCCGCTCGAGCGCCGCACGCCCGTGTCCGGCCTGGCGACGCAAGAGATCGCGACGCTGATCGGGATCGCGGCTGCGTCGCCGACGACGGTGCGGCGGGTCGTCGGCGTCGAGGCGTGGGGCATCAATGCCTGCCCGTGCGCACAGGGACTGGTGCGCGGCGCGGCGGCCGAGCGCCTGCTCGAAGCGGGGTTCGGCGACGGCGACGTCGAGCGCATCCTCGAGCTCGTCCCGCTCGCGACGCACAACCAGCGCGGCAAGGGGACGCTCCTCGTCGGCACCGACGCAAAGATC
>JBKPRG010000042.1:0-9181 GCA_046765815.1 Actinomycetota bacterium
ACGACCGCTCGTGTTGAAGACGATCCTGACCTACCTCGAGCTCGACGGCTTGCTCGAGCAGGGAACGCCGTTCTACGCGGGCTACGGCGTGCGTCCGGCTAGCGGCGAGTGGGACGACGTCTATGCGATCTTCGACCCAGACCGCGCCGACTTCCTGAGACGTGTGCTGTCGAGTGGCAAGGAGGGGCGCATCTGGACGAGCGTCGATCCCGACGCCGTGCCTGGCGAGGAACGCGAGCGCGTGGTCAGAGCGCTCGGCTACCTCGAGCAGCGGGGCCTCGTCGAACTGAAGGTCGCCGACGTGCGCCAGCGCTTCACGCTGCTCGAGCAGCCGATGTCGCTCGACGAGTTGCGCGACCGCCTCGCCGAACGCTTCGACCGCCGCGAGCAGTCAGAGGCGGAGCGGATCGAGCGAGTCATCGGCCTCGTCGAGCACGACGGCTGCCAGGTGCAGTCGCTGGTCGGCTACTTCGGCGAGACCCGTGCCGATCCGTGCGGCCACTGCTCGTATTGCCTGACCGGCTCCGCCCAGAGGCTTCCGGAGTCGGCTGCGAGCCCGGAAATCGAACTCGACCGAGCCGTCCTCGACGAGCTGACGGCCGAGCATCCAACCGCGCTCGGAACGTCCCGCCAGCGCGCGCGCTTCCTCTGCGGCCTCTCGAGCCCCGCCACGACGAAGGACAAGCTCTCGCGTCATGCCCTGTTCGGCGCCCTGGCCGAGCAGCGCTTCGTGGATGTCTTAGCCAGGGTCTAACCCCGAACGCGCACCGCTCGGAAGCCGACGAGCTTGGCTTGCTGCTCGTCCCACAGCTTCAGACGCGTCGCCCGCAGGCCGTCGAGGAGTGACAGGGTCGGCACACCGTGGAGTGCGGCGTTCTCGTCGTGGGCGGCCTGCAGGTTGTAGTTCGGGATCCGCGCGCTCAGGTGGTGAACGTGGTGCAGACCGATGTTCCCCGTCAGGAACCGGAGCACCCGCGGGAGGCGCAGGTGTGAGCTGCCCTTGAGGGCGGCGTCGTCGTACGACCACTTTTCGCGCGACTGCCAGTAGGTGTCCTCGAACTGGTGCTGGACGTAGAAGAGCCAGATCCCGACGCTGCCGGACACGAGGAGCGCCGGCAACTGCACGATCAGGAACCCCTGCCACCCGATGAGCAGGCAGAGGGCTGCGACGATGCCCACGAGGGCGAGATCCGTGCCGAGCACGCTCCGTCGCATCCGGCTCGGCGACGACCAGGAAACGATCCGTGGCCCGACCAGCACGACCCAGAGCGGGCCGAGCCCGAACATGACGAGTGGGTTCCGGAAGAGCCGGTAGCCGAGGCGACCCCACCAGGGCCGGGCGCGGTACTCGTCGACCGTCAGGGTCTGGATGTCCCCGACGCCCCGGCGGTCGAGGTCGCCGGCGGTCGCATGGTGAATCGCGTGCTCGCGCCTCCACAGCGCGAACGGGGTAAAGACGAGCACCCCGAGCGCCGCACCGAGCAACGCGTTCGTGCGTTTCGATGACAGGAATGACCCGTGAGCACAGTCGTGAAAGACGATGAACGTGCGGAGGAGAAAGCCGGCCGCGAGCGTCGAGAGTCCGGCCGCGATCCACGGCGAGAGCCTGAGCGCGAGACAGGACGCGGCGATGAGACCTAGGTACACGGCAACCGAGGTGAAGAGGTTCGAGATCGCCCGGCCGCGCCGCGGCACCGCGTAGCGCGCAAGGGTCTTCTGCAGGGACACGTCGGTGGTCGGCGTCACGAGACCGGAGCTTGTTCGCGCTTGCGCCTCGACGCCATGGTCTGGCGCTTCGAAGCAGAAAGTTCGATCTTTCGCAGGCGTAGAACGTGCGGGGTAACTTCGATGGCCTCGTCGTCGCGGATGAATTCGAGCGCCTGCTCCAGTGACAGCTTACGCGCCGGGATCAGGCGCACGAGGACGTCAGCGGACGCGGCGCGCATGTTCGTGAGCTTCTTCGGTTTGGCGGCGTTGACGTCGAGGTCGTTGTCGCGAGCGTTCTCCCCGACGATCATCCCCTCGTACAGCTCGTCCCCGGGCTCGATGAAGAGCGATCCGCGCTCTTGTAGAGCGGCGATCGCGAAGCCGGTCGCGCTCCCCTGCCGGTCGGAGACAAGACTGCCGGTCGGCCGGGTCCGAAGCTCGCCGTGCCAGGGCTCCCAGGCCTCGAAGACGTGATGGAGGATGCCGGCGCCGCGGGTCTCGGTCAGGAACTCGGTGCGGAATCCGATGAGTCCCCGCGCGGGGACGAGGTACTCCATGCGCGCCCAGCCGGTGCCGTGGTTGACCATCTGCACCAGGCGCCCTTTACGGAGCGCGAACAGCTGAGTCACGACGCCGACGTACTCCTCCGGCGCGTCGATCGCGACCCGCTCCACCGGTTCGTGGATCTCGCCGTCGATTTCCTTGGTCATCACCTCAGGCTTGCCGACCGTGAGCTCGAACCCCTCGCGCCGCATCAACTCGACGAGGACTGCGAGCTGCAGCTCGCCCCTTCCCTGCACCTCCCATGCATCCGGACGCAACGTCGGGAGCACGCGCAGGGAAACATTGCCGACGAGCTCATGGTCGAGGCGCGCCTTCAACTGGCTCGCGGTCAGCCTCGTCCCCGCCGCACCCGCAAGCGGGCTCGTGTTGATGCCGATCGTGACCGAGAGCGAGGGCTCGTCGACCGTTGTCACGGGCAGCGGTCTGGGATCGGCCAGGTCGGCGATCGTCTCGCCGATCGTGACGTCAGGCAGTCCCGCCAGGGCGACGATCTCCCCGGGTCCCGCCCCGTCGGCGGGCACGCGATCGAGAGCCTCCGTGACGAAGAGTTCGCTGACGGCCGCGGGCTCGATCGTCCCGTCCGCGCGGCACCAGGCGATCCGGTCTCCCCGACGCAGGGTTCCGTGTCGGATCCGCAAGAGCGCGAGCCGGCCCAGATACGGACTCGCGTCGAGGTTCGTGACGAGCGCCTGGAGGGGGTGCTCGGGATCGTAGGTGGGCGCGGGGATCCGCTCCAGCAGCGTCTCGAACAGCGGAGCGAGGTCACCCGCGAGCTGCGACTCGTCCGTCCCCGCCCGCCCGAGCCGTGCGTTCGTATAGACGATCGGGAACTCGATCTGCCTTTCGTCGGCATCGAGATCGAGAAACAACTCGTACACCTCGTCGACAACCTCCGTGACGCGCGCGTCTGGCCGATCGACCTTGTTCACGACCAGCACGACCGGCAGCTTCAGCTCGAGTGCTTTGCGCAGCACAAACCTCGTCTGCGGTAGCGGCCCCTCGCTCGCATCGACGAGGAGCAAGACGCCGTCGACCATCGTCAGCGCGCGCTCGACCTCACCGCCGAAGTCGGCGTGACCCGGCGTGTCGACGATGTTGATCTTGATCCCGTCGCGCCGGATCGCGGTGTTCTTCGCGAGGATCGTGATCCCCTTCTCGCGCTCGAGCTCGGTCGAGTCGAGCACACGCTCGCCGACGTCCTGGTTCTCGCGAAACGAACCGGACTGCCACAACATCGCGTCGACCAGGGTCGTCTTTCCATGATCGACGTGCGCCACGATCGCGATGTTCCGAAGGTCACTACGGGAAGCAAGCGGCGCAGACGGCATCGCACCAGGCTAGCCAGTTCAGCGCCGGCGCACGATCACCCGGCCGCGCAGGCATCGGACACAGGCCCCTGAAGCCAGTCAACCTCCCATCGTGTTAGGTGGGGTCTAACTGACTCTTATGCTTGCGCCCGGTCCTCGTGGGGCGGCCCAAGGTATGGGAAGTCGGGGAGGAAGTCGTTGTGTGGGCCCACCCCGTCGTCCGTCACCTTCCCGTTCGTGAAGATGGCGACGTTCGAATCGCCAACATCGTCGGTGAACAGGCGGCCGTTGTCTGGGTATGCAACTGGGCGCTTGGGGTCGTATCGCATGATGTCCGGCATCAAGGTCCCCGCCACCTGCTTGGCCTCCTCTGTGGAGTACCCGCCCATGTGCTCCAGCGAGTGGGCGAGTACGTCGACGAAGCGAGCGTCATCTGCCGGCTCGCTGCCGACGTATGCATCCTTCTCCTCGTTCGGGACGAGGAAGGGAACCACCTGGGTTCGAGCCCCTCGCTCGACTTGTGTCCAGTTCGCGTCATCTGCTTGGACCAGTGTTCGGTGCCAGAGATTCACCTCGCCATCTCCCAACTCGCCATTGGGAAGCTCGAGCACCATGCTGCATACGTCGGCGTCGGCGAAGAAGTCGTCTCCCGTGAACTGGAAGTCGTTCAGTGCACCGCCTGCGTCGTAGAAGAAGGGGTCACTCCGCCAGCCAGCGAAGAAACGGTACTCGCCCGCCTGCGACACCGAAGCTTCTGAGCCCTTTGACACCGGAGCACCTTCCATGATCACTTGCCCGCCGTCGCCGTCGCCCGCCTCGATGCGGTGAACCGTCGCACTCTGCGCCCCGTTCTCTGAGGGCGAGAACCGGAACCGATAGGTGATGTTCGCGACCAGATCCCCGTCGGTGTCGATCCTGAGCTCGTAGCTCGCCTCGGGCGCGAATGGCTCCGCAGTCGTGGACCCCTCCGGGAGAGCCTTGGACGGATGCACGTCCATGACGAGGATCGACCTGCTCGGGTCCTCCGGCTTAGGGAATGCGTACAAGTCGCAGAAGTCAAGACGGGCATCGCCCAGCGGGAAGCCGAAATCAGCCCCGGAGTAATGGTGCGACATAGGTCCTCCTTGTGCCCTAGCTGTGCCTTGTTACCAGCATCCTCAGGATATCCGGCGGCAAATTGGACTTTCCGAAGGGCTGCCAAGTAGCTGTGCCGGCTCAGCGGCAAACGGTCGCGCTTGGCGCTCCGCCGGGTAAAGGAATTTCGTAGATACGTGCCGTCCGATGCCCTTCCTACTCTGGTGCGTATGGCGACATCATCGGACGTATCAACAAAACCTGCCCGCGAGCTGCGGGAGCTGGTGGCGTTCCGGATGACTCGATCCGAGAAGGCCGAACTTCGCATTCTCGCGGACGCCGCTGGCGTCACTCTCTCCGAAGCGGTGCGCAAGGGCGCAGCGCTATGGCTGCGCCTCGCTCTCGCCGAGTCTCTCCTCGAAAGCCGGGAGGAGGCGAGGGCAGCGTAGGCTCCTTAGACGCCTTCGTCGCCGAAGCCCGGCAGCTTCAGCTTTAAGCATAGGCGCTCGCTCCGCACCACCTCGTAGTGGACGACTCGCTCGTCGTAGCCGGCCAGCAGCCGCTCGGCCTCCGGCGGGATCACCGCTAGCTCGTAGTCTTCGCCGACGAAGGCGCGGATGGCGTCGGAGGAGATCCACAGCGTCAACACGACGAAGTCGACTGCGTCGGCCGCCTCGCGCCGGAGGACTTAGCCGCCGCCCTCGTAGCCGGCGATCTGGCGCAGCGCCGGCAGGGTCGCCCGCCGTAGGTGATCCTGGTAGGCGGCAGCGTCGGCCGGAGCGCAGCTGCCGCGCCAGAGCCGTCCGATCATGGCGTCAGGCGTGCTCGCGAAGCGAACGACGCTTGATCTCGGCTCCCGAAGAGTCGAACCAGACCGCCTCGCCGATCTGATCGGCGCGCTGCTCCGCCTCCCGCCAGATGCGCCAATCGCACCAACGGACGATTTTGCCGTCTGGGTCGAACTCGCGGAAGCTTCTGCGGACGAAGAGGTCAAGGCGAACTACAGCTCGATTGAGCCCGTGTGCATTCACCGGGTCTCAGCGCGGTCGCACCGGTTGATCGGGAGCACCTTGGAGAGGATCCGGAGAGGTTGGTTGCGAAGCCGTCGGTCGTGCTCGCCGAGGAACCTCCGGCTCGGGCGCGAACTTCCGAGGCGTGAACGTCGTCCGATCGCTCTGGGCGTCCGTCCAGGGCGACCCGGTCTTCATGCGCGCTGTGAACGGCTGGCTAACCGTCTTCTGGGTGCTCATGATCCCCGTCTCCTGGGCCGTCGGCTGGCTGAACAGCGTTACCTACGTCTCGGCGCTCGCGCTGTGGAGCCTCGTTTCCGGCCACTGGTCGACGTGGCAGGCTGCGCGCGTCGAGGTTGCCCACGAGCGGGCCCAGCAGGAACTTGAGGACAATCCGCCCGAGAAGCGGATCGTCGACGAGCTCGTCGAGAGAACGGACGTCGAACGAGCCACCTGATCGGCTGGCGCGGCGGGACCTACTCGAGCACGCTTTCGCGATGTGACTCGCGGTGGCCGCGACGATCCGCTCCGATCGCCGTTGCCTTGGTAGGCAACGATGGGAGTACGTGTAGCGCCGATGTGATGGACCTCAACATCCTCCAGCTCGGCAGCCCGGTCGCGCTCAAATGTCGCAATGACTTGCGGGCGAGAGGTGCGACCTCACGCACATCAACAAGACTGACCTGGCTCACCCCCTCCATCAGGACATGATGCGCGAGGAGACTGAGTCGTCACGACCATTCGCGCTCTCAACAGGCTGCTTTTCGATGTCGAGGCGGAGCAGGACCAAGCGATCCGCTGCCCTCCGGGAGGTGAGGGCCGCTCGGTGTCGGCGGGCGAGAGGACGCTGGCGCGCGTCAGCTATTACCTAGCTCGACGACGGGATCACCGACCCGGATAACGCCGCCGACCAGGATGTCGGCGTTGATTCCGGCCCGATGGGTGAGCGCCTTGATGATCCCCGGTCGCGTCATCTTCTCCAGATGGCGACACGGCTCGCATAGCTCCACGCCGAAGCACTCGACCTCGCCGACCCGGAAGCGCTTGCCAACGAGGCCGTTGACATCCACGTCGCGCACGGTCAGCTGCCGTCGTGTCTCCCCAGGCGTTAGCCCGACCTCCTCCACAACCTCTGCTGCGACAAGCGTCAGCGCCTGCCCCGGGCCAGCGCCATCAGCATGGAAGTGGCGGTCGCCCTCAAGTCCCTTTCCAGAGACAGCCTGAACAGACTCAACCGTCCACAGTTCGGGCTCGCGCGGAGCCCCGAGATGAATCGCCTCGACCGGCATTTCCCGATCATGCACCAACCGCGGTCGAGGAACCTCCCCAGTCGAAGCGTTCAGTACCCGAGCAGCCGCTCGCTGTGATCGTCTGCGCGAGTGTTCCCAAGTACACCCTGAGGCTGCCGTTCGCGCCGTTCTCTGACTTCGATGTGCGGCGTCAAAATGAAGCAAGTGCTCGTCGTCGTCATCAGCGGACCCATCGCTAGTGGGAAGTCAACATTGAGCCGCGCCGTCGCAGCGCAACTAGAGGACGAGCATGACACTCCCTCTTCCGTGATCGACCTCGATCTCGTTTACGAGATGCTTGACCCGCGGCTCGGGCCGAAAGATGACGAGCGCCTCTGGGCTGAAGCGCGGCGAGTCGCTGGCGCGCTGGCGAGCGCGCTCCTGCGCGCAGGCCGCGCTGTCGTGGCGGAAGGAGGAGACTTTTCCAGTGAGGAAGAGCTAGGCGAGTTCGAGGGCCAGCTGCCGGAGCACACGGCGGTGAGGCTTGTTCTGCTGGACGTGGGATTCGACACCGCGCTCCAGCGGGCACGCGCCGATGAGTCTCGCGGCGTCTCGAAGGACAGAGCGTTTCTCGCAGCGCACTACGCCGACTTCAACCCAACCTGGGGTGGCCGCAACGTTCTGCAGCTCGACACCGAGACAGCATCACCCGCGAAGACGGCACGCACAGTCGTCGAATGGCTGAAGCTGAGGCAGGCGCAGTGACCGAGGCGTCAGCCAGTGTTCCGGATGACCCCGAGCGGACAATGCGATCGTGGCATGCGAAGCTCCGGGCCGATGGCGGTCTTTCGGCGGGTTTTGGCGAGCGATCGGGCCGGGCCTCGTTGCTTGGCGTTAGCTCTTAGCCGCCGCTGACGGTCGTCTGCCGTACTTGCCAGATATTTGCTGTCCCCTTTTAAGCTCGCGGTATAGCCGTTCTTCTGAAGTGAGTGGTGGACCGCGGTCGTCTTGACGGCATCGCAACTTGCGGTTCCGGACGAGTCGGTCGTGACCGAGCAGAGTTGCGTGTCTCCGCTTGTGAACGCCACGGTGCGGGACAAGGATCTGCGTCGCTCGCCCCCGTGGTGTACGTTCAAGTCGGCTGAACCTGTGCTGCGCCGCCCTCGACCCGAATGATCCACCGGCGCCCGAAAGCAGGCACGCCAGCCAACGCCAGCGCCTCCGCCCACGGCGGTAGCTGCATCGCTGACGCGGTCAGCACGCGTGCGACGGAGTCTGGCTCCACACCGAGCAGCGCGCGCAGCAGCAGCACCGGCGTCGCCGCCGCCCACGCCTGCGGGCGCGCGGAGCTGGGGACGACCCCAGGTGGCTCCTCAACACGCCGGTCGTAGCCCGCAAAGTGCTCCGGCAGCCGGTACTCGAAGAACGGCGCGCAGTTGAGCATTGCCCGCACGATCATCAATGCCTCCTCGACACGTCCGCACCGCGCCAGCCCGAACGCGATCAACGAATTGTCGTGTGGCCAGACGGTGCCGTTGTGGTACTCGAGCGGGTCGTACGCAGCCTCGCCCGCGGCCAGCGTGCGGACGCCCCAGCCCGACCAGAGCGGCGGCGTCGTCAACCGCTCCGCGACCTCCGCGACACGCTCCGGCGGGACGATGCCGCTCCAGAGCAGGTGGCCCATGTTCGATGCGAGCGCGTCGACCGGCCGCTTCTCGGCGTCGAGCCCTAGCGCATACCACCCCCGCTCCGGCAGCCAGAACGCCTCGTCGAAGCGCGCCCGCAGCAAAACGGCCTCGTGCTCCAGCCTCGCCGCCGTCTCCTCGTCGCCCCAGACGCGCTGCGCCAGCTCGGCGGCTCGCACCTTCGCGTCGTACACGTACCCCTGCGCCTCGACCGGTGCGATCGGCGCGCGCGCCTTCGACCCGTCGTGGAAGACCATCGAGTTGCCCGAGTCCTTCCAGTTCTGGTTGTCGAGCCCGTGCGTCGAGCGGCGCTGGTACTCGACGAAACCGTCGCCGTCGGGGTCGCCCGGCCCGTCGATCCACGCCAGGGCACGCCGCGCGGCGCCCTCGAGCTCGCGCACGATCTCGTCGTCGCCCGTCCAGCGCCACAGTTCGGAGAGCAACACCAAGAACAACGGCGTCGAGTCGACTGCGCCGTAGTAGCGGTCCGACCACACGAGCGCCGTCTTGCCGCGCCGAATCTCGTGCACGATCTTCCCCGGCTCGGCGTCCCGCTCCGGGTCGTCGACGTCGGCCTGAGTCTCGGCGAGCGCGCGCAACGCGGC
>JBKPRG010000043.1:0-8865 GCA_046765815.1 Actinomycetota bacterium
GTCCCGGTCGGGGACGTGACGCTGGGCCGCGTGTGGAACGTGCTCGGCGAGCCGGTCGACGAGAAGGAAGCGCCGAAGGACGCGGAGCGCTGGTCGATCCACCGCGACCCGCCGCCGTTCAGCGACCTGACCGCGAAGATCGAGATCTTCGAGACAGGGATCAAGGTGATCGACCTGATCGCGCCGTACGTTCGCGGCGGCAAGATCGGCCTCTTCGGCGGCGCCGGCGTCGGCAAGACCGTTCTCATCCAGGAATTGATCCACAACATCGCACGCGAGCACGGCGGCGTCTCTGTCTTCTCGGGCGTCGGCGAGCGCACCCGCGAGGGGAACGACCTCCTGATCGAGATGACCGAGTCGGAGGTGATTGACAAGGTCGCGCTTTGCTACGGGCAGATGAACGAGCCGCCGGGAGCGCGCCTGCGCGTCGGGCTCTCCGGTCTCACGATGGCGGAGTACTTCCGCGACCAGGGGCAGGATGTCCTGCTCTTCATCGACAACATCTTCCGCTTCGTGCAGGCGGGCTCCGAGGTCTCGGCCCTGCTCGGGCGCATGCCGAGCGCCGTCGGCTACCAGCCGACGCTCGCCACTGAGATGGGCCAGCTGCAGGAGCGCATCACGTCGACCACCAAGGGCGCGGTCACGTCGGTGCAGGCGATCTACGTGCCGGCGGACGACCTCACCGACCCGGCGCCGGCGAACACCTTCGCCCACCTCGACGCCACGACGGTGCTTTCGCGCGCGATCGTCGAGCAGGGCATCTACCCGGCAGTCGACCCGCTCGACTCGACCTCCCGTGCGCTCCAGCCCGGCATCGTCTCCGACGAGCACTACCAGACGGCGACGCGGGTGCAGGAGGTGCTGCAGCGCTACAAGGACCTGCAGGACATCATCGCCATCCTCGGCATCGAGGAGCTCTCGGACGAGGACCGGCTGACGGTCGCGCGGGCGCGCAAGATCCAGCGCTTCCTCTCGCAACCGAACTTCGTCGCCGAGCAGTTCACCGGCACGCCCGGCCAGTACGTGAAGCTCGAGGACACGATCCGCGGCTTCCAGGAGATCCTCGACGGCCAGCACGACGAGCTGCCGGAGCAGGCGTTCTACATGGTCGGGCCGATCGAGGGCGCGGTCGAGCGGGCGCAGCAGATGGCCGGCTCCTCCTCGTAGGCGTGGCCGACCGCAAGCAGTTCTCCGTCTCGCTCGTGACGCCCGACGGCGCCGCCTACGAGGGCGACGCCGAGATGGTGATCGTGCCCGGCGCGGCCGGCGAGATCGGCGTGCTCGCCCGGCACGCACCGTTGATCGCGACCTTGAAGGCGGGCTCGACACGCGTTCACGTCTCGTCGTCCGAGGTGCTCGAGTACGCGACCGGGCCGGGCTTCTTCCAGGTGCTGCAGGACCGCGCGATCGCGCTCGTCGACGGTGCCGTCAAGGCGGACGAGATCGACCACGCGAAGGCCCGCGAGCAGCTCGAGGCGGCCCAGGCCGAGCTCGAGGCGATCGACAGCGGCGAGTCGACGGCCGACCGCTGGGTGGTCGAGCAGCGCCTCCGCTTCGCCGAGAACCAGCTCTCGGTCTCCGGCCGAGACTAGTGCGCGTCGCGGCGCTCGCCGACGTCCACGGGAACGCTCCCGCGCTTGCTGCCGTGCTTGCGCACGTCGCGCGCGAGCAGGTCGACCTGATCGTCTTCGGCGGCGACCTTACGTGGGGGCCGCTGCCTTCGGAGACGCTCGCGCTCGTCGGCGCGATCGACATTCCGGTTCGGTTCGTGCGCGGCAACGCGGACCGGTCCGTGGGCGTGCTCGCGGACGGCCGCGGGCCATGGATGGCTGCGCGGCACGATCCCGAGCAGACGGCATTCGTGAACGGCTTCGAGCCGCACCTGGTGGTGGACGTCGACGGCCTCGGCCCGACGCGCTTCGTGCACGGGTCGCCGCGCAGCGACGAGGAGTGCGTGACGCCGGAGACGCCCGCGGAACGGGTGGCCGAGTTCATGGCGGGCGTGTCTGAGCGCGTCGTCGTCACGGCACACGTGCACGTCTCGTATGACCGGCAAGTCGGCGATGTCCGGCTCGTCGGGCCCGGCAGCGTCGGGCGCCCGTACGAGGATGAGCCGGGCGCGCGCTGGGCGTTGCTCGGGCCGGATGTGGAGCTGCGCCGCACGGAGTACGACTACGAGGCGACCGCCGCGCTCTACCGCGCGAGCGGCATCCCGGACGCCGAGCAGGACGTGGAGATGCTGCTCACCCCGCCCACGCGGGCGGAGGTCATCGCGGACGCCGAGCACCGGGTCTTCGCGGGCTAGGATTCGCGTACCCGGAGAACTTTGACGAGCAGCTTGGCGACCGGGTCACCAAACGCCTAAAGAGCTATGACCCGAGACGTTGCCACCCACATCCGCGCCCTTGCCTCCGAGCGAATCCTCGTGCTCGACGGCGCCTGGGGGGTCCTCCTCCAGAGCCGAGGCCTGACCGAGGCCGACTTCCGCGGCGATCGCTTCGCCGACCACCCGCGCGACCTGCTCAACGACCCCGACCTGCTCAACCTGACGCAGCCGGAGGTCGTGCGGTCGGTGCACGAGTCGTACTTCGCGGCCGGCGCCGACATCGCGACGACGAACACCTTCACGGCCACGTCGATCGGGCAGGCCGACTACGGGCTCGAGGACGCGGTCTACGACATGAACGTCGCCGGCGCGCGGCTCGCGCGCGAGGCCGCCGGCGACCGGTTCGTCGCGGGCTCGGTCGGCCCGCTGAACATCACGCTCTCGCTCAGCCCGCGCGTCGACGAGCCCGGCTACCGCACGCACTCCTTCGACGCGGTCGTCGAGGCGTACAAGGAGCAGATCCGCGCCCTCGCAGACGGCGGCGTCGACCTGCTCCTGATCGAGACCGTCTTCGACCCGCTGAACTGCAAGGCCGCGATCGTCGCCGCGCGCGAGGCCGCGCCACAACTGCCGCTCTGGATCAGCGTCACGATCGTCGACCTCTCCGGCCGGACGCTCACCGGGCAGACGATCGAGGCGTTCTGGACGTCGATCGAGCACGCCGACCCACTCATCGTCGGCGTCAACTGCTCGCTCGGCGCGCGCGAGATGCGGCCCTACGTGGCCGACCTCGCGCAGGTCGCGCCGTGCCTGACGTCGTGCCATCCGAACGCCGGCCTGCCGAATGCGTTCGGCGGTTACGACGAGACGCCCGACGTGACGTCGACGCTGCTCCGCGAGTTCGCACAGGACGGCCTGCTCAACATCGCCGGCTCGTGCTGCGGCTCGACGCCCGAGCACACGCGCGCGATCGTCGAAGCGGTGCGTGGGCTCGCACCGCGAACCCCACCTAGTGCCAACTTGGCACAAACTCGGTTCAGCGGCCTCGAGCCCTTCGCCATCGGGCCGGACACCGGCTTCGTCCTGATCGGCGAGCGGACGAACGTGACGGGCTCGGCGCGCTTCCGGCGCCTCGTCGAGGCCGACGACTTCGGCGCGGCAGTCGAGGTGGCGCTGGAGCAGGTGCGCGGCGGCGCGAACCTCCTCGACGTGAACATGGACGCCGACCTGCTCGAGGGGGAGCAGGCGATGCGCACATTCCTCAACGTGATCGCGACCGAGCCCGAGGTGGCGCGGCTGCCGATCATGGTCGACAGCTCGAAGTGGTCGGTGCTCGAGGCCGGCCTGCAGTGCCTGCAGGGGAAGGGCGTCGTCAACTCGATCTCGCTGAAGGAGGGCGAGGAGGAGTTCCTGCGCCAGGCGCGCCGCATCCGCGACTACGGCGCGGGCGCGATCGTGATGGCCTTCGACGAGGAGGGGCAGGCGACGGACGTCCAGCGCCGCGTCGCGATCTGCGGTCGCGCGTATGACCTGCTCGTGCACGAAGCCGGCTTCGCGCCGGAGGACGTCATCTTCGACCCGAACGTCCTCGCCGTCGCGACCGGGATCGAGGAGCACGACAACTACGCGCGCGCGTTCATCGAGAGCCTGCCGCTGATCAAGGAGCGCTGCCCGGGTGCGCGCACCTCGGGCGGCATCTCGAACCTCAGCTTCGCGTTCCGCGGCAACGACCTCATCCGCGAGGCGATGCACGCAGCCTTCCTCTACCACGCGATTCGCGCCGGCCTCGACATGGGCATCGTCAACGCCGGGCAGCTCGCGGTCTACGAGGACGTCGAGCCGGAGCTGCTCGAGCGCGTCGAGGATGTGATCCTCAACCGCCGCCCCGACGCGACCGAGCGCCTGGTCGAGATCGCCGAGCGCGTTCGCGGCGCCGGCACCCGGCGTGAGCTCGACGTCGCGTGGCGCGAGGCGCCGGTTGCCAAGAGGCTCGAGCACGCGCTCGTGCACGGCATCGTCGACTTCGTCGAGGCGGACACCGAGGAGGCGCGGCGGCAGGCGAAGCGGCCGCTCGACGTGATCGAAGGCCCGCTGATGGACGGCATGCGGGTCGTCGGCGACCTGTTCGGCTCCGGCCGCATGTTCCTGCCGCAGGTCGTCAAGTCGGCGCGGGTGATGAAGCGCGCGGTTGCGTACCTGCAGCCGTTCATGGAGGCGGAGCGCGACGGCGACGAGCGGGCGCCGCAGGGCAAGGTGCTGCTCGCGACCGTCAAGGGCGACGTGCACGACATCGGCAAGAACATCGTCGGCGTCGTGCTCGGCTGCAACGACTACGCGGTGCTCGACCTCGGCGTGATGGTGCCGGCGGACAAGATCCTCGAGACCGCGGAGCGCGAGCACGTCGACGTGGTCGGGTTGTCCGGACTGATCACGCCGTCGCTCGACCAGATGGTCGACGTCGCGCGCGAGATGGAGCGCCGCCGCCTCGAGTTGCCGCTGCTGATCGGCGGTGCCACGACGTCGCGCCAGCACACCGCGGTCAAGATCGCGCCCGAGTACACCAACGAGACCGTGCACGTCCTCGATGCGAGCCGCGTCGTCGACGTCGTCTCGAAGCTGCTCGACCCGGCGCGCCGCAGCGAGCTCGACGTCGAGAATCGCGAGCTGCAGGAGCGCCTGCGCGAGCAGCACGCCGAGAAGGTGCGCCGCCCGCTGCTCGCGCTTGCGGCGGCGCGCGCGAACAAGGTGCGGGTCCCGTTCGACGACCTACCGGAGCCGCCGTTTATCGGCATCCGCGAGGTCGGGCCTGCGCTCGACGAGCTCGTGCCGTACATCGACTGGCAGTTCTTCTTCCACGCGTGGGACCTGAAGGGCAAGTTTCCGGCGATCCTCGACAACCCGGCCGCACGCGAGCTGTACGACGACGCGATCGCGCTCCTGAACCAGATCGCTCGTGCCAAGTTGTTGCAAGCCCGCGGCGTGCACGGCTACTGGCCGGCCCACGCTGAGGGCGACGACGACGTCATCGTGGGGGAGACGCGCTTCTGCTTCCTGCGCCAGCAGGCCGACCACAGCGACGGGCGGCCGAACCGGTGTCTCGCCGACTATGTGGCGCCGGCGGGCGATCACCTCGGCGCGTTCGCCGTCGCGATCCATGGGGCGGACGAGCTCGCCGCGCATTACGAGGCGAAGCACGACGACTACCAGGCGATCATCGTGAAGGCGCTCGCCGACCGGCTCGCGGAGGCATTCGCGGAATGGCTGCACCTGCGGGTGCGGCGCGCCTGGTACGCGCCCGGCGAGCACCTCTCGAACGAGGAGCTGATTCGGGAGCGGTTCCGCGGCATCAGGCCGGCGTTCGGCTACCCGGCCTGCCCCGATCACAGCGAGAAGGGGAAGCTCTTCGGATTGCTCGGCGCCGAGCACGCCGGCCTGGGCCTGACGGAGAGCTATGCGATGACGCCCGCGGCGGCGGTCAGCGGCCTCTACTTCGCCCATCCGCAGGCGCGGTACTTCGCGGTCGGGCGGATTGGCGACGACCAGCTCGCCGACTACGCCGGCCGCAAGCAGGAGCAGATCGAGGGCGCGGCCCGCTGGCTGGCACCGAGTCTGGCCTGACCCTCCGGTATCCTTCGGCCCGTAGGCGCCCGCGGGGCGCCGATTCGTTGTATGCGGACGACACTGAAGAGAGGCGTCGGGCGCGGTGCGTCCGCGAACGGGAACGGCAAGATCGTTTTCCCGCCCACCGCGGCCTCGACGGTCACCACCTACCGGCAGCCGCCGCCGCCGGCGCGCACCGGTCTCGGCCTCCTCGGCCGCATCCTGCTCGGGACGTTCCTCACCATCCTCGCCCTCGCGCTCGCGATCGCCGGCGGCTCGTACCTCTACTTCCATCAGTCAGTGGCGGCGGTCCAGGCATCGACGCCAGAGGTGATCAAGGCGCAGAAGTCGCTCCACATCCCGAAGGCGAACGCGCCCGCGATCGCGCTCGTCATCGGCTACGACCACCGCATGGGCGTCGAGTCGAACCGGCCGTCCCTCTCCGACACGCTGATGCTTGTGCGTGCCGACCCGCGTACGAAGACGATCTCGCTGCTCTCGTTCCCGCGCGACCTCGACGTGCCGATCTACTGCAGCGAGAACGGGCCGATGCACGGGCCCGACCGCATCAACTCGGCCTATTCGCGCTGCGGCCCCAAAGGCACGCTGCTGACGGTCGAGAAGCTGACGAACCTGCCGGTCAACTATCTGATCACCGTCAACTTCCACGGCTTCAAGGAAGTCGTCGACAAGCTCGGCGGGGTCTGGATGGACGTTGACCGCCGCTACTACAACAAGAACACGGGCTCGTACTACGACAACTACGCGAACATCAACCTGCAGCCCGGCTACCAGCAGCTGAACGGCCAGCAGGCGCTCGACTTCGTCCGCTACCGGCACACCGACTCCGACCTCTATCGCGTCGCGCGCCAGCAGGAGTTCGTGAAGGCGTTCCGCGAGCAGGTGAGCGCGAGCTTCTCGCCGTTCAGCGTGCCGAGTCTCGTGAACGCGATCACGAGCAACATCGAAGTCGCGGAGGGCGGCCACAAGCTCCAGGGCAAGGAGGTCTACAACTACGCGCTGTTCGCGTACGGGCTCCCGAGCGGCCACTTCTTCCAAGACCGGATCGAGAACGTCGTCTGCGGCATCGGGTGCCAGGCGTCGACCGACGAGATCCAGAAGGCCGTGTCGGACTTCACGACCCCCGACGTCGAGTCGTCGAAGACGGCGAATGCCGCCGCGCTCGGGCGCAAGATCAAGCAGACCGCGCCGCCGCCGGCGTCGGTCACGGTGACCGTCCTCAACGGGAGCGGCGTCGCCGGGCAGGCGGCCGACACGTCGTACGCCCTGTCGCAGCGCGGCTACCAGATGCTGATCCCGCCGAACAACCGCGAGGCGAACGCGCCGACCCGCGTCTTCCACACGAAGATCTACTACGACCCGGCGCAAGCCCGGTCGCGCGCCGCCGCGGTCGCGCTCGAGAATCTGATGGAGCCGGCGGAGGTGGCGAAGATGCCGCGGACGCCGGCGCTGCTCGCGCTCGACCCGGGCTCGAAGCTCATGGTCGTGCTCGGCACCGCGTTCCACGGGGTTGCGCAAGTCGTCGAGCATGTCGTCCCCAAGCACCAGCCCGCCTACGTGCGCTACGACCGCTCGTCGGGCGAGTCGCTGCTGACGCCGATCGCGCACAAGGTGAAGTTCCCGCTCCTCGTGCCGACGGTGCTCGAGCGCACGTCGTACCCGGACACGCTGTCCGGCGACAAGCCGGTTCGCCGCTACTACATCCAGGGTCGGCACCGCGCGGTCAGGCTCGTCTTCAAGACTGCCGGCAACGAGTTCTGGGGCATCCAGGAGACGGATTGGAACTCCGCGCCGGTTCTCAAGGACCGCAGCTTCCGCCACAGCCTCGGTGGGCGCGAGTTCGACCTCTACTACTCGGGCTCGAAGCTGCAGATGGTCGTCCTGCATCGCGGCAAGGCGACGTACTGGGTCGTGAACACGCTGCTCGACTCGCTGTCGAACGAGACGATGCTCGCGATTGCCAAGGGCCTCAAACCCTTAACAGGGGCGAAGTAGGTTTCGGCGCCGATGCCAGGGAGCGCAAAGGTCGGGATCTTCGGAGCGGGCTGGGTCGGCCTCGTCACCGGCGCGTGCTTCGCCGAGCTCGGGCACGAGGTCGTGATCCGCGACGTCGTGCCGGACAAGATCGATGCGCTGCAGCACGGACGCGTTCCGTTTCACGAGCAGGACGTGCCCGAGCTGCTCGAGCGCAACGCCAACCGGCTGACGTTCACGCTCGACGTGCGCGATCTCGTCGGCTGCGAGTTCCTCTTCGTCTGCGTCGACACGCCGCCCACGTACTCAGGCGATGCCGATCTGTCGCGTGTGTGGACGGTGATCGACGAGCTGCCGGAGCTGGACGGGCGGCCGATTCTCGTCATGAAGTCGACCGTGCCGGTTGGGACAGGCGAGAAGGTTCGGGCGGGGCTCGATCAGCGCGGCCTCGCGCACATCGGGTACGCGTCGAACCCCGAGTTCCTCGCCGAAGGGCACGCGGTGCGCGACTTCATGAAGCCCGACCGGATCGTGGTCGGCGCGTTCGAGCCCGACGACGGCGACGCCGTCGCCGGGCTCTACGACGCAATCGATGCGCCGATAGTGCGCTCGGACGTCAATTCGGCGGAGATGATCAAGCTCGCCGCGAACGCGTTCCTGATGACGCGCATCTCGTTCATCAACGAGATCGCGAACGTCTGTGAGGCGACCGGCGCCGACGTCGTCAAGGTCGCGGAGGGCGTCGGTCTCGACAACCGTCTGGGACCGCACTTCCTGCGCGCCGGTATCGGGTATGGCGGTTCCTGTTTCCCAAAGGACTCGCTCGCCCTGAAGCAGCTCGCGTCGAACTCCGGTTACCACTTCCAGCTGCTGTCGGCCGTGATCGAGGTGAACGAGCTGCAGAAGCGCCGCGTGATCGGCAAGCTCAAGCGCCACCTCGGGAC
>JBKPRG010000044.1:0-5121 GCA_046765815.1 Actinomycetota bacterium
ACTCGAAGGCGCCCGTCTGATCGCGACGGCGCTGCCGCGCGTGCTCGCGACCCCGCGCGACCGCGATGCCCGCCTCGAGCTGCTCCACGGCGCCGCCCACGCGGGTCACGCGCTCGGCATCGCAGGGCTCGCGCTCGCTCACGCGATGGCGCAGGCGCTCGGCGGCACGTACGGCCTCTCGCACGGAGCGATGAACGCGCTGTGCCTGCCGCCCGCGCTTGACTACAACCGCGCCTACGTCCCGGCCGAAATAGAGCGGTTTGCCACCGCCGTCGGCGGCGATGCGGTCCAGACGTCCCGCGAGCTCGCCCGCCTCGGCGGCATCGAGCGGCTCCGTGACTACGGCGTCCCGAAAGAGGAGCTGCCCCACGTCGCGGCAGCGGCGGCGCAGCGGCCTGGCAACCAGGCGAACCCGCATCCGGCGACGCCTGGCGAGATCGCCTCGATGTTCGACGCGATCTGGTAGGCGTCTCAGGGGCGGATCGAGCCGTTTCTGATTGCCAGCCTGCGGCATTCCGCACAACGGCAGTGAACAAGGCATAAAATCTACTAATCTCAGGTATAGTCTCTGCGATGGCGGCGACGGTCCCGTCTTTTGACGTGCTCGTGATCGGCAGCGGGGCCTCCGGCCTCGCCGCCGGCGTGTCCGCCGAGCGCGCGGGCGCGCGAGTCGCGCTCGCGACCAAGGGCTCGCTGCAGGCGAACAACTCCTCGAAGGCCCAGGGCGGCATCCAGGCCTCGTTCGGCCGCGACGACTCGCCGGAGCAGCACGGCGAGGACGTGTGGCAGTCCTCGCACGAGACCGCCGACCGGCGGCTGATCGAGGTGCTGACCGGCGACGCGCGGTCGGCGATCCACTGGCTGGAGGAGCTCGGCGTCGAGTTCACGCGCGAGAACGGCGGCTACCGGCTCGCGAAGTGCGGCGGTGCGACCGCCAAGCGGCTTCTGCAGGTCGGTGACCGCACCGGGCACGCGATCACGAAGAGCCTTCGCGACGCCTGGGAGGCAGGCACCGGAGAGAGCTTCACGAACTCGCCGCTGCGCCAGCTCGAAGAAACGGAGGGCGGCTGGCGCGCCCGAGTCGGTGACCGCACCGTCGACGCGACGACGGTCATCCTCGCCGCCGGCGGCCGCTGCTACGCCGAGGCGGAGCGCATCGGCGAGCTGTCGACCAACCACCCGAACGCGACGGGCGAAGTGACCGAGATCGCGCTCGAGCTCGGAGCGGAGGCGCGCGACCTCGACGCGCTGCAGTACCACCCGAACGGCGGCGCGTGGCCCCCGAACATGCAGGGCTACTCGATCCCGGAGACGACGCGCGCATACGGGGCGGTGCTGCTGAACGCGGACGGCGAGGAGTTCACCGACTCACTCGGGCCGCGCGACGCCGTCAGCCAGGCGATCTTCGACGAGGTGGCGAAGGGCAAGGGGACGGCCACGCCCGACGGCCGGCCGGCCGTCTACCTCGACACGACCCGCATCCCGGAAGCCGACGCCGACGTCTCGCTGCCGTACATGCTGCGGCGCTACCGCGGCTCCGGCATCGACCCGCTCGAGGAGCGGATCCTCACATACCCGGTGCTCCACTACCAGAACGGCGGGCTCGTCATCGACACCGACGCCGCGACGACGCTCGAGGGCGTCTACGCGTGCGGCGAGATCGCGGGCGGCACGCACGGCCGTAACCGGATGATGGGCAACAGCCTGCTCGAGTGCGTGGTGTTCGGGCGGCGGGCCGGCCGCAACGCGACTGAGAAAGCCAGGAGCTGAATGGGCATCTCGATCGGCACCGACCTGCAGCACGCGGTCGAGGATGCCGCCGCGCACCTGTACGTCTGGGCGCTCAAGGACATCCCACAGGACCTGCGCGATGCGCTCGCCGCGGCGCGCGACAAGGAGACGTCAATTCCAGGCCGCCGCGTCCTCGACGTGATCCACAAGAACGTCAACATCGCGGACGGCGAGCAGAACCTCGTCTGCCAGGACACAGGCATCGCCGTCTACCACGCCAAGGTGGGCGAGCACTTCCCGCTGCACCCGGCGCGCATCTACGAGGCGCTGCGGGCCGGCACTGCGCGCGCAACCGTGGACCACCCGCTGCGCTCGAACGCGGTGCACACCATCACCCGGGAGCACACCGGGCCGAACATCGGCTACCGGCTGCCGATCGTGCACTGGGAATTCGTGCAGGACTGGGACGGCCTCGACGTGAAATGCGTGCCGAAGGGCTCCGGCTCGGAGAACATGAGCTTCTTGAAGATGTGCGTGCCCGCCGACGGCGTGCGCGGCATCAAGCAGTTCGTGCTCGAGTCGATCGTCGACGCCGGCGGCAAGCCGTGCCCACCCGGGATTGTCGGCGTCGGCATCGGCGGCTCGGCCGACTACGCGATGCACCTCGCGAAGGAGGCGATCATGCGCCCGATCGGGACGCGCAACCCCGATCCGGTCGTCGCCGAGCTCGAGGACGAGCTGTTCGGCCTGCTCAACGAGACGGGCATCGGGCCGATGGGCCTGGGCGGCGACGTCACCGTCCTGCAGTGCCACATCGAGCACGCGGACACGCACATGACGCTCAACCCGGTCGCCGTCAACTATCAGTGCTGGGCCGCGCGGCGCGCATCGGCGCACATCAGCGCGACCGGCTCCATCGACTACGACCGCGAGGCCTAGAGATGGCGGTCCACGAAGTCACGTTCCCGATCACCGATCCCAAGGAGATCCTGAAGCTACGCGCCGGCGACGAGGTGACCGTGCAGGGCCACATCATCGGCATCCGCGACCGCACGCAGATCCGCATTTTCGATGAACATGTCGAACCGCCGCTCGACCTCCGCGGCGCTTTTCTTCTTCATACGGCTCCAAATGTTCGCAAGGTCGACGAGGGCAGGTACGAGAAGATCTGCATCGGCACCACGACGTCTGCGCGCATGGTGCGCTTCACCGAGCCGCTCGGTCGGCAGTACGGCGTGCGCGCGATCTGCGGCAAGGGCGGTTTCCCCGACGAGGCGATCGAGCCCATGCACGAGCTCGGGATGGTCTACTTCGCGATCGTCGGCGGTGCCGCGGCACTCGAGACGACGCAGATCGAGGAGATCGAGGAGGTGCTCTGGGAGGAGTTGATGCCCGAGTGCCTCTGGAAGTTCCGCGTCAAGGACTTCGGCCCGCTCACCGTGGGCATCGATGCGCACGGCAACAGCCTCTACCGGGACGTGCAGACGCGCGCCCGCGCCAAGCTGAAGGAGCTCTATGCCCGACTTTGATCTCGGCCTTGGCCGCCACGTCGGCCTGACGCACGTGATCGACAAGGGCCTCGGCCCGCGTGCGTGGGAAGACATCCTCGAGGTGGCGGGCGACCACATCTCGATCGTCAAGCTCGGTTGGGGCACGGCGTACGTGACCAACAACCTCGAGCGGAAGCTCGACGTGCTGCGCGATAAGCCCGTCGTGATCGGCGGCACGTTCTTCGAGGTCGTCTATGCGAAGGGGAAGCTCGACGCCTACAAGCAGTGGCTGTCCGAGCTCGGGCTGACGCACGTCGAGATCTCCGACGGCACGATCGAGATTCCGCGCGAACGCAAGCTCGAGCTGGTCGCCGACTTCGCCCGCGATTTCACCGTCCTCTCGGAGGTCGGCTCGAAGGACTCGTCGGTCGAGTACACGACCGCGCAGTGGACGACGTGGTTGAACGAGGAGCTCGCCGCCGGCGCCTGGAAGGTGATTACCGAGGCGCGCGAGGGCGGCACCGCCGGCATCTTCGACTCCTCGGGCGGCATGCGGACCGAGCTGATCGGCGAGATCGCGAATGTCGTCGGCCCCGCGAACATCGTCTTCGAGGCGCCGACGAAGGCCGCCCAGGCGTGGTTCGTGAAGCAATTCGGCCCGTCGGTGAACCTCGGCAACATCCCGCCCGAGGAAGTGATCCCGCTCGAGACGCTGCGGCTCGGGTTGCGCGGCGACACGCTGAGGGAGGTGCTTCTTGGCGACCAGCCTGTCACTGCCGAGCGACGTTGAGCCGTTGAGCGCGGAGGAGGTCATCGCGTTCTGTCTGCGCGAGTTCCCCGGCCGCGTCGCGCTCGCCTGCTCCTTCCAGAAGGAGGAGAGCGTGCTGCTCGACCTGCTCTTCGGTCTCGAGCCGAAAGCGCGCGTCTTCGCGATCGACACGCACTACCTCTTCCCGGAGACGTACGCGCTCTGGCGCGAGGTCGAGCAGCGCTACGACACGAAGGTCGAGGTGTTCGAAGGCGGTCCGGTCGAGGACGGGCTCTGGGAGACGAAGCCCGACCTTTACCTGGCGGTCGCAAAGGTCGAGCCGTTGAACCGCGCGCTGCTCGATCTCGACTGCTGGATCACGGGCGTCCGGCGCGACCAGTCTCCGACGCGCGCAGACGCGCCGAAGCTCGCATGGGACGAGGCACACGAGCTGTGGAAGGCGAATCCGCTCGCCGACTGGAACGACGACGACTGCTGGTCGTACATCCGCGAGCGCGGGCTGCCGTACAACGCGCTGCACGACCGCGGCTACGGCTCGATCGGCGACACCCACTCGACGGTCCCGGGCGCCGGCCGCGAGGGCCGCTGGGCCGGAACCGAGCGGACCGAATGCGGCCTTCACACGGAGAACGTGACGTGACCGCGACGACGTCCCGCCGCACGCTTTCCCACCTCGACGAGCTCGAGGCCGAGGCGATCCACATCATGCGCGAGGTTGCCGCCGAGCGCGAGCGGCCCGTGCTGCTCTTCTCGGGCGGCAAGGACTCGATCGTCCTGCTGCGACTTGCCGAGAAGGCGTTCCGGCCGGCGAAGTTCCCGTTCCCGGTCATGCACGTCGACACGGGCCACAACTTCGCGGAGGTGATCGAGTTCCGCGACAGACGCGTCGAGGAGCTCGGCGAGCGGCTTGTCGTCGCGAGCGTGCAGGAGTCGATCGACCGGGGTCGTGTGCAGGACCAGACCGGCCCGCGCGCGTCGCGCAACCAGCTCCAGACGACGACGCTGCTCGACGCGATCGAGGAGCACGGCTTCGACGCGGCGATGGGCGGCGCGCGCCGCGACGAGGAGCGCGCCCGCGCGAAGGAGCGCATCTTCAGCTTCCGCGACGACTTCGGCCAGTGGAACCCGCGC
>JBKPRG010000045.1:0-3672 GCA_046765815.1 Actinomycetota bacterium
GACACGATCGATCAGAAATGCCTTGAGGTGCGCACCCGGGTTCGCCTTCACCCGCCACACGGTGTTCAGCGCGGCCTGGAGCTCGAGGAACGCACCGGTCGCGGCGACGACGAATGCGACGCTGCCAATCGCGGTGGCGACGATGCCCGCGCGCCGCTGACTCGCTCCATCGAGAAGGCTCTGTACGGCGCGTGCACCCTCGCGCCCGACAAGGTGATCGAGCTGGTCGACGATCTGTCCGCGCACCGCATCAGTGTTGAAGACCAGACCGGCAATCCCAGTGGCGACCAACAGTACTGGCGCGATCGCGAACAACGTGTAGTAGGCCAGTGACGCGCCGAGGCGCAATGCGTCGTCGTCCCACCACGCCTCGAGGGCGCTGGCGAAGATTCGCAGGATTGCCGGCGTGGGACGTCGGCCGCCTCGGCTCATGGAGTGACCGCCGTTCGATGTGGCTCCAGCGGCGGTGTATCGGGAAGGCAGGTCATAGGAGTCGCCACGTGATCCGACGCCCTGCGCGCAGCGTCTGGGGCCGTGGGCGTTAACAGCTCCGACACCAGACCGCCACTCCCGCGGTACTCGAGCAAATGTCGGTGCATGACAGACAACACCGCGACGGCTGGAATGGCCAGGAAGATACCTGCCATCCCCGCCAGTTCGGCGCCGCTCAGAATCGCCAGAATCACCCCCAGGGGATGCATGTGGATCCCGCGACGCACGAGTCGCGGAAAGACCACGTAGTCCTCTGTGAGCCGTAGTGCGCCAAGAAACGCGACCACCCACAGGGCCTGGTTGATCGAGTGGAAGCTGGTGACCAGCGTCGCTCCAAGAGCTACGGCAAGTGGGCCGACCAACGGCACGAACTCGAGGAGGCCGGCAACCACACCAAAGAGGAGTGCGTACGGCACGCCTATCAACCCGAATCCGATGGTGCACAGCACGCCGACGAGAAGACACGCCAGCAGCGCGGCGCGCATGTACGCGGCGAGCGCGTCATTGATGTCCTCGAACATCGCGGCGCCGCGTCCGCGAAGCCGCCCCCGCGGCAACATTAGAAGAATGGTCCTCCGGAACGCGGCGCCGTCCTTCAACAGGAAGAACGCCAAGACGGGAATCAGAATGAACCACGGCAGATAGCCCAGAAGGGGCAGCAGGCCACCGAACCCCTGACTCAGAGAATCCCCGGCTGCGTCGACCGTGCGTGAAAACGTTCGATCGATGGCCTCGCGAACGCCTTGAGGAAGATGATCGGGATTGATGAAGCGCTGCCAGGCCAGCAACTGATCGCGCGCGTAGGCCATATAGCTGGGAACCTGCCGGCCAAACTCGGTGACCTGCGCGCCGAGAAGAGGCAGCAGGACATAGCCGGCGACGCCCACTGTTGCGAACAAGGCGAGATACACCATCGCAATCGCGAGTGGACGCGGGATGGCCCACGGACGCCGTCCCCATGTGACGGGTCGGCCCAGAAAATCCACGAGGGGGGCAATGAGGTAGGCGAATAGCATCGACAGCAGGAGGAGCAGAATCACGCCGCGCAGCGCGAAAAGCAGCCACAATCCAGCCGCGACGGCGACAAGCAGCAGAATCAACCGCAGAATGGCGCGGGTCGGAGACGCAGGCGCTGGTTGTTCGGCGCTCAGCGCAGCATCCCCGGGCCCATGGTCCCGCTCAGCCAGAGGACCAACAGAATGATCAGCACCAGCCCGAGCAGTCCGCCACCGTAATGTGGACCGCGCCAACCGGCGCCTCTCCCGTAGTAGTAGCCCCCGCCTCCGCCGAACAGAAGGATCAGGACGACGATCAGGAGAATCAGCATGATGTCACCAGTGAAAGAAGACCTGAGTAATTGTCCCGCCGGCGGGTCGGGGCTGCTGTCTCGAACAGGACAGTTCGCTGTCGTCATCGCGCGTTACCGTGCTTGATATATACAAGCTCGGAGTGTCCACACCGCGCCACGTCCCACTTGCCGAATGCGACTGCTCTATCCCGCCGTCCTGAAAGTGAAGTCGCGTGAGCGCCCCTGACACGACCGCCCCGTACTGGAGCCGCGAAGCCGGCGACGTCAGCGCGTCGCTCGGCTCAGGTCCGAACGGGCTCACGGCTGCGCGTGCGGCCGAGCGGCTGGCCGTCGTGGGCCCGAACAGCGTCGAGGACGCGCAGCGTCTGGGTCCGCTGCGCCTGCTCTGGAGGCAGGTCGGGAGCCCTCTCGTCCTGATATTGATCTTCGCCGCTGCAGTCTCGCTCACCCTTTCCGAGTGGGTGGACGCAGGGATCATCCTCGCGATCGTCATCGGTTCCTCGCTGCTCGGCTTCTATCAGGAGTACCGCGCCTCCGCCGCGGTCGAGGAGCTGAAGAAGCGCCTCGCGCTCGTCTGTCGCGTCGTCCGCGACGGCGTCGAAAGCACGGTCCGCGCCGACGCGCTCGTACCGGGCGACGTCCTCGTGCTCTCGGCCGGCAACCTGATTCCGGCGGACGGACGGATTCTCGAGGCGAGCGACTTCCTCGTCAGCGAGGCGAGCATGACCGGCGAGTCGTTCCCCGTGGAAAAGCAGCCGGGAGTCGTCCCCGCCGATACGCCGCTCGCTCGGCGGACGAACGTCGTCTTCCTCGGGGCGTCGGTACGCAGCGGCACGGCGAAGGTGATCGTCGTCGAGACGGGGCGGCGCACCGTGTTCGGCGCGATTGCCGCCCGGCTGCGCGCGCGGGAGCCCGAAACCAACTTCGCCAGCGGACTCCGGCATTTTGGCTACCTGTTGATCCGGGCGATGGTCGTGATCGTCTTCTTCGTGCTGACAGTGAATCTCCTGCTCCATCGTCCGCTTATCGAGTCGCTGCTGTTCTCGGTCGCGCTCGCCGTCGGGCTCTCGCCGGAGCTGCTGCCGGCAATCGTGAGCGTCACACTCTCGGCCGGCGCGCGGGCCATGAGCAAGGAGGGTGTCATCGTCCGGCGCCTCGACGCGATCGAAAACCTCGGAAGTATGAATGTCCTCTGCACCGACAAGACGGGCACGCTCACTGAAGGGACGATCGTTCTCGCCGATGCCACGGATCCGAAGGGCCGCACCTCGGCCACCGTCCGGCAACTGGCATTCCTCAACGCCGCCTTCGAGACGGGCATCGACAACCCCATCGACGCCGCGATCGTCTCGGCCGGCGAACAAGCGGGGCTCTCGACCACCGGCCACGTCAAGATTGATGAGATCCCCTACGATTTCTTGAGGAAGCGCCTGACGATCGTGATGACCGAGCAAGGCGGCTCCGCGCATCTCGTCGTCACCAAGGGCGCGTTCCTGAATGTGCTCTCGATCTGCACGCAGGTGGAGCGCGACGGTGCCGTATGTGCGCTGACCGACGCCATCATCTCCGAGCTCTCCGCGTTTTACGAAGCGAAGGGCAAAGCGGGGTTGCGCGTGCTCGCACTTGCGTCGCGTGCGGTATCAGCCAAGCGGGCCTATCAGCGGGACGACGAGAGAGAAATGGTGTTCGCGGGCTTCCTGCTCTTTCTCGACCCGCCCAAAACCGACGCAGCGCGCGTGCTCGGCGACCTCGGAAAGCTGAACGTCGAGGTCAAGGTCATCACCGGCGACAACCGCTTCGTGACCGGCCACCTTGCCGCCACGGTCGGGCTCGACCCAACGTCGATGCTCACGGGCGACGCGCTGGCGCAG
>JBKPRG010000046.1:0-5019 GCA_046765815.1 Actinomycetota bacterium
GAACGACGCGCCGTGCGGCGACACGGGCGCGTACGTGAGCCTGCCGCCATGCGCCTGCGCGAACGACCGCGCGATCGCGAGCCCGAGGCCGGCGCCTTCGCCGGCGGTCGTCGCCCCCCGCGTGAAGCGGTCGAAGAGGCTGTCCGCGAACTCCGGCTCGATCCCCTGCCCGCGGTCCTCGACCGTGATCACGATCTCGCCGTTGGTCGTGCGGGCCGACACCCGAATCGGAGGCGCGCCGTGCCGCGCGGCGTTGACGAGCAGGTTGGACACGATCCGGTCGAGCGCCTGCTGGTCGACGAACGCCCGTAGGCCGGACTCGACCTCGAGCTGCACGTCGTCGGGCCGTTCACACGAGGCGCGGATCAGATCCTTCAGCCGCCGCTCCACGTCGATCTCGGTCGGCACGATCCGCAGCGACTCGGCCTCCAGCCGCGAAAGGTCGAGGAGGTTCTCGACGAGCTCGAACAGCCGCTGCGACTGGCCGGTCAGCACCTCGCGCAGCTGCGCGCGTTGCTGGTCGGACAGCGCCTCCTCGTGTTCGTCGAGCGTGCGGATCACGCCGTAGATCGCGGCGACGGGCGTCCGCAGCTCGTGCGATGCGAGCGCGGCGAACTGGCTCTTCAACTCGTTGAGCCGCCGCAGCTCGCTGTGCGCGATCGCCCGTTCGAGGAAGGCTGCGATCAAGGTGCCGAACGTCGTCAGCAGGTCGATCTCCGCCTCGTCGAGCGTGAAGCGGGCGCCTCGCTCGTCGCAGGTCAGAAAGCCGAAGCACCGCGCGTCGCTGATCAGCGGCACGATCACGAACGACCCGATCCCGAAGCCGGTGATGATCTCCTCCGGCACCACCTGGTCCGGGCCGGGCTGCTCGACGAAGGCCGCACGGCCGGTCGTGAGCGCAGTCTGGAAGGCGCCGAAGCGGCCGATCGGAAGCGCGGTCGGGAGCACCGCAAGCTCGTCCCTCGTCAGGCCGTAGGCGGCAAACGGGATCAGCGTCGAGGTCTCGGGGACGTAGCGGACGATCCCGACCCGCTCGAACCCGAAGCCGTCCGCAACCGCCGCGCAGGCGCGGTCGAGAACCGCTCGCGCGCGGAACTCTCCGCCTGCGAGCGCGCGGGCGAGGCCGTGCAGCGCTTCCAGCTGGATGTGCGGCTTGCTCACCATCGGTTGCGCCGCAGCAGTCTCAGCTTAGAGGACCGGAGTGCAATGATCACCCCGTGCTCGAGCCTCCGCCCGGCTACACGCGCGTCGCGCCGTACCTGCTCTACGAGGATGCGGATCGCGCGATCGAGTTTCTGCAGGCGGCGTTCGGCTTCGTGGTCCGCCGGACCGAGACCGGCGCCGCGGGTCGCAAGCATGTTGAGCTCCTGCTCGGTGACGATGGCCTCGTGATGGTTGGCCAAGCGGGCCCGGGATTCAAGAGCCCGCGGGCGCTCGACGTGTTTCCGCCGTCACTCGTGCACATCTATGCGGACCGCATCGACGAGCGCTACGAGCGCGCGAAGGCCGCCGGTGCGGACGTGGACGAGCCTGAGACCTCGCCCGTCGGCGACTACCGCTTCACCGCCACCGACCCCGAAGGGCAGGTGTGGGTGATCGCGCAGCGCGTCACGCCGTGACGTCCGAGGGGCCCGGTTCCCCGGGCCCCCCTTCGCCGGTCCTCAAAGGCGTTCGGGATCTTCCCGGTAGCCGAGGCCGCCGGCCCCGTAGTAGCTACCGAGCTCGTTCCGGTACGCGTCGCGATACGACGTGTCGCGGTAGCGCTTCTCGTCGTATTCGGGCGCGTTCTTGATCTCGTCCTTCGTGCGGTTCACGAACACGGTCTCGGTGTCGAAGTCGACGTCGCGGAGCACGCCGGCCGGGAGCAAGACCTTCTTGCCGAAGATCCAGGGTCCCGTGTCGACGACGATGTAGCTCGCGCCGACGTCGTTGGTCGCCTCGTCCACCTTGCCGATCGAGCCGTCGATTGCCTCGACCGACATGCCGCTCAGGTTGCGTTGACTGAAGGTCTGGCTGCGATAGGTCCAAATGTCGACGGTCGACACTGGAAACCACCCCTTCCTCAGGTTCTGCGGTTGGACGCGCCGTTGGCGAGCGCCTGCTAGAGCAGGTACAGCAGCAACAGCACGATCAAAACGACGAGCAACACCGTTCCAAGGCCATAGGCCATCGAACCCCGCCTCCTTTCGGTGGTTCTGCGCCCCCGCGTGATCGAACCGGCCACCTAATGTCGTACCCCGCCGTGTGGGCTCTAACCCTAGGGACCGGCGGTCAAAACAGCTAGCGCGCGGCGAGCCAGGCAGACCGAAGCTCGCGCGCGTGCGCGTCGAGGTCGTCGAGGAGCGAGTGCAGCTCCTCGAGATCCGGCCGCAGCTCGTTCACCGCGCGCATCGTGGCGGCGATGTCCGCGAGCGAGGCCTCGGGATCGGTCGAGAGCTCGGCCAGCCCGCGTTCGAGGCGGTCGAGCCGTGCATCGAGGATCAGCGCGCAGGCGCGTCCCTGCTCGGTCGCCTTCCGCAGGGTCGCCTCGGTCACGGTGTGATCGGCGATGACCGCGCGGAGCCGTTTCTTCAGCGCGAAGTCGAGCTTCTCCGTCGCGGCCACGACGCGATTATCAACCACCCGTCTTCGAGAAGTGCTGGTAGTCGGGCGACCCATTCCACCGGCCGCCCCACTGCCAGCCGACCGAGGCGAACGCGCGCACGAGGACGCCGCCCGGCAGGGCCATCCCCGGGCGGACGCGCGTACGGTTGCGATACGCCGCGCCGGCCGGCGGGATCACGCGGCTGCCGACGAAGTAGGGGTTCTCGACGTCGTTGACGTCGATCGCCTGGCCGTAGGCGTGCACCGACCAGCGCTTCGGACCGGGCGCGACCGCGTAGCGGCAGTTGAACGCCGACGTGTCGTCGGCCGCCGCGGCTCGGTCGTCGCTGCCGCCGTAGTGCGACACCGGCACCATCCGGCGAATCGGGAAGCGCGCCGCGTACAGGCGGCGGAAGACAACGGTCACGTCGCGCGTGACCGAGCGGTTGACGACGAGCTCACCGCGATGGGCACGCCCATCGAAGCCGACGTACGAAACGAAGAGCCGACGCAGGTGCGCCGGGCCGACGGGGCAGCCCTTGTGCCAGGAGCGGCCGAGCTGCGCAGCCGTCACCGGCAGCACGGTGGCCTGGAACGGCGGCGGCGCGGGCATCCTTCGAGCCTAGATGCTCACCCTCGCGGTCGCGCTCGTCCTTCACGTCTGCCCGCAGCGGATCGTCGTCACGGCTCCGTCCGCCCACGCGACGACCGCGTCGCTGTCGCTAATTGAGTGTGGCCGCCGCGTCGCCGGCCCCTTCCGCGCGCGCGTCGGCTTCAACGGTTTGTCCGCGCACCACCGCGAGGGCGACGGGACGACGCCGCTCGGCATCTTCGCGATCGGGTCGACCATCTACGGGCTCGACCCGAACCCGGGCGTGCGGCTCGCCTACCACCGACTCCGCTGCGGCGACTGGTGGGACGAGGATCCCGCGTCGCCGACGTACAACACGTTCCGCCACGTCACCTGCGGGACGAAGCCTCCCTTCGGCGGGACGAGTGAACGCCTCTGGCGCGCGACCGTCGCCTACCGCGAGTTCGCGTTCGTCGAGTACAACGCTGCGCCGGCGATTCCGGGCCGCGGCTCGGGGATCTTCCTGCATGACGACAGGGGCCACGCGACGAACGGCTGCGTCAGCCTGCCGCGCCCGGAGCTGATCGGGATCCTGCGCCGCCTGCGGTCCGGGGCGACGATTCAGATCCGGCTTTCTGCATAATTTGCAGATATCTGTATAGTTCGCGACTCATGGCGACCGCCGCGGTCATCGGCACGGCCGGCTACGTCGGGCAGGAAACGCTCGACCGGGTGCTCGCGCACCCGGAGCTCGAGTTGGTGGCGCTCGGCTCGGACAGCCTCGCCGGGCAGTCCGCCGGCGCCCTCGACCCCCGCCTCAACGGCTCGCTGCCGACGTTCTCCTCGAACGACGAGGCTGCGGCGAGCGGCGCCGATGTGCTCTTCCTCTGCCTCTCGCACGAAGACGCGGCTGCGATCCAGGTGCCAGGCGACGCGATCGTCGTCGATCTCTCCGGCGCGCACCGGTTGACCGACGTCGAGCTGGCGCAGGCCTGGTACGGCGTCGCGCCGGGCGCGTGGAGCTACGGGCTGCCAGAGCTCTATCCGCCCCAGGGCAGCCTGATCGCCAACCCGGGCTGCTACGCAACGGCCGCGCTGCTCGCGCTCGGCCCGCTCGCGGACGTGATCGAGAGCGCCGTGATCGACGGCAAGTCGGGCGTCTCAGGCGCCGGCAAGACGTTGAAGGAGTCGTCGCACGCCGGCAGCGTGCTCGAGAACTTTTCGCCGTACGCCGTGGGCGCGCACCGGCACGCGCCGGAGATCGCGCAGCAGCTCGGCTTCGCGGTCTGTTTCGTGCCGCACCTCCTGCCCGTGCGCCGCGGCCTGCTCGCGACCTGCTACGTGCAGACGGACGCCGACGTGCGGGCGCGGCTCGAGGAGGCCTACGCGGGGAGCCCCGTCGTGCGCGTACTGCCCGCAGGCGTCGCGCCCGAGCTTTCGCGCGTGCAAGGCACCGACACGGCCGAGGTCGCAGCGTTCACCGACCGGGCCACCGGCACGGCGATCGTCATCTCCGCGCTCGACAATCTCGGCAAGGGAGCCGCAGGCCAGGCTGTGCAGAACGCAAATCTCGCGCTCGGCATCGACCAGACCGCCGGGCTGCGGCTGACAGGAGTGCTCGTATGAGCGTCACCGCGGCCGCGGGCTTCGAGGCCGCGGGCATCCACGCGGGCATCCGCCGGGAGCGCAAGGACCTTGCGCTCCTTCGCTCGGTGAGGCCCGCCACGGGCGCGGCGATGTGGACGCAGAACCGCGTGCAGGCCGCGCCGGTGACGGTCTCGCGGCAGCACCTCGAGCTGGCCGAGCCGCAGGCCGTCGTCGTCAACTCCGGCGTCGCGAACGCGGCCACCGGCACGCAGGGCGAA
>JBKPRG010000047.1:0-14573 GCA_046765815.1 Actinomycetota bacterium
CCGGTGTAGTACTCGCCCTGCGGGGCGGGGAACCCCTCGCGCGGGAAGCCGAGTGGCGCCCCGTCCTTGTAGAGGAAGTACTCCTGCTCGAAGCCGAACCACGCGCCCGGGTCGTCCGGGATCGAGGCGCGGCTGTTCGAGGGGTGCGGCGTCTCGTCCGGGAGCAGCACTTCGCACATCACGAGCATTCCGCCCGAGCGGGCGGGATCGGGGAAGAGCGCCACCGGCTGGAGGAAGCAGTCGGAGTTCGACCCATCCGCCTGCCGGGTCGAGCTGCCGTCGAAGTTCCAGACGGGAAGCTGCTCGAGGCTCGGCTCCGCCGCGAACTCGACGATCTTCGTCTTGCTGCGGAGGTTCGGGACGGGCTCGTACCCGTCGAGCCAGATGTACTCCAGCTTGTACTTCATCGCCTTCCTTTCCGTGTCGGACCAACAAAAAAGGCCCCACCACTCCCGGAGTGGTGAGGCCCCAATGCCTCTGCCGGCGCCGTCGTCGACGCCGAACGTGGCTTCAAGCTAGCGGTCCGGGCGGCTGTCCCGCAAGGGACGGATGTCCAGCAGCCGCTCGGATGTGTGCTCGACCTGCAGGGTCGTGTGGTCGAGGTGGAAGCGCTCGTGCAGCAGGGCCTCGAGCTCGCGGCGGATCCCGTGGCAGTCCTCGTCCCGGCCGACGAGCACATGCGCGGACAGGGCCGGGAAGCCGGAGGAGATCTCCCAGACGTGCAGGTCGTGGACGTCGGTCACGCCGGCGTGCCGCCTGATCGCCTCGGCGATCTCCTGTGGCGACATGCCTTCGGGCGCCGCCTCGAGCAGGATCCGGCCGCTGCGGCGGAGGAGCGGCCAGGAGGTGCCGAGCATGGAGGCGGCGACCGCCAGCGATGCGATCGGGTCGGCGCGCTCGAAGCCGGTCGTCCAGACGACGAGCCCGGCGACGGCCGTGCCGGCGAAGGCGTAGAGGTCGGTGAGGAGGTGGCGGAAGCTCCCTTCCACATTCAGGCTTTGCCGATTCGCGCGCGACACCTGCCAGAGGGCGGCGACGTTCACCGCGGCGCCGGCGAGCGCCGTCGCCAGCACCAGCCCCCCGCGCACGTCGGGCGGCGAAGCGAGGCGGCGGATCGCCTCGACGACGATCGCGGCGCCGAGCAGGAGCAGCGTCACGCCGTTCGCCTGCGCGGCCAGGATCTCGGCGCGGCGGAGGCCGAACGTCATCTCGCCGCCCGCAGGCCGCCTCGCGAGCCGGGCCGCCCAGACGCTGAGCCCGAGCGCGGCCGCGTCGACCAGCATGTGCGCCGCGTCCGAGAGCAGCGCCAGCGAGTCGGCTACGACCGCGAGCACGACCTCCGCCGCCATGAAGGCGACGATCAGCCCGAGCGCGATCACGAGTGGCCGTATCCGCGTCTCCGCCGAGACGCCGTGGTCGTGTCCGTGGTCGTGCATCGTCCGTAGTCTTCCCCACGTGAGTGACGGGGTGGTTTTCGTGGAGATCCCGGCGGGGTCGCGGAACAAGTACGAGTACGACGAGGAGCTGGGTGGCATCGCCCTCGACCGGCGTCTCTTCACCTCGATGAGCTATCCGGCCGACTACGGCTACATCGAGGGCACCCTCGCCGAGGACGGCGACCCGCTCGACGCGCTGGTGCTGGTCGGCGAGCCGACCTTCCCGGGCTGCCGCATCCGCATTCGCGCGGTCGGCGTCTTCCACATGTCCGACGAGAAGGGGCCGGACGAGAAGATCATCTGCGTCCCGCTGAAGGATCCGGCCTGGATGCGCATCTCGGACATCCACGACATCCCGGCTGAGCTCCGGAACGAGATCGAGCACTTCTTCCAGGTGTACAAAGACCTGGAAGGCAAGGAAACGGAGACGCGCGGGTTCGGGAACCGCTCCGACGCGGTGGCGGCCATTGAGGCCGCCAGAGCATCAGTCGCGCGCCAGTAGCTGCTCGATGGCGCGGACGCGCTTGCGGCGTCTCGCCCAGCGGGCGCCTGCGAAGCCGCCGGCGCCCAGCGCGAGAGCCAGGACGGCGAGGCCGGGAATCGCCAGCACCCATGGGGCAAGACGCCCCTTCGGGGTCGTCGACGAGGCGGCGCCGTTCCCCGGCCCGAGGTCGTTCGGGCCGTTCACGGTCTGGGTCTTGCCGGCCAACGGCGGCGCGTAGGTGGCGACCGGGTACCAGGTCGTGATCTTCCACTCGCCGCCGATCTTCTGGGCCTCCGCCCGGAAGGACCAGGCGCCGAGCTTCTTGCTCGTGGGCTGGAGCAGGATGTCGAAGCCGACATCGCCCGGATAGCTGTAGTTGACGAGCCAGCCGCGGAAGCGCGTTCCCTTCGCGGGATAGCGCTGGATCGAGGTGTTGCCCTTGACCCACTCCCTGTACGGGACCGTCTTCTCGACGCCCGCGACGAGCTCCCAGCCCCGCTTCAGGTTCTTCTGCTCGACGACGTCCGGGATGAACTCGTCGAGCAGCTTGTTGATCGCTGCCCGGTCGGGCTTGACCTGCTTCGGGTCGGCGAGTGCGCTCGGAACGAGCGTCAGCGCGAGCAGGCAGACGAGCAACCCCCTGGCCACGACCCACTGAGACGCCCTGGTTTGCGGTTTGTTAGCGGCTGCCGTATCCTGGCGCTTAGCCATGTTCGGGATCACCAACGCAGACGTGACGCCTCGCCGCTGACCGCGGTCGAGGTGCGTCTTCGTTCGGTTCTTCCTTTCACGATCCCAAGGAGCATGGGTTGCAAGAACATAGATTGGCTAAGGCAATCGCAGTTGCGGACCTGGAGAAGGTCTTCACCCGGCGGAAGGGGCTCTTCAGGCGCCGTCGCCGGACGGCGCTGAACCGCGTCACCTTCAGTATGGAGCGCGGCGAGTGCGTCGCGATCCTGGGTCAGAACGGCTCGGGGAAGTCGACTCTGGTCCGGCTGCTCTCGACCCTCCTGCTTCCCGATGGCGGGGAGGCGCGCATCTTCGAGCACGACGTTTTCAAGGACGCGCGCCACGTGCGCCGGCTCGTCAACCGCGTCTCGGTCGAGGCGAGCTTCTTCAAGAAGATGAGCGCGGCCGAGAACCTTGCCTACGCCGCGCGCTTCTACGGCATGGGGCCGCGCGAGACGCACGAGAAGATCCCGCTCATCCTCGAGCGGGTCGGCTTCCCGTCGGCGCGCCGCGGCGAGGCGATGGAGAACCTGTCGCGCGGCATGCAGCAGAAGGTCGCGCTCGCCCGCGCCCTGCTCACGTCGCCGGTCGTTTTGCTGCTCGACGAGCCGACGACGGGCCTCGACCCGCGCTCGAAGCAAGAAGTGCAGAACTTCATCCGCGAGATCCGCTGGTCGCACGACGCGACAATCTTGCTCTGCACGCACGACATGAAGGAAGCCGAGGAGCTCGCCGACCGCGTCGGCCTGCTCGACCGCGGCGAGCTCCTCTTCCTGGAGCCGGTCGAGGACGCGAAGCAGCGCTACGGCGTCGACACGCTCGAGGAGGCCTTCTTTGCCGCGACCGGCCGCGACTACGAGGACGAACAGGCCGAGGAAGACGAGGAGAGGGAGGTGTTCGCCTGATGGCGAGCGTTGACACGACCTTCACGCGCAGGCGCGTCCTGCGGGGCGAGCTGATCGGCCTGTACGGCGTCGTCGAGCGCAACATCTACCTGACCCGCCGCTACCTGCTGTGGGACCTCGCGTTCCTGCTCTGGACGATCGCGAACACGCTCACGATCGTGTTCATCGCGCGCGGCGTCGACCTGTCGGCGGCGCAGCGGAACGAGCTCGAGACGAAGCTGCTGGTCGGCGGCGTCATCTGGGCGTTCCTCGGGATCATCTTCGAGATCGTCACCGAGACGGTTGCGTGGGAGCGCTGGGAAGGGACGATCGAATACACGTTCATGGCGCCGATCTCGCGGCCGGTGCACCTGATCGGGATGGGCGTCTACGCGGTGCTCTATGGGCTGCTGCGCGCTGCCGCGATTTTCGTCGCCGTCGTCCTCTTCATCGGCATCCATCTGCCGCATGCGAACTATCCGGCTGCGCTCGCGCTGCTCTCGATCGCGTCGATCTCGTTCATCGGCGTCGGGATGATGACGGCGGTCCTGCCGCTCATCTCCCCGGAGAAAGGTGCACAGCTCGGCTTCGTCGCGCAAGGGCTGATGCTCGTCGTCTCAGGCGTCTACTACCCGGTCAACGTCCTGCCGGACTGGATGCAGTGGATCTCGAAGATCTCGCCGGCGACCTACGCGCTGCGCGGCAACCGCGACCAGATCCTGGCCGGCGCCGGCGTGCGCTGGGCCGACGTCTGGCCGCTGCTGGTGATCGGCGTGCTCTCGATCCCGATCGGGCTCGTCGTCTTCCGCGCGGGCGAGCGCTACGCGAAGCAGCACGGGAAGCTGAAGAGGTCGGGATGATCCGCGCGGTCGAGTCGGACTTGGACTTCGACACCGTCGCGCGGATCTACGCCGAGGTCGAGCGCGGCGACGCCGTCAGCCCCGAGCAGCTCAAGACGTCGACCGGGACGACCCTGCTCCACGACGGCGGCGGGATCGGGTACGTGGTCCGCTCGTCGGTTACCGATGCATGTCTCGGGATGGTGCGGGTGCGCCCGTCGGCCCGGCGTCGCGGCATCGGCTCGGCTCTGCTCGCAGCTGTCGCCCGAGAGGCGCTGGCGCTCGACCGGAACCGAATCTGGGGACGCGTCCACGAGGACGACGCCGAGTCGCGGCGCTTCGTCGCCGCCCGCGGCTTCCGCGAGGTCACGCGCGACGTGCAGGTGATCCTGGACGTGGCGCCGGGGGACGGCGAGTGGGCGCCCGGTGTCGTCGAGCTGACCGACGAGCATCTGGAGGGCGCACACCGCGTCGCTGCCGAGGCGACCCCGGAAATAGCGTTGCCGCAGGTCGCAGCGGCACGCCCGTTCGACGAGTGGGTCGCGGAGGAGAACCGGCTCGGCGCGATGGCTGCCGTCGCGCTGGACGACGACGAGGTCGTCGGCTACGCGCGTCTGTACCACGTGCCGGGCGTCGAGGGCCGCCTCGAGAACGGGCTCACCGCCGTCCTGCGGAGCCACCGCCGCCGCGGCATCGCGACGGCGCTGAAGCGCGCGCAGATCGCGTGGGCGGCCAAGCACGGCTACCGCGAGATCGTCTCGGAGATGGTTGAGGGCAACGCGGCCATGCGGGGCGTCAACGAGAGGCTCGGCTACCGCGAGCTCCCGGCGAAGCTCGTCGTCGAGGGGTGGCCGTCGTGATCGAGCTGCGCGTCGCTTCCACACCGGTCGATCTGGAGGTCTTTGCCGAGGTCAAGAGCCGCGTCGTCCCCAACGAGCCCGTGACGGCGGAGCAGCTGGCGGCGACCGACGAGCCCGGGCGTCTGCTGCTGCTCGCCGAGCGCGACGGAGCAATCGCCGGCTGCGGCATCGCGGGCCTCTCGAACTTCGGCGGCCGCGTCTTCATCGCCGCACGCGTGCTGGAGGAGCATCGCCGGCGCGGCGTCGGCCGCGTGCTCGTGCGCGCACTGGCCGAGCACGGCCGCGGACTCGGCCGCGCCGGCGTCAACGCGTTCGTCGACGCGGAAGACGAGGCTGCGCTCGCATTCGTGCGTGGCTACGGGCTGGAGGAGGTCGACTACCAGCTCGAGCAGGTGCGCGTGGTCGGCGACGAGCCTCCCGCCGACGCACCCGACGGGATCGAGCTCGTCTCGCTCGGCGTCCGCCGCGAGGAGTTGCTCCAAGCCGTCTGGCCGGTCGCGCAGGAGGGCTACGCCGACATGCCGCTCCCGGGAGCGGTCTCGTACCCGTTCGCGACGTGGATGCGCGACGAGGCGACCAGGCCCGACGGCTCGTTCGCCGCGTACGAGAACGGTCGCCCCGTCGGCTACGCAGGGTTGATGGAGCACGCGAACGGGTCGGCGGTCGCGGAGCACGGCCTGACCGTCGTGTGCCGGGACCGACGCGGGCGCGGGATCGCGCGGGCGCTGAAGCGCGCTCAGCTCCACTGGGCCTCGATCAGCGGGGTCGTCGAGCTGATCACCTGGACGCAGAAGGGGAACGAGGCGATGCAGGCCCTGAACGCCAGCCTGGGCTACGAAAACCGGTCGCGCGTGCTGACGATGCAGGGCCCGCTGCCGTGAGGGTCGAGCTGCGACCGGCGCTGACCGACGCCGACCTCGAGGCCTGGCGCAGCGTCCGGATGGCGGTGCTGCCGAACGAGCGGACGGCGACGGTGGAGGAGATACGCGCGCAGGCGACCCCGGAGCAGCTGCTGTTGCTCGCCCACCTCGACGGCGCTCTCGCCGGCTCGGGCGTCTCGAACCGTTCCGACAGCGGCGGCGTGTTCACGCAACCGCGAGTGCTGCCGGACTTCCGCCGGCGCGGGGTGGGCTCTGCTCTCCTGCGCGCGCTCGCGGCGCACGCTGTCGAGCGCGGCTACGACGAGACCTCGGCGCAGCTGGAGGCGCCAGAATCAGCGTCCTTCGCGGAGCGCTTCGGCTTCGTCGAGCGGATGCGCCAGATCGAGCAGGTGCGGGCCGTCGCGGCAGACGAGCCTCGGCCGGTGGTACCCGCCGGCATTCGGCTTGTGCCGCTCGACGCGAGCCCGGACCTGCGCCGGCGCCTGTACCCCGAGCTGGTGCGAGATGCCCTGGCCGACCTGGCGGGCGATCGCCCGATCGACATCACCGAGGAGATCTGGTGGGGCCAGTGGCTCACGTCGACGAAGTGGGCCTTCGTGGCACTCGCGGACAACGAGATCGCCGGCATGGCCGGCCTCCTGCCGGATGCGGACCACCCCGAGCGCGTCGAGAATGCACTCACGGCCGTGCGGCGCGACTACCGCGGGCGCGGGATCGCGCGGGCGCTGAAGCAGCAGACGATCCACCTGGCCTCGCAACTCGACCTGCGCGAGATCTACACCTGGACGCAGACCGGCAACGAGGCGATGCAGCAGCTCAACCGGTCGCTCGGGTACGTCGACCGAACGGTCGTCGCGACGGTGCGGGCGTCGCTCCCGTTGCCCGGCTGATAGACCTCTCCCCGTCATCTCAAAGAGGAGTGCGACCGTGGCGATGATCGAGAGCAAAGACCGGGCGACGTCGGATCCGGAGGCACGGAAAGCCGTCCTCCGCGAGATCGAGAAGGAGGGCGTCGAGTACGTCCTCTTCTGGTTCACCGACATCGAAGGGCATCTGAAGAGCTTCGCGATCACGCCGGCCGAGATCGAAGAGGCGCTCGACGACGGCATGGGTTTCGACGGCTCGTCGATCACCGGCTTCAACGCGATCGAGGAATCGGACATGGTCGCGATCCCCGACCCGACCACCTTCCGGCTGCTGCCGGCGCGCGCGGGCGAGGCGCGCGTGGGGCGCATGATCTGCGACGTCGTCAAGCCCGACGGCGAACCGTACGAGGGCGATCCCCGGTACGTGCTGCGCCGCGCACTCGATCGGATGAAGGCGATGGGCTTCGACACGTTCAATGTCGGCCCCGAGCTCGAGTACTTCCTCTTCAAGAGCAACGACGGCACGGAGACGCTCGACGAGGGCGGGTACTTCGCGATGACGGCCCTCGACGCGGCAACGGAGCTGCGCAACGAGACGATCCGCGCGCTCGAGTCGCTGGGAATCCCGATCGAGTACCACCACCACGAAGTGGCTCCCTCGCAGCACGAGATCGACATGCGTTACGCCTCGGCGCTCGACATGGCCGACCACACGATCACCTACCGGCTGATCGTCAAGGAGGTCGCGGCCAAGAACGGCGTGTACGCGACGTTCATGCCGAAGCCGCTGTTCGGCGAGAACGGCTCGGGCATGCACACGCACATGTCGCTCTTCACCGACGGCCGCAACCAGTTCTTCGACGGCGACGACACCCACCACCTCTCGACGACCGGCAAGCAGTTCATCGCGGGGCTGCTGCGGCACGCGCGCGAGATCTCGGCCGTGTTCGCCCAGTGGGTCAACTCGTACAAGCGGCTCGTCCCCGGCTACGAGGCGCCGGTGTACGTGGCGTGGTCGCAGCGGAACCGGTCGGCGCTGATCCGGATCCCCCTCTACAAGCCGGGCTCCGAGCAGGCGACGCGGGCGGAGATCCGCTGTCCGGACCCGGCGTGCAACCCGTACCTCACGTTCGCGGCGCTACTGCACGCGGGCCTCGAGGGCATCGAGCAGGGTTACGAGCTGCCGGACCCGATGGACTCGAACCTGTACCACCTGACTGCGGAGCAACGGCGCGAGCGCGGAATCATCTCGCTGCCGGAGACGCTCGGCGAGGCGATCGACGAGTTCTCGCGCTCGGAGCTGATGCGGCGCGCGTTCGGCGACCACATCTTCGACAACTACGTGAAGCTCAAGCGGTCGGAGTGGGACGAATACCGCGTCCAGCTCACGCAGTGGGAGCTGGATCGCTATCTAGGCGTGCTCTGAACCGGTGCCAGGCACCTCTGCGAGGTGCCTGGCACCTTTGAGACCTCAGGCGGGCGCGACCTCCGGCATCGGCACGACGCCGAGTTGCTGCATCATCGTCATCACGTCCGCGACGCCCCAGTGCTCGTGCCCTAGGCCGTCGTCTTCGAAGCGGACGATGTCGATCAGGTCGATGTCCACACTCTTACCGGTCGCGGGCATGCCCATGAAATCGCCGGTGTTCGTCCCGGTCGCGCGGACGCGTGTGACGACCTTGTCGCCGCTCGCGATGTAGTCCTCCGGCTCGAAATGGAGGTCGGGGAAGGCGGCGCGGTACATCCGAAAGAACTCCAGCGTGCCCTCTTTCGTGGGCGCGATACCGGGCGTCTGCTCGTGCTCGACGAAGTCCTCGGCCAAGAGCTCGCCGAAGCCGTCGATGTTGCCCGCGTTGATCAGGTCGTACGCACGGCGCATGGTCGCGAGATGGTCCATCGCTCCTCCTTGACGAATTGCCGGCCGATCCTACGCCGCGTCAGCTGCGGCGGAAATAGACGCGCCAGCTGTAGTAGGCGTAGAACGCCGTCGCGCTGTGCCCCATCCGGTTGGCGTAGCGGCTGACGGCGTCGACGTAGAGCGGCGATGCGTTGTAGTGATAGAGCGCGGTGCGTTCGTGGCGCCGCGCGCCGTTCGCGGCCAGGTAGTTGGCCGCGGCGAGGATCGAGTCGTGCGGGTCGTGGATGTCGCCGCCGAGCCCGTACCTGCGCCAGGTCGCGGGGAGGAACTGCATCGGGCCCTGCGCGCCGGCGCTGCTCGCGTTCCTCACGCGTCCGAAGGCCGACTCGACGAAGTTGACCGCTGCGAGCAGCCGCCAGCGGATGCGGAAGCGCCCACCTGCTTCCCGGTACCAGGCGAGGAGCTTCGCGGCCGGCGCGGGCGCACCGAGGCGCGGCGCAGTGCGCGGCGGAGGCGTCTTCGCGGCCAGCCGGTTCAGGTCGACGCGGGCGACGACGTCGCTCGTCACGGCAGGAAGCCGTCGCTCGACGGCGTGTGCCAACACCGGCCGGCGGGCGAGCAGCCGGATCACCCGCTGCTCGTACTGCGCCGGCTCCGTCACGCTCGCGGGCGCCGGCATGCGCTTGTCCCAGCTGGCGATCGCCGCGTTCAGCGACAGCTCGCTGCGCTGCCAGCTCGCGACCAGCGCGCTCGGGGTCGTCGGGACCGGCGCGGGCGCCGCCAGCACCGAGGTGCTCCTAGAGGAAGGTGCGGATCGACTCGCGGTCGACGCGAAGGCCGATCACGCGCGAGCCGTCGTCGATCTGCTCGATCGAATCGGCCGGCACGATGCGCCGGCGGCGGGCGAGCCAGCCGGAGCGGACGGAGAGCGCATCAGGCGTCTCGGGCGAGGTGCCGTACATCGGGCATTCGACCCGCCCGACGAGCCGGCCCTTGGCGTCGGCGACGAGAAAGCCGGTCGTACGACGGAGATCGATAGCCAGAGCACTCATCGACCGCGACCCTATTCCCCGTTTGCGTGGATTCTCCCCCTGCCGGGGTAAAGATTCTGTGAGCGGGCTGGCTATGAGCCCCACTTGCCGGACATCGCGAGCCACGCGACGACCAGCAGGATGAGGTACAGCACGGCCAGGCCGGAGACGACGCGGCCGGCGACCGCCTTCTGCGAGCGCTGCCACCAGACTGCAAATCCCGTTGCGAGCAGGAGAATCAGCGCGCCGAGGTCGGCGACGATGAAACCGACGCCGATCCACGTCGGATCCTTCTCGAAGAGCTGGTGGTGCTCCTTGGAGTAGGCCCACTGGGCGCCGATGCGCATCGCGATCCACGCCGGGATCGCCGCTGCGAGGAGCGCCCAGAAAGTGGAACGAGCCAGCGCGGGTACGCGCCAACCGACGAACGACAGTGTCGTCGTCGCGAGGATCGCGCCGAACAGCACCATCGCGCCGAACACGTGCAGGAACAGCGGGAAGTCCCAGGAGTGCGGCCTGAGGATCGCGATCACTGGCCGGGCTTCCAGATCATCAGGATGAGAATCAGCAAGAGGGTCAGTCCAGAACCGTACGAGAGCGCGTTTCCGACGGGATCGCGCACGAGCGCGCGCAGCTCCGCCGTCATCGTGTCGCCTGCGCCGGCGAGCCGTGCGGCTTCCACACCGGCCTTCGTCTGGTGGCGGCCGCCGCGAGCGCCGAGCGCTCCTGCCACGACCCAGAGGACGATCGCCGCCCAGACCCAGAAGGTTCCGTACGAGTAGCCGGCGTGGTGGACGAGCCAGATTCCGAGCACCAGGCTCGTGACCGAGCCGATCCCGATCGCCGGCACGGCGACCCGCGCGATCAGCTGCAGGAGCAGTGCGACCTCGCTAGGCCGCTCGGCGTGCCAGGCGCGCAGGTTCAGGATCCCGGCTGCCGCCCCGCCGCCGAGGAAGAGAAACGCACCGGTGACATGCAGCATCAGCAGCCAGTCGTAGGTGCTCACGAGCGCGGAAACTACCTTGTAGGCGTGGAGACGCGTGACAGACACCTGAAGCTGCTGACCGAAACGATCGAGGCGGTGAACTCGACGCTCGATTTGCAGGAGGTTCTGTCACGGGTGGCGACGAGCGTCCCCGCGGCGCTCGACGCCGACGCGTGCTTCGTCTACCTCTACGACGAGCGCTCGGACGAGCTCGTGCTGCGTGCGACGCACGGCTCGCACATCGACGAGCTGACCCGGCGCCCGCGCATGCACCCCGGCGAGGGCATTACCGGGTCGGCCGCTGCCGCCCGCGCGCCGGTGATGATCGACTCGCAGGCGCATCTCGATCCGCGCTTCAAGCACTTCCCGAACCTGCCGGAGGACGAGTACGAGTCGATCCTCGCCGTGCCGATCCTGACCCGGGACGGCACGCTCGAGGGTGCGCTCAATGTGCGGACGCGGGAGCCGCGGTCGTTCAGCGAGGACGAGGTCGAGCTGCTGCTCGCCATCGCGGCGCAGGTCGCCCAGTCGATCGAGCACGCGAAGCTCTACGCCGAGGCGCAGCGCCGCGTCCACGAGCTCGAGGCGCTCGCGCGCATCTCGGAGGCGGTCTCGAACTCGCTCTATCTCGAGGAATCGCTGGAGGCGATCGTCAAGACGACGATGGACGCCCTGCACGGGACAGGCGCCGCGCTCGTGCTCGACGACGGCCTGATCGCCTGGCCCGAGGGCGTCGCCGGCACCCACGCGATCCGCCAGCCGCTGCGCTGGCGCGGCCGCCAGATCGGCGAGCTGGTCGCCGACCGCGAAACGCAGTTCACGCAGGCCGATCGGGAGCTGCTTGCGTCGATCGCGACGCACGCAGCCGTGGCGCTGGAGCACGGGCGGGCGGTGATGCGCGGCGTGCTCGCCCAGGAGATCCATCACCGCGTCAAGAACAACCTGCAGACCGTGGCCTCGCTGCTGCGGCTGCAGGCGCGGTCGGCCGACGCCGTCGACCCGCGCGAGGCGCTCGAGCACTCGGTCAACCGCATCCTCGCGATCGCCGCCGTGCACGAGCTGCTCACGGAACGCCACGAGGAGGACGTCGACCTCGCCGACCTGATCGACCGCTTGCGCTCGATGCTCGTCCAGGGCGTCGGCGGCGGCAAGGACGTGACCGCGGCGCTCGAGCCGGTCGAGCTGCCGGGCGTCCGCGCCACCGCGCTCGCGCTCGTCTTCGCGGAACTGCTGCAGAACGCGCTCGAGCACGGCGGCGACCGCGTGCAAGTCGAGCTGGCGCGCGCCGGGGATGACATCGTGCTCGCGATCGCGGACGACGGCGTGGGGATCGGTGACGGAGGCGGTCCGGACGGAACCGGCCTGTCGATCGTCCGGGCGCTCGTCCGCGACGAGCTGCGCGGGACGCTCGAACTTCGCTCAGACGCGGGTACTCGCGTCGAGGTCATCTTCCCCGCGTAGCGCCGCTTGCACCCGCCGTCCGCGCGCGGTCGGTCGATAGAGCGTCGAGGGCGGTCGCGTCGGAAGCACGTCGCGGCGGACGAGGCGGTGGCGCTCGAGCTCCTGCAGCGCGAGCGCGAGAGCGCGCGGCGTCACCGTCGCGAGCGCGGCGTGCAGCTCGGAGAAGCGCCGGCCGTCGCCGAGCTCCTGGAGCACCGGCACGGGCCACTTGTGGAGGACAACCGTCTCGTCGCCGGCGGCCAGCACCCGTACCGCGAGCGCCGCCGCGCCGCGGCCCTTCGGCGTCGGCACGTACTCGGGGCGTAGAGGGTGCCCGTAGCCGGGGTTGCGGCGCACGAGACCTTGCTCGACCAGCGCGTCGAGCGCGCGCTTCAGCGACTCGCGCCCGACGCCGAGGCGTCGCTGCAGCTCGACAAAGCGCGCTCCGTCGCGCTCGCCCAGCAGCGCCAGCGCCGGAGGTGCCCAGCGATGGTGAAAGAGGTCGATCAGGTCCGCGGTTGACATAGAACAGTAGGAAGTATAAAAACATGCTCCTGACGACACAGGAGGTGCGGTATGGCAATCGACTACAACCCCGCGAACTGCGTGATCTCCGTTGGTGTCAGCGACTACGACCTGGCGCTCGCCTGGTATCGGGACGTGCTCGGCTTCGAGCTCGAGTACGAGCTCAAGGAGTACGGCTGGTGCGAGCTGAAGACGCCGTTCGGCTTCAACATCGGCCTCGGTCAGACCGAGACGGTGGCGCAGGGGAACATCACTCCGACCTTCGGCGTTCGGGACATCGATGCGGCGATCGCCTCGCTTCGCGAGCAGGACGTGACGGTCGAGGACTGGCACGAGGTCGCGGGGATGGTGCGGCTGTCCACGTTCTACGATCCGGACGGCACGCCCTGGATGCTTGCGCAGACGCTCGACGTGAAGGCCGCGCGCGCCTGATGGAGCTGGAGTCGTATGCGTTCGTGCTGCTCCGGTGGCCGCCCGGGTTGACGCCGCTGCCGGACGAGGAGGAGGAGGCGCTGCAGGCGCAGCACCTCGCGTACATGGCCAACCTGTCCGCGCGCGGCAAGCTCGTGGGTGCCGGGCCGTTCGAGGATCAAGACGACGAGACGCTGCGCGGGCTGTGCTTCTACGCCACGGGTGTCGTCGAGGCCCGCGAGCTGACGCAGCAGGATCCGAAGGTGCGGGCCGGGCGGCTGGCCGTCGAGGTCATGACCTGGTGGACGGAGAGGGGGTCAGTTAGCTTCCACCGCCGGTGAGCCTCTGGCACGTCAGCGACGACGGCGGAATCCAGCGCTTCGAGCCGCGGGCGAATCCGGGGCACGATTCGCCCGAGGCGCTCGTCTGGGCGATCGACGACGACCACCTCCCGGCGTACTGGTTCCCACGCGACTGCCCGCGGGGCACGTTCTGGGCGATCGAGACGACATCGGCCGACGACGTCGAGCGCTTCCTGACGGGCGACCGCGCGCGGCGCGTCCATGCGTTGCAGGCGGATTGGCTGGAACCGTTCCGCGAGGCCCACCTCTTCGCGTACCGGCTGCCGGACGCGCCGTTCGAGCCATATGCGCGCGCGGCGGGCTACTTCGTTTCGCGTGAAGCCGTCGAACCACTCGAGGTCGTCGAGCTCGGCGATCTGCTCGGGCGCCACGCCGAGGCGGGGATCGAGCTCCGCGTCGTCCCGGACCTGCGCGGGCTGTGGGAGCGCGTGATCGCGTCCACGCTCGAGTTCAGCGGGATCAGGCTGCGGAACCTGTGAGCTAGTCGGCCGACTCGTCGTCCGACTGGTCGTCGAACGTGAAGTGGAAGTGGTCGCCGTGCGCGTGCACGCCGATCACCTGGTCGTCGAGGGCGCTCGCGGCGACGGGATCGAGCAGGATCCGCACTCCTTCGCGCTCGACCACTTGGTCGTCCACCGACTGCTCGTCGGCCTCCTCGATCTCCAGCTCCACCTCTCCGTCGGACTCGACACCGCGGATGCGGATTGGCCCGATCTCCTTGAATGCGTCGACAGCGTCTTCGGCGATCTGCAGCATCGTGCGACTGTATACGGCGTGCGCATCCTGATCGCGGAAGACGAGACCATCATCCGCCTCGACCTGCGCGAGCTGCTCGAGCGCGCGGGCCACGAGGTGGTTGCCGAGGCGCGCGACGGCGAGGAGGCGGTTGCGCTCGCCGGTGAGCACGAGCCCGAGCTCGCCGTGCTCGACGTGCGCATGCCCCGGCTCGACGGCATCGAGGCCGCGAAGCGCATCCTCGCTG
>JBKPRG010000048.1:0-41555 GCA_046765815.1 Actinomycetota bacterium
CTCGTGCATGGCCATCCTGGAGGGTGGCGAGCCGAGCGTGATCCCGAACGCCGAGGGTGGACGGACGACTCCGTCCGTCGTCGGCTTTACGAAGGACGGCCAGCGGCTCGTCGGCGCACCCGCGCGGCGGCAGCAGGTCACGAACCCCGAGAACACGGTCTTCTCGGTCAAGCGCTTCATGGGCCGCAAGTACGACGAGGTCACCGAGGAGATGACCATCGTCCCGTACAAGGTCGTGAAGGGCCCGAACGACGACGTGCGCATCGACGCCGGCGGCAAGCAATGGGCGCCGCCGGAGATCAGCGCGATGATCCTCCAGAAGCTGAAGGCCGACGCCGAGTCGTACCTCGGCGAGACGGTCACCGACGCGGTGGTCACCGTGCCGGCGTACTTCAACAACGCGCAGCGCGAGGCGACGAAGGACGCCGGCAAGATCGCCGGCCTCAACGTGCTGCGCATCATCAACGAGCCGACAGCGGCCGCGTTGGCCTACGGGCTCGACAAGGAAGGCGCCGACCAGACGATCCTCGTCTTCGACCTCGGCGGCGGCACGTTCGACGTGTCAGTGCTCGAGCTCGGCGATGGCGTCTTCGAGGTGAAGGCCACGAACGGCGACAACCATCTCGGCGGCGACAACTTCGACAAGGCGGTCGTCGACTGGATGATCGCCGAGTTCAAGAAGGACCAGGGCATCGACCTGGGCGCCGACCCGATGGCGCTGCAGCGGCTCTACGAGGCCGCGGAGAAGGCGAAGATCGAGCTGTCGTCGACGATGACGACGCAGATCAACCTGCCGTTCATCACCGCGACGCAGGACGGCCCGAAGCACCTCGACCTGCAGCTCACCCGCGCGAAGCTCGAGGAGCTTGCGCACGGGCTGCTCGAGCGCACCGTCGCGCCGACCAAGCAGGCCCTCGCCGACGCCGGGTTGCAGGCCTCCGACATCGACCACGTGGTCCTCGTCGGCGGCATGACACGCATGCCGGCAGTGCAGGCGAAGGTCAAGGAGTTGATCGGCAAGGAGCCGCACAAGGGCGTCAACCCGGACGAGGTCGTCGCCGTCGGCGCGGCCATCCAGGGCGGCGTGCTCAAGGGCGAGGTCAAGGACGTCCTGCTGCTCGACGTGACGCCTCTCTCGCTCGGTATCGAGACGAAGGGCGGCGTGTTCGCCAAGCTGATCGACCGCAACACGACGATTCCGACGCGCAGGTCGGAGGTCTTCTCGACCGCCGACGACAACCAGCCGTCGGTGCTCGTGCACGTGCTGCAGGGCGAGTCCGAGATGGCGACCTACAACAAGACGCTCGGCAAGTTCGAACTGGTCGGCATCCCGCCGGCGCCGCGCGGCATGCCCCAGATCGAGGTGTCGTTCGACATCGACGCGAACGGGATCATCAACGTCTCCGCCCGCGACGGTGCCACCGGCAACGAGCAGCAGATCCGCATCGAGGGCGGCTCCGGCCTGAAGCAGGACGAGATCGACCGCATGATCCACGAGGCCGAGGCGCACGCGGACGAGGCGCACCGGCTGCGCGAGCAGGCAGATGCACGCAACGCCGCCGAGTCGCTCGCGTACCAGATCGAGAAGTCGCTCAACGAGAACCGCGAGAAGATCGACTCCACGCTCGCGGGCACGATCGAGGGGCGGATCATGGAGCTGCGGGCCGTGCTCGATTCCGGCGACGCGGCCGAGATCAAGGCCAAGACCGACGCGCTGCAGGAGGCATGGACGCAGGCTGCGTCGGCGCTCTACGCGCAGGCGTCGGCCGAGCAGCCGTCCGGCAACGGCGGGCCGTCCTCGTCGAACGACGAGGATGAGGTCGTCGAGGACGCCGAGTACGAGGTGGTCGACGACAAGTGACGAACGAGCCGGAGCAGGGGGACGTCGTCGAGACCGAGGTTGATCCCTTGGATGCCGTCACGCGCGAGCGCGACGAGTACCTCGACACGCTCCAGCGTCTGAAGGCCGAGTTCGACAACTACCGCAAGCGGGTGGCGCGCGACCAGCAGGAGCTGGCCGCGCGCGCCCACGAACGCCTCGTGCGCCAGCTCGTGCCGGTGCTCGACGACCTCGAGCGCGCGCTCGAAGCTGCCGCCGAGCACGAGGAGGCGAAGCTCGAGGAAGGCGTCCGTCTGGTGCACCGCGCGCTCGCGGACGCGCTCGGCCGCGAGGGCCTCGCCGAGATCGAGACGGATGGCAAGTTCGACCCGCACACGCAGGAGGCGCTCCTCTCGCAGCCCTCGGACGAGGAGGAGGGGACCGTGATCCAGGTGCTGCAGAAGGGCTACACGCTCGGCGACCGCGTGCTGCGACCGGCGCGCGTGATCATCTCGGCGGGGACGGATGCCTAAGAGCCTCTACGAAGCACTCGGCGTTTCGAAGAACGCCTCGCAGGACGAGATCAAGAAGGCCTACCGCAAGCTCGTCCGCGAGGTGCATCCCGACCGCAACCCCGGCAACGAGGAGCGGTTCAAGGAGGTGCAGTCGGCGTACGACGTCCTCTCCGACCCCGAGAAGCGCAAGCAGTACGACTCGATCGGGTCGACGAACGGCCGCTTCGGCGGGCCGGGCGCGACGACGTTCGACTTCGGCGACTTCGACCTCGGCGACATCTTCGGCGGGCTCTTCGGCCGCGGCGGGCGCGAGCAGCCACAGCGTGGCCAGCGCGGCAACGACGTCGAGGTCGAGGTGCGCGTCGGGTTCGACGACGCGCTGCGCGGCGCCGAGGTGACAGTGCCGGTCCAGCTCGAGCTCGCCTGCCACACGTGCCACGGGACGGGCGCAGCGCCTGGCACAGCGCCCGTTACCTGCCCCAAGTGCAACGGCTCGGGCGTCGTCGCGACGTCGCAGGGGCTCTTCGCGCTGCAGCAGCCGTGCCCGCGCTGCCACGGGATGGGCTCGATCGTCGAGAAGCCGTGTCCGACGTGCAACGGCTCGGGCCGCGAGCGCCGCACGAAGCGGTACAAGGTCAGGATCCCGGCCGGATCGAAGGACGGCACGCGGATCAAGCTGCGCGGCAAGGGCGAGGCCGGCTACGGCGGCGCGGCCGCCGGCGATCTCTTCGTCGTCGTGCGCGTCGAGCCGTCGAAGATCTACGAGCGCCGGGGCGACGATCTCATCGTCCAGGTGCCGGTCTCGTATCCGGTCGCCGCGCTGGGGGGCACGGTCGAGGTGCCGACGCCCGACGGAGCAGTCTCGCTGAAGATTCCTGCCGGCACCGAGGACGGCAAGCTCCTGCGGATCAAGGGCCGCGGGGCAGCGCGCTTGAAGGGCTCCGGCCAGGGCGACGTGCTCGCGCGCATCCGCATCGAGGTGCCGAAGAAGATCAACAAGAAGCAGCGCGAGTTGCTCGAGCAGCTGCAGCAGACGAGCGGATGACCGACGAGAGCAGCCGTCCGCGCTACATGATCAGCGTCGCCGCCGAGCTGGTCGGTATGCACCCGCAGACGCTCCGCATCTACGAGCAGAAGGGGCTCGTGCGGCCGAAGCGCACCGCAGGCAACACACGCCTCTACTCGGACAGCGACGTCGAGCGGCTGCGCCTGATCCAGCAGTTGACGTCCGAGGTCGGGCTCAACCTCGTCGGCGTCGCGCGCGTCTTGCACATGGAGGACGAGCTGCAGCGGATGCGCCGGCGGCTGGAGCGCATGGAGCAGGAGATGCGCCGCTCGCTCCAGGATGTCCACCGCCACTACCGGCGCGACCTCGTCCTCTACGAACCACCCAAGCCACCGATTTCGAGGAACTGATGGATTTCAACAAGCTCACGACCAAGAGTCAGCAGGCGATCGCCGCGGCGCAGGACGACGCGCGTCGCAGGGGCAACCCCGAGCTGACACCCGACCACCTGCTGGCGGCGCTGCTCGACCAGGAGCTCTTTGCCGACTGGCAGGGGCTCCGCGCGGACGCCGAGCGCAAGGTGGCGGCGCTGCCGTCCGTCCAGGGCGGGCAGCAGCAACCGAACGCATCCGCGGCCTTCTCGCGCCTGCTCGACAAGGCCGACGAGGAGCGACGCCGGATGGAGGACGACTACCTCTCCACCGAGCACCTGTTCCTCGCGCTCGAGCCCGTGCCGCGTACGGAGATCGAGGCGTGGATCCAGAAGGTGCGCGGCGGCCAGCGCGTGACGACGCAGGACCCCGAAGGGACCTACCAGGCGCTCGCCAAGTTCGGCCGCGACCTGACCGAGCTCGCCGAGGAGGGGAAGCTCGACCCGGTGATCGGCCGCGACGAGGAGATCCGGCGCGTGATCCAGATCCTCAGCCGCCGCACGAAGAACAACCCGGTGCTGATCGGCGAGCCGGGCGTCGGCAAGACTGCGATCGTCGAGGGCCTGGCCCAGCGCATCGTCGCCGGCGACGTGCCGGAGTCGCTGAAGGGGAAGCGCGTCTGGGCGCTCGACATCGGCGCGCTGCTGGCCGGCTCGAAGTACCGTGGGGAGTTCGAGGAGCGGCTGAAGGCAGTGCTCACCGAGATCAAGTCCGCGGAGGGCGAGCTGATCCTGTTCATCGACGAGCTGCACACGATCGTCGGCGCCGGCGCAGCCGAGGGCGCCGTCGATGCCGCGAACCTGCTGAAGCCGATGCTCGCGCGCGGGGAGCTGCGCTGCGTCGGCGCGACGACGCTCGACGAGTACCGCAAGCACATCGAGAAGGACGCAGCGCTCGAGCGGCGGTTCGCGCCGGTCTTCGTCGGCGAGCCGTCGGTGGCCGACACGATCGCGATCCTGCGCGGCCTGAAGGAGAAGTACGAGTCGCACCACAAGGTGCGCATCCGCGATGCTGCGCTCGTCGCCGCGGCGGTGCTCTCAGACCGCTACATCTCCGACCGCCAGCTGCCCGACAAGGCGATCGACCTCGTCGACGAAGCCGCCTCACGGCTGAAGATGGAGATCGAGTCGTCTCCGCTCGAGCTCGACGAGGCGAACCGGCGCGTCATGCAGCTCGAGATCGAGCTCGCCGCGATGGCCGGCGAGTCGGACGAGGTGCGCGAGCCGGTGGAGCGGGCGCTCGCCGAGGCGAAGGAGGAGCGCGACGGCCTCGCCGCTCGCTGGGCGAAGGAGAAGGAGGCGCTTCGGCGTGTCGGCGAGATCGCAACGCGCGTCGACGAGCTGCGGACCGAAGCCGAGCGCGCCGAACGCGAGGGCAACCTCCAGCGCGTCGCGGAGATCCGCTACGGCGAGATTCCGGCACTCGAGAAGGAGCTCGCCGAGCGTGAAGACACACCGTCCGAGCCGATGGTCAAAGAAGAGGTCGACGAGGACGACGTCGCTGCCGTCGTCGCGCGCTGGACGGGCATCCCCGTCGACCGGCTCCTCGAGGGCGAGACCGAGAAGCTGATCCACATGGAGGAGCGGCTGCACCGGCGCGTCGTCGGCCAGGACGAGGCGGTCTCGGCCGTTGCGAACGCGCTGCGACGCTCCCGCACCGGCCTGCAGGACCCGAACCGGCCGATCGGCTCGTTCGTCTTCCTCGGGCCGACCGGCGTCGGCAAGACGGAGCTGGCCCGGGCGCTGGCGGAGTTCATGTTCGACGACGAGCGGGCGATGGTGCGCATCGACATGAGCGAGTACCAGGAGCGGCACACCGTGTCGCGGCTCGTCGGCGCGCCGCCGGGTTACGTCGGCTACGACGAGGGCGGCCAGCTGACGGAGGCCGTCCGCCGGCGCCCGTACTCGGTGATCCTGCTCGACGAGATCGAGAAGGCGCACCCGGAGGTCTTCGACGTGCTCCTGCAGGTACTGGACGACGGCCGTCTGACCGACGGCCAGGGCCGCACGGTCGACTTCCGCAACACCGTGCTGATCATGACCTCGAACATCCGGAGCGCCGACCAGATGCGCGACCTCTTCCGGCCGGAGTTCCTGAACCGGATCGACGAGATCGTCGAGTTCCACGAGCTCACCCGTGAGCAGATCGACGAGATCGTCGAGCAGCAGCTGGGACGCCTACGGTTGCGACTCGCCGAACGCGGGCTCCAGCTCGAGCTGACCGACGAGGCGAAGTCGGCGATCGCCGACGCAGGCTGGGATCCGGCCTACGGCGCCCGCCCCCTGAAGCGGGCGATCCAGCGCCTGCTCGAGAACCCGCTGGCGCTGCGGCTGCTCGAGGGCGACTTCGGCGAGGGCGACACCGTGCGCGTCGAGGCCGCTGGCGGCGAGCTGAGTTTCCAGACAGGTGTCAGACACCTTGAAAGTGTCTGACACCGTTTAGGGACTTCAGCAACAGGCCGGCGACGCCGATAGCAGCCCCGTGCGGCTGCGGAGGCTGATGGCGGTCGGCCCGGTGCTCATTCCCTGTGCACTGCCTCCCGTTGCGCTCGTTCTCTGGTCCGGCGAACGGGAATGGATGCCGCCGCTCGCCGTGCACTTCTACGGTGTCGGCGTGAGTGCGCTGGTGGCCGCCGCGGCGGCCGTCGTGCTGACGAGCGCGGGCGTCCGGGCCGGCGACGGGAGGACAGTCGTCGTCGGCAGCGGCTTCTTCGTGATGGCCGTGCTGCTGGCCGTGCACGGGATGGTCACGCCCGGCGTGCTCGTCGGACGGAATGGCGTGATCGCGCTCACCGGCGGGGCGACCCTGCCGGTCGGTGCGGCCGTCCTCGCTCTCTCCGGCGTGCCGAGGCTGGTCGAGCGGCGCGCGATCCCGCGCGTGATCGCCCTCTCCGCGTGCATCGCCGTGGCGATCGTCGCGGTCACGACGGTCGGCATTCTCGAGCCGTCGCTCGTGCCGCCGGTGCCGGCCTCGGGCTCGCCTGAGGCGCTCGGGCTGCTCGTGATCGGCGCGCTGCTCTTCGCGGGGCTCGCGGCGCGCGCGGCCAACACCTTCCTGCTGACGCATCGCGTCGCCGACCTGGCTGTCGTGTTCGGGCTCGCGCTGCTCGGTGTCGCGCTGTACGCCGCGCTGGCGCTGGAGCCGATGTACCTCGGCTGGTGGCTCGGGCACGGCCTCGAGCTCCTCGGGATCGCCGTCATCGGCGCCTCGACGGCGTACGACCTGCGCCGCGGGCGCGGCTCGCAGACGCTTACGGGGACGCTGCGGGTGGGCGACATCGTGCGCGCCGAGGAGGCATTCCTCGGCGCACGGATCCGGGCGCTGATGCTCCGGCTCGCCGAGAAGGATGTCTCCACCGAGGAGCACACGCGGCGGGTCGCGTTGCTCGCGGTCGAGATCGGAGAGCGGCTCGGGCTCTCGGCACCGCGGCTGCGCTCGCTCGCGACCGGCGCGCTGCTGCACGACATCGGCAAGCTCTCGATCCCCGACGAGATCCTCCGCAAGCCCGGCCCGCTGGAAGATGAGGAGTACGCCGAGATCAAGCTGCACGCGCAGCGTGGGCGCGACCTGCTCAGCGAGGTCGGCGGCTTCGACGACGTCGTCAAGCGGCTCGTCGCGGGCCACCACGAGCGGCTCGACGGCACCGGGTACCCGCTCGGCCTCCCGGCCGCGGAGATCGATCTCGAGACGCGGATCCTCGCCGTCTGCGACGTCTACGACGCGCTCGTCTCACCCCGCGTGTACCGCGACGCGTGGTCGCACCGCGAGGCGATCGAGCTCCTGCGCGGAGAGGGCTTCGACCAGCGCTGCGTCAGCGCGCTGGTCGAGGCGACGGCTGTGCCGGTCGCCCTCGCCGTCTAACGCCGGGGCGGCAGTTCGACGTCGTCCACGAAGTCGGCGCCCTCCTGCACCGGCGGCGCGCCGTAGACGAAGCAGACGAGCTCCTCGTCGGTCTCGTTGCGCATCTGGAGTGGCGTCATCGGGTCGACGGCGACCACGCTCCCGGGCCGGAGGTCGACCCGTTCCGGCTCGTCGCCGAGCAGCATCGTCAGCGTGCCGGAGACGACGACGAACACCTCTTCCTGCACGTGGTCGCGGTGCCGGCGGCCGGTTGTGTGCGGCGGGTAGCGCCAGACGCGCGCGCGTGACTGCTGCAGTTCCGCCTGCGTTGTGATGTCGGCCGCCGACCGGGCGGCCTCACCGGGCTTGGGCGGGCGCTCCTCCCACTCGAGCTGTTCGATGTCGGCCACGCGATACCCCATTGCGCGCAGGATACGGTGCCGCCGTGATCCTGCTGGTCGCAGCCACTCCCGGCGAGCTCGCAGGCGACGGCCTCGTCTGCGGCGTCGGCCCGGTCGAGGCCGCGGCCCGAACTGCCGCCGCGCTCGCGGAGTCCCGGCCCTCGGCCGTCCTGCACGTCGGCATCGCCGGTGCACGTACGTTCGCCGGGCCCGAGCTTGTGATCGGCAGCGAGGCCCTGTACTGCGACGCGAACGACGCGAAGTGGATCGCGCTCCGCGTCGAGCCGGACGCGCGGCTGCTCGAGGCCGCGCGCCGCGCGTTGCCGGCGGCGCGCGTCGAACCGATCGGCACGAGCGCCCGTCTCGACGGCTCGGCCGGGTGCGACGTCGAGGCGATGGAGGGGTACGCCGTCCTGCGTGCCGCGGCGCTCGCGGGTGTCCCGGCGCTCGAGGTGCGCGCGATCTCGAACGCGATTCTCGAGGAGGATCGCGGCCGGTGGCGTCTCGACGACGCCAAACGCTTGCTTGCCGACTCGGTGCCTGTGCTGCTCACGGAGCTCGAGCGTGCGTACGCGTAGCGCGCCGCCGCCGCTGCCGCCCGCCGAGCGGACCGTGGGCCAGCTCGTCGCGGAGACGATCCGCGCGTACGGCGACAACTTCTGGCGGGTCCTGCCCCTGGGCCTTCCGCTCGCGCTCTCGACCCAGCTCTCGCTCGGGCACACGTCGAACGTCCAGACGCTCGTCCTGCTCGCCTTCTCGCCGCTGATCGCGCTTGCATACGTCGGGGCCGTGCGCATCCTGCACGGCGCCGCGCCGACTCCAGTGGCGTGGCTGATCGGCGTTCTCTTGTTCGCACCCGTGCCCTTCCTCGCGCGTGTGCTCGTCCTCCCGGCGGTCGCCTGGCTGGCGCTGTTCGGCCAGGCCGTCCCGGCGGCGATGATCGAGCGGCTCGGCTTCCGCGCGGCGCTCGAGCGTGGACGGAAGCTCGCGCTCGCCGACTACGTCCACGCGCTCGGGTCGCTGTCGGCCCTTGTGGTCGTGGTGGGCGTCTCCGAGCTGACCCTGATCGCCCTGCTCCGCTCGCAGGGGGACAACGGGCAGCGAGTCGCGCATGCGCTCGCCGACGTCGTGCTCAGCCCGCTGCTCTACCTCGGCGGCGCACTGCTGTACCTCGACCAGGCCGCCCGGGTAGGCTCCCGCACACCGAAACCAAGGAGTAGAGATGCCGATCTTCATCCTCCTGACGACGCTGACGCAGCAGGGCATCCAGACCCTCAAGTCGAACCCTGAGCGCCTGCGCCAGGTGAACCACGACGTCGAGGAGCTGGGCTGCAAGGTGCTGCATCAGTGGGCGACGCTCGGGGAGTTCGACTTCGTCAACGTCGTCGAGGCGCCGGACATCGCCACCGTTGCCAAGATCTCCGTCGCGCTGGGCGCGCGGGGATCGGTGAGGATCGAGACACTGCCTGCGCTCGACGTGGAAGACTTCCTGCGCACGCTCGAATAGGCCAAACGGACAAGTGCAACTGCGGCGAACTGCGGCTAGGACTGTGGCGGATGCGTGATCCTCGGATCGACGAATACGCGCGGCTGCTCGTCGAGCGGTCCGTCGGCGTCCAGCCCGGCTGGCAGGTCTGCGTCCGCGCGACGCCGCTGGCCCGCCCGATGGTCGAGGCGGTCGTCGAGCAGGTGGCGCGGATCGGCGCCTACCCGATCCTGCAGTTGAGCTTCGAGCACATCGGCGGTCCGTTCGCCCGGGAGGCGCCGCTCGAGGTCCTTCGTGCAGCGGCGCCCCTGCAGGAGCGGATCTGGAGCGAGGTCGACGCGTTCATCTCGATCTGGGCTCCCGAGAACACGCGCGAGGGATCTGACCTTTCCGAGGAGCGGCAGGGAGCGGTGCAGCAGATGATGGCGCCGCTGCGGGCGCGCACGATGTCGATGTCGGTTCCGTGGGTGATCGCCGAATACCCGGTGCTCTCCACTGCACAGGATGCCGGGATGACGCTGGCCGAGCTGGAGGAGTTCATCTTCGACGCTGTGCTGCTCGACTGGGACGCCGAGGCGGAACGCATGCGCGCGATCGCGGACGTTTTCGACGCCGCCGGCGAGGTGCGGCTCGTCGGGCCCGGCACCGACCTGACGCTCTCGCTGGACGGCCGGCGCGGCGCGGTCGACGACGGGCACATCAACATGCCGGGCGGTGAAGTCTTCTACTCGCCGCTCGAGAACTCGGCCGAAGGCGTGATCGAGTTCGGCGAGTTCCCGGCCATCTATCTGGGCCACGAGGTCGACGGCGCGCGACTCGTGTTCGAGGGCGGGCGGATCGTCGATGCAACCGCGCGGAGCGGGGAGGACTTCCTCGTGCAGACACTCGACACCGACGACGGCTCACGCCGGCTCGGCGAGCTGGGCATCGGCTGCAACCCCGGCATCCAGCGCTTCATGAAGAACGTCGCCTTCGACGAGAAGATCGACGGCACGATCCATCTCGCGATCGGCAACTCCTACACCTCGACCGGCGGCACCAACGGCAGCGCGATCCACTGGGACATCGTCAAGGACCTGCGCCGCGACGGCCGGATCTACGCCGACGGGCAGCTGGTGCAGGAGAACGGCCGCTGGTCGATCTAAACGACGCGTAGCGGCGCGGCGACGCCGAGATTGCCGCCGCCGCAACGCGCGGTGACGACGTACCTGCCGACGCGGCGCGCGAGCGGGATGCGCGTCGTCGCATGGAAGCGGCCGTTCGCACCGATGGTTGCGATCACGGCCGGCACGCCGGCGAACTGGTGGATGCGCGGGAAGGCGCGCGAGATGATGATCACGGCGTCGCCGCGCGGGCAGTCGCCGGCCGAGCCGCTGATGTAGACCCGCGCGCCGCGGTGCACGGTGCTCGGCGTCACGAGCAGGAACACGGTGGTCGCGGACGCGGTTGCCGCGAGCGCCAGTACCACTGTCAATGCCGCGATCAGGGCTCGGATCGTTGGAGGATCGTAGCGAGCACGGCCGAGTAGTCCAGCCCGCCGTTGCCTTCGGACTCGGCGTCCGCGAGCCAGCTGCGCGCCGCCTCGATCGCGCGGAGCCGATCGGTTGCCTCGTGGATCAGGTCCGCGTCTTTGCGCGCGAGCGAGAGCGGGAAGCGCGGCGTGTAGTCGCCGGACTCGATCGCACTCAGTCGACGGTGCGCCTGCTCGGCGAGCGCGGTCCGGCCGAGCACTTTGCCGATCGTCTCGTCGTCGAGGCCGAGTTCTCGCCCGAGCGCGATCGCTTCCCCGATGACGGCGATCACGCCGACGAGGGTCGCGTTGGCGACGAGCTTCGCCCGCGCTCCGGAGCCCGTTGCGCCGACGTGGAGCACCGTGCCGAGGTCGGCGAGCAGAGGCGTGACACGCTCGACCACGTCGTCGGTCCCGCCGACGAAGATCGAGAGCCTTCCCGCTTCGACCTCGTTGAGGCTGCCGAGCACGGGCGCGTCGGCGAGGCCGGTTCCGTGCGGCAGCACGGACTCGAGCCGCGCGATCGCGGCCGGCCCGACGGTGGACATCTCGACGAGGATCAGCCCCGGGTGCGCACCCGCCGCGATTCCGTCGTCGTCCTCGGTCACGGCCTGCAACGCGTCCGGGTCGGCGAGCATCGTGATCACGAACTCGGCCTGTTCCGCCGCGTCGCGCGGGCTTCGCGCCGCGGTCGCGCCACGCGCGACGAGCGGCGTCATCCGCTCGGGCGAACGGTTCCACACCACGAGCTCGTGGCCGGCAGCGAGAACGCGGCCGGCGATCCGGCTGCCCATCCCGCCGAGCCCGACCACCGCGACGCGCATCTCAGCGCACCGCCGCGATCTCGCCTGCGAGCCGCGCGTTGCCGACGATCAGGTCGCGGTTCGCGCGCAGGGTCGCGCCTCCGCTCTCGCGGTGCAGGAACGCGAGCACGAACGGGGTCACGTCCTGGCCGCGGATGCCCTCGGCGGAGGCGGCATCGAGCGCCCGCTCGATCAGCGGCTCGACGTCGTCGAGGCTCTGGTCCGGCGGGCGTCCCAGGAGCAACCCGCCGCCGCCCAGCTGCCAGTGCCCGTTGGCGATCCCGGCGGCCTCCTCCGCCGACTCGACGCGTGCCGAGACCCCGGGCCCGCCGCGGGCTGCATAGAAAAGAGGAAGGGTGTCGGCGCGCCAGCCGAGCACGGGCACGCCGATCGTCTCCAGCAGCTCGGCCGTTGCCGGCACGTCGAGCAGAGACTTCACGCCCGACGAGACGACGAGCGCCTGCGTGTCTGCGAGCGCCTGCAGGTCGGCAGAGACGTCGGGCGGCGTCGGCCAGCCGCGGTGGACGCCGCCAAGACCACCGGTCGCCATGAAGTGGATCCCGGCGCTGCGGCAGGCGGCGAGCGTGCCGCCCACGGTGGTCGCTCCCGTTGCGCGCTGGACGACTGCTGCGGCGAGGTCGCGCGGCCCGAGCTTGCGCGCGCTCGCGTCGTACCGCTCGAGCTGCCCGCGGTCGAGCCCGACGACGAGCTCGCCGTCGAGGACGCCGACCGTGGCCGGCACCGAGCCGCCGTCGCGCACCGCCCGCTCGGACGCGAGGCCGACCTCGACGCCTTCGCCGGGCGGGAAGCCGTGGGCCACGAGCGTCGTCTCGAGTGCGACGACGCCGCGCCCGTCGCGCAGCGCCTCCCCGACCTCGTCGGCGATCCGGATCACGGCATCGCCCCGAGCTGAGAGCAACATCTCGCCGCCGCCTGCAGGCCGACCTCCGGCCCGCCGACGAGGAAGCCCGCGGCGAGCGCGTCGCCGGCACCGGTCGTGTCGACGACGGTCGTGTCGACCGCGAGCCAGTCGCGGCCGTCGACCGAGAGCCCGCCCGCGCCGCGCTTGATCACCCAGCGCGCGTCGAGCGCGCCGACGGCGGTCTGTTCGCGCTCGGTCGCGAACACGACGTCCGGGGCGAGCTGACGCAGCCGCTCGCGGAACGCGTCGTCGACCAGCGTCCAGGTGGAAACGTCAGCAGAAATCTGCGCTCCGCGGTCACGAGCCAGCTCGGCCGCGTGCGCCGCGGCGCCCGCGAGCGGCTCGCGGAGGAGCGAGTAGCCGGAGACGTGCAGCACGTCGGCATCGAACCACGCCGGGTCGAGCTCTCGTGCGGTCAGCTCGACGGCGGCGCCGCGGTCGGATGCCATCGTCCTGTCGCCTCCGCCGGCGAACGAGACGACGACCCCCGTGCGTCCTCCTCTCGGCCCGGCCACGTCGACGCCGCGCTCCTCGAGCTCGCGCGTCACGAGCTCGCCGGCGGCGTCCGCGCCGCGCTTGCCGACGAAGCGCGCGTCGGCGCCGAGCTCGCGCGCCCACGCGGCCACGTTCGCCGCCTGGCCGCCGGCTCCGGTGCGGGTCGTCGCGACCTGATCGTCGCCGGGCACGAGCGGGTGCTCGAGCCGCACGATCACGTCGAGGAGCAGGTCGCCGAGGGTGGTCAGCCGCACGAGTACGATCGTCGCATGGAAGCCGGTTCACGCGGTCGTCGGCTCCGTTCGTTTGCGATCGGCAGCCTCGTTGGTGCCGCCGGCGCAATCGCGACAGTGCGCCGGACGGCGCGCCGCTCGCGCCGTCCGCGCGATGCTCCCGGCGGGCTGGCTGCATTCGAGGACGCGCCGTGCTTCCTCGAGCTTGTCGGCGAGGAGGCGCAGCGCTACCGGGAGGGCGGCGAGACCTCGACCGGTGCGTCGAACTCGACGTAGCGCTCGACCATGAAGTGCGCCGCCGCCTCCATGTGGGCGACGCGCGGGCGCCGGTTCTCGATCTCGATACGGAACCACGCGGGCAGGCTCCGGTCGAGGAAGGTCAGCACGCCCGGTGCGATCTCGTGCACGTTGCTGACGTTCGACCACAGCGGCTGGGTCACGTCGAGCGGCGTCTGCGGCGACTCCACGAACGGCCTTCCCGGCGACACGCGGTCCCAGCGACGCGAGCCGATGACGATCGCCGCCGGCCCCGCGTTCGTCTGGTAGCGGAGCCGGTCGGGGGCGACCACCGTGAACCGCGTCCTGATCCCCGGGCCGCTGTCGGCGGAGAGCGATTCGTCGATGACGATCGTCTTCGAACCGCGGTAGCGGCGCGTGATGTCGCGCAGCAGCGCCGTCGCCGCCGGCGCGCGCGCGGGAGTGTCGAAGGTCGTTCGGGCGCCGTCGACGCTGACCTGAACCGGGCCTGCCTCGGCCGCCGCTCTATAGCAGCCGCTACCGCAGGCCGCTGCTCGTCGGCCGTCGATGCGGACGTCGCGGGCGCTCACGCCGGCATTTGCCGAGCCGAGCAGGGTCACCGTGGCCCGGCCCGGCGTCCGGGCGAGCGCGACGACGAGCGCACCGACGCCGCGTGCGTCGACGACGGCCGAGCGGGGTGGGAGGACCGGCGGCTGCGGCACTGCGGCCACGGACGGGAGCGCAGCGCGGATGACGCCCGGCCGCGCCTGCGTTAGCGCCCCGACGGCGGCGAGCACGCCGATCAACAGCGTCGATTCGACGATCGCCGACCGCCGCAGGCGCGCGAAGGCGTCGAGGAGCTGCGTGCGGTTGAGCCAGCCGAGGCCGAGCACGGGGAGCAGCAGGGCCGACTTCACGATCAGCGCCCTGCCGTACGACGTCGACCAGACCTGGGAGACGCTGTTCAGCTCGGTCAGGGCGCGCCCGATGCCGCTGGCGGCGATCACGCACACCGACGCAAGCGCGGCGGTCGAGAAGCGCCGTACGACTGCCGCCCGCTTCGCCCCGTCTGCGGTCGCGCGCGGCAGGACGAGCACGAGCGACGCCAGTCCGCCGAGCCAAACGGCCGCGGCCGCCACATGGGCCAAATCGTCGGGGACCGACAGCCAATGCGGCTGGTCACGGTCGAGCGCGTGCCCGGCCAGCGTCGGCGCGGCGAGCAGCGCGACGGCGCACGCTCCCGCGGGCATGAGCAGCCGGGGATAGATCGGCGCCAGCGCGGCCGCGACGCCGCCCGCGATCGCGACGACGAGCGCCACCTTCAACACCAGCTGGAACCGGGTCCCGGCGATCGTGCTCTGCAGCAACGCGGAGCCGCCGATGAACGCTGCGAGGAGCGCGAAGAAGATGAGGCGCGCAAGCGGCGGGCGGAGCCGGTCGCCGACGATCGATCGGGCGAGCAGGCCGAAAACGGCGGCGCCGCCGGCCACGAGCAGGCCCACGAAATACAGCCAGCGCAGCGCGGCGTCGCCCCAGCCGAGCGAGCCGCGGGCGCCCAACACCGCCGTCGGCGGTGTCCGCCCCGCGCCGACCGCGAATGCGAGCACGCCCTGTTCCTGGTGGCCGTCGTCGGAGACGATGCTCCAGCGGACGCTGTAGTCGCCGTCGGGGAGGCCCGCGCGGAGTGGCAGCGTGAGCACGTGCCCACGAACGGTCGGCTTGCCGGTGAGCACCGTTTTCTGCGAGTCGTTCGCGACGACGGCGTTGCCGTGGCCGACGTGGATCGTGTCGTCGAAGACGACCGCCACGCTGCGCGGAGCGTGGGCGAGCACGGCGCCGTTCGCCGGCACGGTGCGGACGAGGGTCGCGTGCGCGGACGCCGCCGCCGGGAGGGCGAGCGCGAGGGCCGCGAGCACCCCGGTTACGAGCGGCGCGCGGGCCAGGTGACGCCTGAGGACGGTGCTAGCCTTGCCGCTCCCATGCCGATCTACGAATACAAGTGTCCGAACGGGCATCTATTCGAGGTGTTTCACGGCATGACCGAAGACAGCCCGACGGCATGTGCGGTCTGCGGCGAGGGGCCGCTGCAGCGGGTGCTCCACCCGGTCGCGGTGCACTACAAGGGCTCGGGGTTCTACTCGACCGACTACGGCCGGAAGTCGAAGCAGCCGTCCAAGGACGGGAGCTCCCCCGACAGCCCGTCCACGCCGACGAAGAGCGGCGAGTCGAGCTCGGGCGGCGGCGACAGCTCCGGCGGCGAGAGCAAGAAGGCCGCCGAGGCCTAGCGGCACCTGCGGGGCGGCGGCGCCTGCGCCTGCGCGGAACGGGCGCAGCTCACCGGCAGTCGCCGACGCGGAGCGCCGCAGCAGGTTTTCCGAACTTGGCACGATCGCGTCACCCTCTCGTGCGTCCTTCGGTGCGAGACTCTTGACCGGTTCCCCGGGTGGGTGGGGGTTAGGGACGGCGTGAAGCGCGGCGCCCGCCCGCGCCACTACCAGAGCCGCCGGTAGCGGCCGCGCCGCCCCGCGATCGCCTGGAGCGCGAGCAGCAGGATGACCGCGCCGGCGACGGCGAGCAGGAACGGCCCGACGTGCCAGCTGAAGCGCACCTTATGGCCGAGCGCGATGTCGCCGATCAACCCGCCGAGCAGCGCACCGACCATTCCGACCGCGACCGTCGGCAGGCACCCGATCGCTTGTCGCCCCGGCGTCACGAACCGGGCGACCAGCCCAGCGAGCAGCCCGAAGAGAACGAAAGAGAGGATGCCCATGCGCGCGACCCTAATGCAGCGCGTGGCCGATGACGCAGCCCGGCCCGAACGGGTCGGTCGGCGGCTGGGGCGCCGAGCGGCCCAGGAACATCGCGATTGCCGTCGGGTTGTCCTCGCTGGGGCTCCCGGTGCCGCCGCCGCCGAGATCCCCGCCGAGACGGCAATGCACCGAGCCGGCGTCAGAGGCGCGGAACTTCACCCAGCCGAGCTGCACGAGCTGGCCGGCGCTCATGTCCGTCGCGAGCGGCTTCGCGAACGAGCTGCCCGAGAACGGCATCCGCAGCATCACGCCGAACGACGTGAACTTCTTTGCGACCGCGTTCATGACGTCCTGCTGGCGCGCTCCGCGGGTTACGTCGGTCTCCGACGGATCGAGCAGGTTCTCACGGATCCGCGAGTAGATGAGCGCCCGCTCGCCGCTCATGTGCTGCGCGCCCTTCTCGAAGCGCCAGCCCTTCCACCGCTCGCAGCGCGCCTGCGTCGGATACGGACAGTCGAAGTGGTTCGAGCGGATCGGTCTCGGGACGTTCACGTCGACGCCACCGAGCGCGTCGATCAGATCCTTGAAGTCGGCGAAGTTGACGACCATCACGTGGTTGATCGGGATGCCCGTGAAGTCGTGGATCGTCCGAATCGCCAGCGCAGGGCCGCCAATCTGGAACGCTGCGTTGATCTTCTGCGTGCCCGCGCCGGGAATCGGCACCTGGATGTCGCGGGGGATCGACAGGTAGTACAGGCGGTGGTGTGAGGGATCGGTGCGAAGCAGCATGATCGAGTCCGAATGCCGGTCGCCTGTGCGCCCGCCGACCTTCGCGTAGTCGGTGCCGAGCATGAGGATCGTCGTCGAGTGCGAGAGGACGAGGCCGCTCTGCGAGGCGAGTGCGAGCTTCGCGTTCGGATCGAGGCGCTTGTCTGCATCCGAGACGCCGCTCGAGAACGCGAACCAGCTCGCGACCGCCCACACGATGATCAGGACGAGCAGCAGTGCGACTCCGATCGCGATGCGCCGCCCCCACCGGGGTCTGCGCGGGGTGGCGCCCGGGCCGCGGTACTCGACCTGGTCGCGCGTCCGGTCGGCGCCGCGGCGCTGCACGCGGAGGGAGCGCGAGCCGGGCACAGGCACCTTGCCCTTGACGCGCCCACCCCGGTAGACGCGATAGGGCTTCTCTTCGCGCGCCATCCGGCGGGTTACGTTACCCACCGGTCATGAGCGCTAACCGAGTCATCGGCGTCGACGTCGGCGGGACGAAGGTTCTGGCGGGCATCGTCGACGAGGCCGGCGCGATACATGAAACCGTCGAGCGGCCGACGACTGCTACGTCGCAGGAAGCCGTTCTCGACGAGCTGACCGAGATCGTGCGCGATCTGCCGCCGGACGGCGTCTCCGCGGTCGGGTTCGGCGTGCCGGCCCGGGTCGACCAGAAGAGCGGCCACGTGCTCGGCGCGGTCAACATCCCGATTCACGCTGTGGACTTCAGGGGGGAGATGCAGCGCCGGCTCGAGCTTCCGGTCGGCGTGGAGAACGACGCCAACGCCGCGGGCTACGCCGAGTTCCGGCTCGGCGCGGGCCGCGACGTGGAGACGATGGTGATCCTCACGCTCGGCACGGGCGTCGGCGGCGGGGTCGTGCTCGACGGCAGCCTGTACCACGGCTGGGCCGAGCTCGGCCACGTCGTGATCGTCGAGGACGGCGAGCCGTGTCCCGGCGCGTGCACGGGACGCGGTCACATCGAGGCCTACTGCTCTGGCACGGCGGCCGATCGGCTCGCCGAACGCGTGCTCGGCCCCGGCGCGACCGCACACGACCTCGTCGAGCAACGGCACCCCGCATTGGCCGAGGTCGGCCACCACCTCGGCGTCGCGATCGGCTCGCTCGTCAACATCTTCAACCCGCAGCTCGTCGCGATCGGCGGCGGATTCGGCGTCGCCGCCTTCGACCTGCTGCTGCCGTCGGTGCGGCCCGCCGTGGTGCGCGAGGCGCTCGATCCGGCCGGCGAGCAGCTCGAGATTCGGCCCGCCGAGCTGGGCGCCCAGGCAGGGCTGATCGGGGCAGGGCTGGTCGCGTTCGAGGCGGCGTAGTGCCCCTCGCCGTCTGCGCCACGCCGATCGGAAACCTCGACGACATCACCCTTCGCGTCCTGGAGATGCTTCGGAGCGCGGACGTCGTGCTCGCCGAGGACACACGGCACACGCGGGGCCTCCTGGAGCGACACGGCATCTCGGCGCGCCTGCTTTCCTACCACGAGCACAACGAGGCCGCGCGCGTCGCCGAGCTGCTGCCGCGGCTCGAGTCGGGAGAGCGCATCGCGCTGGTCTCGGACGCGGGCCTGCCCGGGATCTCGGACCCCGGCGCCCGGCTCGTCCGCGCGGCTCGCGCTGCCGGCGTCGAGGTGACCGTCCTGCCCGGGCCGTCCGCGGTCGACACCGCGCTGGTGACCAGCGGTTTGGCGGAGTCGCGGTACCTGTTCGTGGGCTTCCTGCCGCGGCGCGCGACGGAGCTCGAGCAGCTTTGGACGGAGCTCGAACGGTGGCCGTGGCCGGTGGTCGCGTTCGAGTCGCCGCAACGGCTGCCGAAGTCGCTGCGCTCGCTGGCCGCATTCGAGGCCCAGCGCCAGGTCGCCGTTTGCCGGGAGCTCACGAAGCGGTTCGAGGAGGTCGTGAGCGGAGCGGCCGCGGAGGTCGCGGAGCGGTTCGAGGAACCGCCGAAGGGCGAGATCACGCTTGTCATCGGGCCGCCCGGGCGGGAGACCGATCCGGCTGCCGCCCGCACGGCGGTCGCGGAGCTGGTCGCGGCCGGGGCGCCCCGCCGGGTGGCCGCCGACGTGGTCGCGCGGCTCACAGACATGTCCCGAAACGACCTGTATCGGGCATCTTTGTGACAACTCTGTAACCTCGTTTGACAACGGCGCAGGCCCGCCTCTACCGTGGGTGACAGAACACACGTTCCCACGCCAGGGACGCCGAGAGGTCCGAGCTCAAGGGGGAGCCCATGCGCCGAGCACTGCTCGCGGCGGTCGCCGCTGCGCTTCATTTCGCACCCGTCGCGGGTGCCTGGACCTGGCCCGCCGACGGGCCGGTGCTCCAGCCGTTCGTCTTCGATCCGGCGCATCCGTACGCTGCCGGGCAGCACCGAGGGATCGACCTCGGCGCCGCCGCGGAGGCACCGGTCGTCGCGCCGGCGGCCGGGACGGTCACGTTCGCCGGGACCGTCCCGACCTCCGGCAAGAGCGTGACCATCACCACCGCCGACGGCTACGCCGTCACGTTGACGCATCTCGGCTCGATCGCAGTCGCCGACGGGGTGCGCGTCGCTGAGGGCGATGTCGTCGGCAGCATCGGCCCGTCGGGCGAGGCCGAGCTTCCGCAGCCCTACGTGCACCTCGGCATCCGGCGTGCCGACCAGCCCCAGGGGTACGTCGACCCGCTCGCGCTGCTCCCGCCGCGGTCCGCCGCGCCGATTCCCGCTCCCGCAACGCCGCCCGCCGAACAGCCCGACCCGGCCGCCGTGGTCGCGACGGACGTTGCGTCGCCGGCGCCCACCGCGGCCGCGGCGGCTCAGCCCACTCCGGAGCAGCCCGGCGCGGCGGCGTCTGCCGCGCACCCGCGCTCGGATTCCGGCGGCTCGCTCATGGTCGTCCGCCCTTCGCAACCGCGCGCCCAGGACGTCGCGCCGCGACGTGCGGCCGTCCCTGCGCGGCGATCGGCGCCGCGTGTGGTTCGGACGCGAGCACGAGTGCCCGCGACCACCGAGCACCCTCGCCTCCCGCACACGAGCCATCCGCGCCGAGCGCTCCATCGGGCTCCAGCCCCGGCGGCTGCGGGTCCGACGGCGCCTGCAAGACCGGTGGCCTCCGCCGCCGGGTCACTCGCGCAGCGTGAGCCCGGCCCCCCGGGGCGCCTGTCTTTGCCCGACCACGCAGAAGCGGTGCCTTCGCCGAGTCCGCACCAACGCCAGCTCCCGCCGGTCGTCGCAGCATGGCTGCTCGCCCTCCTCGTCGCCTCGGCGTCGGCCCTGCTCGCCGTCAGGAGCCGCAAGATCCACCCACCTATCATGGAACGCCATGACCTTCTACGTGACGACGCCGATCTACTACGTGAACGACAGGCCGCACATCGGCCACGCGTACACGACGATCGCGGCCGACATCCTGGCGCGCCATCACAAGCAGCGTGGGGAGGAGACCTTCTTCCTGACGGGCGTCGACGAGCACGCTACGAAGGTCTGGCGCGTCGCGGAGGAGCAGGGCTTGCCCGCGCAGGAGTACGTGGACCAGATCGCGGCGGTCTGGGGCGAGCTTCCGCACCACTTGAGCGCGGAGACAGACTTCTTCATCCGTACGAGCGACGCGGGGCACAAGGCGTTCGTCCGTGAGTTCCTGCAACGCATCTACGACAACGGCGACGTCTACGAGGACGTCTACGCGGGCCTGTACTGCGTCGGCTGCGAGGCCTTCAAGACCGAGGACGAGCTCGTCGACGGGAAATGCCCGCTCCACAACACCGTCCCCGAGTGGATCGAGGAGAAGAACTACTTCTTCCGCCTCTCCGGCTACCAGGATCGCCTGCTCGCGCTCTACGACGCCAACCCTGAGCTCGTGCGGCCGCAGTTTCGCTTCAACGAGGTGCGGAGCTTCATCGCCGGCGGCCTGCGTGACTTCTCGATCAGCCGAGCGGGCCAGCCCTGGGGCATCGCGCTGCCGTGGGACGAGAGCCAGGTCGCCTACGTCTGGGCCGACGCGCTTGTCAACTACCTCAGCGCACTGACGTACGCGCGCCCCGGCGAAGATCTGCGCGAACGGCTGTGGCCGGAGGTGCGCCACCTGATGGCGAAGGACATCCTCCGCTTCCACTGCGTCTACTGGCCGGCGATGCTGCTCTCGGCCGGGTACACCGTGCCGAAGCAGATCTTCATCCACGGCTATCTCACGCTGGACGACCTGAAGATCTCGAAGTCGCTCGGGAACGCCGTCGACCCACTGGAGCTGGTCGACCGCTTCGGCGCCGACGCGCTTCGGTTCTGGTGCGCACGCGCGGTGCCCTTCGGCCAGGACGGCAACACGTCACTCAGGGGAATCGCAGAGCGCTACGAGCGCGAGCTGGGCAACGACCTCGGGAACCTCGTCTCGCGCACCACCGCGATGATCGCGCGCTTCCGCGACGGGCGCCTCGCGGCCGCGCCCGGACGCACGCACGAGCTTGCGGACGAGATCGACGCCCTGCGAACCGAGATCCCGAACGCGATCGACGCCTTCGACCTCACCGGCGCCGTCGATCGCGCCTGGTCGCTGGTTCGCACGCTCAATCGCTACGTCACGGAACAGAAGCCGTGGGAGCTCGCGAAGGATCCCGCGCGCGCCGGCGATCTCGACCAGGTGCTGTTCGACCTCGCCGACGGGCTGCGCGTCGCGGCGGTCGCGCTCGCGGCCTACCTACCGGAGACCGCGCCGAAGATCCTCGCCGCCCTGAAGCAGCCGGTCGACGTCAGCTGGGACCGGGTCGCGTACGGCCTGCTGCAGCCCGCCGAGGGAGTCGAGGCCGCGCAGCCGCTCTTCCCGCGGCTCGAGCCGGCGGACGCCGACGCGGCGTGATCGACACGCACGCGCACCTCGGCGACGACGCGGCCGAGGTCGTCGAGCGCGCCCGCGCCGAGGGCGTGTCGCGGGTGGTCGACGTCGCAACGACCGTCGCCGGCGCGCGTGCCTCGCTCGCCCGCACCGAGCAGCTCGACGGCGTGTACGCATCGCTCGGGATCCACCCGCACGAGGCGGACGCCGGCGCCGACCTCGACGCGCTCCGCGAGTTGCTCGGGCATCCCCGCGCGGTGGCCGTCGGCGAGACCGGCCTCGACTACTTCCGCGGCTACGCCGCTCGCGATGCGCAGCGGCGCCTCTTCGACGACCAGCTGGCGCTCGCGCGCGAGACAGGCAAGCCGGTCGTCATTCACACGCGCGCGGCAGACGACGAGACGCTCGAGCGGCTTGTCGCTCACGACGGCCCCGTGATCCTGCACTGCTTCTCCTCGCAGCGGCTGCTCGAGCCGGCGCTCGAGCGAGGGTGGTACGTCTCGTTCGCCGGCAACGTGACCTACAAGAACGCCTACGACTTGCGGACGGCTGCGAGGCGCGTTCCCGCCGACCGGCTGCTCGCGGAGACCGACAGCCCGTACCTCGCACCGCAGGCAGTGCGCGGCCGGCGCAACGAGCCCCGGTTCGTGCTCCACACGCTCGACGCGCTGGCGCAGGTCCGGAGTGCCGACAAGGAGGAGCTCGAGCGACAGATCGACGAGAACGCGACGCGGGTCTTCGGGTTGTGAGCGTCGCCCCGCGCAAGGACCTGGGCCAGCACTTCCTCGTCGACGAGAACATCCTGCGCGTGATCGACCGCCTGGCCCGACTCGCGCCCGAGGACGTCGTGCTCGAGGTCGGACCGGGGCTCGGCGTGCTGACCCGCTTTCTCGCCGAGCGTGTCGCGCACGTCCATGCCGTCGAGGTCGACCGGCGGCTCGAACCGCACCTCGCAGAGATCCCGCGCACCGATGTTCACTGGGGCGACGCGCTCCGTCTCGACGTCGGCGCCCTCGACCCACCGCCGCACAAGCTCGTTGCCAACTTGCCGTACAACGTCGCGACACCGCTCGTCGCCGAGAGCCTCGACCTGGCGCAGCTCCAGCTCTGGTGCGTGATGGTGCAGCGCGAGGTCGCAGACCGCTTCTTCGCCACGCCGTCGACGAAGGCGTACGGCGCCGTCAGCGTGCTGGTCCAGCTGACGACGCGCCGGATCGGCTGGCATCCGGTCTCGCGCGAAGTCTTCCGGCCACGCCCCAACGTCGAGTCCGCGCTCGTCGCCTTCGAGCGGACGGCTCCCGGGCCGCCGCGCGAGCTGCGGCGGCTCGTCGAAGCCGCCTTCGGCCACCGCCGCAAGACGCTCGCGAACGCCGTCGCCCTCTCGGGGCTCACCTCGCGCGAGGCGGCCGCGGCCGCGCTGGCGGCGATCGGCCGCGAGCCCGCTGTACGGGCGGAGGCTCTGGACCCCTCCGAGTTCGTCGCGCTCGCGGAGGCGCTCCGCTGATCGGCTCCGCGCCGGCGAAGATCAACCTCGCGCTCGTCGTCGGCCCACTGCGCGAGGACGGCAAGCACGAGCTGCTGACGGTGTACCAGCGCGTCGATGTCGCGGATCGCCTTACGGTGGAGCCGGCGCCCGAGACGACCGTGCGCGGCTTCGCGGACGACACCATCGTCCAGCGCGCGCTGGCGGCGCTCGGCGACTCACACGGTTGGCGCGTGACGATCGAGAAGCGCATCCCGGTCAGCGCGGGACTCGGCGGGGGCAGCTCGGACGCGGCGGCCGCGTTGCGCCTCGCCAACAGCCAGCTGGGGAAGCCGCTGACGCAGAAGAAGCTGCACGCGATCGCGGCCGCGACGGGAGCCGACGTGCCGTTCTTCCTCGGCGACGGACCGCAGCTCGGCAGCGGTGATGGCACCGTCCTCGAGCCGCTCGACCTGCCGCAGGACTTTGCCGTCCTCCTGTTCCTGCCGGCCGCGGTGACGAAGAGCTCGACCGCCGACGTCTACGCCGCGTTCGACGCCCGCGGCGGCGCGGAAGGCTTCGAGGCTCGAGCCGCGCAGCTGCGCGAAGCGCTCGCCGCGGCGCGCCGCCCGCGCGACCTGGCCGCGTTGCCGGCGAACGACCTCGCGTCGTCGCCGTTCGCGGAGCGGCTGCTCGAGCTCGGCGCGTTTCGCGCCGACGTCAGCGGCGCCGGACCGACCGTGTACGGCCTGTTCCACGACCGCGCCGCAGCCGGCGCCGCTCGCCGCGCGCTGCGCCGGCTCGGGCGCGGAATCGTCACGGTTCCAGCGTGGTACGGTTGAAATTCATGTCGACCCAGGCGCTCGAGCATGGCTCAAGCCGTTCGGGCCGCTGGTTGCGGGAGCGCCGGTTGCGGGTCACGCTCTGGATCGCGGCGATCGAAGGGCTGCTGTACCTCTTGCACGTGCTCCATTGGTGGGAGGCGGTCGTGCTCGCGGCGATCGCCGTCGGCATCTGGTGGACCGGCGGGCGCTCCAGCCGGTCGGATTTCTTCCGCCAGGCGAGCTGGGTCTTCGCGGCGTCGCAGCTGCTCGTCCTCTGCGTGCCAATTGCGCTGACGATCTTCAAGTGGATCGCGATCGGGGTCGTCTCGATCCTCGCCGTGATCGGTCTCTTCCTGCTCTTCCGGCGCAAGCCGGCGTAGGCTGACGCGGGCTCTACACTGTGCGTCCCGTTTCGATGGGGCGTAGCCAAGTGGTAAGGCAGCGGGTTTTGGTCCCGCGATCCCAGGTTCGAATCCTGGCGCCCCAGCCATCTGACCACCGATGACCGACACATCGCTCGCAGCCGTCGTCATGGCCGGAGGGCTCGGCACCCGCATGCGCTCGGAGGTGCCCAAGCATTTCCACCCGATCCTCGGCCGACGCATGGTCGACTGGGTGCTCGAGACCGGGCGCGAGACCGGCGCGAGCCCGCTCGTCGTCGTGGCGTCGCCGACCGCGCGCGACGAGTTCGCGGGCGACGATCTCGTCGTCGCGATCCAGGAGGAGCCGCTCGGCACGGGAGACGCGGTCCGCTCGGCGCGCGAAGCGCTCGCCGGCTTCGAGGGCGACGTCCTCGTCCTCTCGGGCGACACGCCGCTGCTCACGAGCGAGCTCCTGGCCGACCTCGTCGCGACGCACCGCCGCGAGGGCGCTGACGGAACGATCCTCAGCGCCGAGCCGCCGGACCCGCGCCTCTACGGCCGTGTTGTCCGCGACGCATCCGGTGCCGTCGCCCGTATCGCCGAGGGCACGGACGCGACGGAAGAGGAGCAGCGCATCCGCGAGATCAACTCGTCGATCTACGTCTTTCGCTCCGCGGCGCTCTGGCCCGCCGTCGAGCAACTGCAGCCGCACAACGTGCAGGGCGAGCTCTACCTGACCGACGTGATCGAGGTCCTCGTCGCCGGCGGCTCGAAGGTCGCCGCGCACATCGCAGCGGACTACCGCGAGACGGACGGCGTCAACACGCGCGTCGAGCTCGCGCAGGCCGGCGCAGTGCTGCGCGACCGGATCAACGAGCGGCACATGCTGGCCGGAGTGACGATCGTCGATCCGGCGACGACCTGGATCGAGCCGACGGTCGAGCTCGAGCCGGACTCGACGGTGCACCCGTTCACGCTCCTGCGTGGCGCGACTCGCGTCTTGACCGGCGCCGAGATCCACGCTCACACCGTCGTCATCGACGCGGAGATCGGGCGCCACGCGAACGTGGGACCGTTCTGTTACCTTCGCCCCGGAACGGCTCTCGGCGACTCTTCCAAAGCAGGCACCTTCGTGGAGATGAAGAACGCGCGCATCGGTGACCGGACCAAGGTTCCGCACCTGTCCTACATCGGTGACGCGGACATCGGCACGGACACGAACATTGGCGCCGGCGCGATCACCGCGAACTTCGCGCACAAGCCGGGCGAGCCGAAGAAGCGAACGACGATCGGCAGCAACGTCAGGACCGCAATCCACAATGGCTTCGTCGCACCCGTGACGATCGGTGACGGAGCATGGATCGGGGCTGGATCGGTGATAACCAAGGACGTTCCACCGGATGCACTCGGGATTGCCCGGGCGCGCCAGGAGAACAAGGAGGGCTATGCAGCCCGGCAGCGCAACGACTGAGCTCGTTCTGCCCGGCCTCGAGGCGCCGGATACCGTGACGCAGCCGAAGCCGGGTCACTGGCTCGAGCGCGGCCCGCAGAAGCGGCTGATGGTCTTCTCCGGCAGTTCGCATCCAGGCCTTGCGCAGCGGATCGCCGAGCAGCTCGGCGTCGAGCTCGGCGAGATCGAGCTGCACACGTTCGGGAACGGCGAGACGTATTGCCGCTACGACGAGTCGATCCGCGGTGCCGACCTGTTCCTCGTGCAGACCGGGTGCAGTCCCGTCGACCAGAACCTGATGGAGCTGCTGCTGATGATCCAGGCGGCGAAGCTCGCCTCGGCGAAACGGATCACGGCGGTGATCCCGTGGTTCCCGTATGCGCGCCAGGACCGCAAGGCGAAGCCGCGCGAGCCGATCACGGCCAGGCTCGTCGCCGACATGCTGCAGCTCGCGGGCGCCGACCGCGTCCTGACGATGGACCTCCATGCCGGTCAGATCCAAGGCTTCTTCACGATCCCGGTCGACCACATGACGAGCCTGCCGCTCTTCGCGCGCCACTTCCGCGACCTCGGCCTGCACGGCGAGGGTGTCGTGTCCGTCGCGCCCGATGCGGGTCGCGCCAAGCACGCCGTGCGCTTCGCCGAGATGATCGACGCCGACTTCGCGATCATGCACAAGACGCGGCCGGCGCACGACGTCGTCTCGGTGACCGAGGTGACGGGCAGGGTGCGCGACAAGGTCGCGATCATCGGCGACGACATCACGACCACCGGCGGCACGCTGATCGCGGGCGCGCAGGCGCTGAAAGAGCACGGCGCAAGCGACGTCTACGTCTTCGTGACGCACGCGCTGCTTTCTCGTGAGGGGCTGCAGCGGCTCAGCGAGGCAGACCTCGCCGGCATCGTCGTCACCGACACCGTGCCGATCGACCCGATCGCGAAGCCGGATCACATGACGGTGCTCACCGTCGCCCCGCTGCTCGCCGAGACGATCATGAACGTCTTCGCCGACGACTCGGTGAGCGCGATCTTCGGCGGCGAGAACCAGCTCTTCTAGAACATGCCGAGGCCCCGGCTCTGCCGGGGCCTCGGAGTTCCGACGATGCACCAGCTCAGGTCAATGCGCGGTAGCAGGCGTTGAGGTCGTACTGCGTGTAGCCGTACTGGTACCAAGCTGCGCGCTGGTCCGGGGTGCCGTGGTCACCGCCGGCGATCGCGCGGAGTGTGTTGTACCCCTCCCAGTAGTCGCTGTTGTCGAGCTTGTGGCTGACCAGCAGGCCGTAGTGCGTGTACATCCCGGCGAGGCAGTCGGCGAAGAGCTCGGAGCCGATCGTCCCGCTGCGGCTCGTCCACCCGAGGTCGTACATGATCTCGTGGCCCCACTCGTGCGCGAGGATCACGCCGGTCGCATAGTCGCCGTACGAGTTCTGCAGTCCCTGCGTCCACCCGGTGCCGATGTAGATCTGGCCCAGCGAGGAACCGCTGCAGGCGAACGAGTTGTTGGGTGAAAGCCACTGTCCGCACCGATAGATCGAGGTGTTGTACGTGTACACGCTCGGTGCGTAGTAGTAACTCAGCCAACCCCAGTTCCGCATGTTCGTGGTCCAGAAGTTGCTGAGGTCGGGGATGAGTGCGTTGAGGCTGCCGACAGACGTGCTCTGGGCGGGCGTCATCGCGTTGGCCGGTGACGTGCCGACCGCGGCGAAGGCGGCGGTGCTGAGGACGAGCGTGACGCCAAGGAGCGCGAGCTTGGTGCGGATCTTCTTCATTTCGATCACTCCGTTTCGGTTTGGATCGCCGGGTGCGATCCGTCGGGAGCGATTGAAGGAAGGCCGGCTCAAGGCTCACTCAGCGCGCGCTCAAAACCGCCCTGTGAGCGCTTAGCTACACTTCCGCGCCGTGGCTGGAGAGCGCGTCAAGCTCGTGGTCCAGAACCGTGCGACCCTCGGCTCCGCCGAGTCGCGTCGCCTGCGTCGCCGCGGGTTGATCCCGGGCGTGCTCTACGGACGCGAGGAGCCCGTCGCGATCACGATTCCGGAGCGCGACCTGCGCGCCGCGTTGACGACCCGCGGCGGCCTCAACGCCGTGCTCGACGTCGTCGTCGAAGGTGGGAAGACGCACTCGTCGGTGCTCAAGGAGTTCCAGACGCACAAGGTGCGCGGCCACATCACGCACGTCGACCTGCAGGAGGTCCGGCTCGACCAGCCGATCCATGCCACCGTGCCGCTGACGCTCCACGGCGAGGCGGCCGGAGTGACGGAGGGCGGCGTCCTCTCGCAGGTCACGAACGAGCTCAACGTCGAGGCCCTGCCCATGGAGGTGCCGGAGCACCTCGAGATCGACGTCTCGGCGATGCACATCGGCGACACGCTTCGCCTCTCATCGCTCACGGTGCCCGAGGGCGTGACGCTGCTGGACGACCTGGAGGAGACCGTCCTCGCGACCGTCACGCTGCCCACCCGCTTCGAGGAGCCCGAGGCCGAGGTCGAGGAAGGCGAAGAGGTCGAGGGCGAGGCAGCCGAGGGCGAGGAGGCTGAGGGCGAGGAGCCGGAGGCCGAGGGCGAAGCGCCCGCCGAGGGCGAGTCCGAGGAATAGGCCGTCATGCGGCTCTGGCCGCGCCGGTCCGGTACGTCGCTCGATCTGCTCGTCGTCGGCCTCGGTAATCCCGGCCGCGAGTACTCACGCAACCGGCACAACGTCGGCTGGATGGTCGTCGAAGAGCTCGCGCGGCGCCACGGCGGCTCGTGGCGCGGCAAGTTCTCCGGCCAGCTCGCCGAGGTCCGCATCGACGGGCACAAGGTCGCGCTCCTCAAGCCCGAGACCTACATGAACGAGTCGGGCCGCTCCGTGCAGGCGGCCGCGCGCTTCTTCAAGGTCGAACCTGACGCGATCCTGGTCGTCCACGACGAAGGCGACTTCGATCTCGGCCGTCTGCAGGCTCGTCACGGCGGCGGGCTCGCGGGCCACAACGGGCTGCGTTCGATCGCCCAGCAGCTCGGGACGTCGGACTTCCTGCGGTTGCGGATCGGCGTCGGGCGGCCCGAGCGCGGCGACCCGCGCCCGCTCGCCGACTACGTTCTGGCCGATTTCGAGCCGCACGACGACGCCGAGCGGCTCATCGCCGCGGCGGCCGACGCCGTCGAGCTGCTCGACGCCGAGGGTCTCGAAGCGACCCAGCGTCAGGTGAACTGACCCGTCCGGGGGAACCGACCTGGCCCGATCGGGGGGTTGCAATTTGCGGCAATTCCTGCTGACATCCGGCGGTCACCGGTCGTTGCGGCGCTCCCCTCAATCGCGCCGCAGCGGCCGAACACCGCCCCTCCATGTCGGACCGCATCCGCTTCCCGCTGCTCGTCCTCGTCGTCGCCGCATGCGTCGCGGCGCGCGCGACCGGCGCCCTCGGTGCCGTCGATCGCTCGGACCCGCATGACGCGCAGCGCCTCGCCGGCCCCCAGGCGCGCATCGTCGGGTTCGCGCGCCATCTGCTCGGCGTCCCCTACTCCTACGGCGGGACGACTCCGCGCAGCGGTTTCGACTGCTCCGGCTTCACCCGCTACGTGTACGAGCACTTCGGCGTGGAGCTGCCGCACTATTCGGCCGCGCAGTATCAAATCGGGCAACGCGTGCCTCTCAGCCGCCTCGCGCCCGGCGACCTCCTCTTCTTCGACGGCCTCGGACATGTCGGCCTGTACCTGGGCGGCGGGCGGTTCATCCACGCGCCCCACACCGGTGCCCGCGTCTCGGTCGATGCGTTGTCCGGCTGGTACGCCGGCACCTACGACGGCGCCCGGCGCGTCCTCTAACAACGTGCGTACCATGATGGGCCGCCGGACGCGCAGTCCGGCCAATCGTCATGGACCGTCCAGTTCTCCACGCACTCGTCGACCGCCTCCGGGAGGACGAGCGGCTGCAGGGATTCGCCGCCGCTCTGCCGGCGCGCGCCCGCGTCTCGGAACCGGTGCTGCCGCTCGTGCTCGCCGCGCTGCACGAGGAGCTCGACCGCGGCCTGATCGTCCTCCTGCCCGAGGATGCCGATGCTCGCGACGCCGCCGAGGCGGCGGGCTGGTTCCTCGGTGACGAGGCAGTCGCCCTGCTGCCGTCGCGCGGTGTCCGCTGGGAGTCCGGGCTCGAGCCGCCGCCCCATCTCGTCGGTGAGCGGGCACGGGCCTTGGAGGTGCTGGCCGCCGGCGGGCTCGTGTGTGCCTCCGCGGCAGCGGTCGCGGAGGGGATGCCGCCCGCCTCCGAGCGGCCGGCGCCGCTCCGGCTTGCGCAGGGCGACGAGCCCGGCATCGACGCCATCGCCGAGCACCTAGCTTCGGCCGGCTACGAGCGTGTCGAGCGCGTCGAGGAGCGCGGCCAGTTCGCGGTGCGCGGCGGCCTGGTCGACGTCTTCCCGACGACAGGCCGCGAGCCTTTCCGGATCGAGCTCTTCGGCGACGAGATCGAGCAGATCCGCGTCTTCTCGCCGTTCACGCAGCGCGCGCTGCGCCAGGTCGAGGCCGCGACGATCTACCCGGCGGCGGAGCGCCGGCGCGAGCTCGTCGAGATCGAACTCCCGGACGAAGACGAGCCCGTGCGCGCGCCCACCGATCTCGTTGCGCCGTTCGATCGCACGCCGGACCTCGTGTGGACGCCGGACGAGGTGCGCGACGTCTGGGAAGAAGAAGGCCTCGCGCCGATCGCACTCGAGGCGGCGGCGGAGCTGTCGCCGCTGCCGCAGGGGCAGGCCTTCTCTTTCGACGCGCAGCGGCCGGCGCTCGCGGCGCGCGGCTTGTCAGAGGCCGAGAACGAGCTCAACGGGCTTCTGCGGCAGGAGCTCGACGTCGTCGTCACGTTCCCGCATCGCGGCGAGGCACTGCGGCAGCAGGGCTTGCTCCGCCGCTCGCAGGCTCACGTGCTCGAATCCGGTGAGAAGCCGAGGGGCCTCGTCTTCGCTGTAGCGCCCGCGCGCCGCGGGTTCGTCTGGCGCGACCTCGGCCTCGCGCTGCTCCCCGACACGCAGGTCTTCCGCAAGCGTCCGCCGCGCGCCGCCGCGGCGCCCGGCCGCGCGCTGCAGAGCTTCTCCGATTTGCGCACCGGTGACTACGTCGTCCACGAGGACCACGGCATCGCCCAGCTGCGCGGCTTCGAGACGAAGGAGGTCGCCGGAGTCACCCGCGACTACCTGCTGCTCGCGTTCCGCGGCGACGACCGCGTCTATGTCCCACACGAGCAGATCGGCAAGGTCAGCCGCTACATCGGCGCCGACTCGAAGGAGCCCGCGCTGTCCAAGCTGGGCGGCAAGGCCTGGGACAACCTGAAGACCCGCGCGCGCGAGCATCTACGCGAGCTGGCCGGCGAGCTGTTGCAGCTGTACGCGCAGCGGCAGACGCAACCGGGCGTCGCGTTCGAGGTCGAGCACGAGTGGGTCGAGCAGCTCGAGAGCGAGTTCCCGTATCGCGAGACCGAGGACCAGCGAACCGCGATCGAGGCCGTCAAGGAGGACCTGGAGGCACCGCATCCGATGGACCGCCTCGTCTGCGGCGACGTGGGCTTCGGCAAGACCGAGGTCGCGCTGCGTGCCGCGTTCGCCGTCGCCGTCAACGGCAAGCAAGTGCTGATGCTGGTGCCGACGACGGTCCTCGCGCAGCAGCATTGGAACACGTTCCGCGCGCGCTACCGCGACTTCCCCGTCCGCGTCGAGATGGTCTCGCGCTTCCGGAGGCCGGCCGACGTGAAGAAGGTGCTCGCCGAGTTCGGCGAGGGGAAGGTCGAGATCCTGATCGGCACGCACCGCGTGCTCTCGCGCGACGTGATCCCGAAGGAGCTCGGGCTCGTGATCGTCGACGAGGAGCAGCGGTTCGGCGTCGCCCAGAAGGAGCTGCTTCGCCAGCTGAGGCTCGAGGTCGACGTGCTCGCGCTCAGCGCGACGCCGATCCCGCGCACGCTGCACATGTCGCTCTCCGGCTTGCGCGACATCTCGGTGATCGAGACGCCGCCGGAGGGCCGCCGCCCGATCCGCACCTTCGTGGGCGAGTACGACGAGGAGCTCTTGAGCCAGGCGCTCGCGCGGGAGGCAGCGCGAGGCGGTCAGTCCTTCTACTTGCACAACCGCGTCGAGACGATCGAAGAGCGCGCTGCGCAACTAGAGCAGTTGCAACCGCAATTGCGCTTCCTGGTCGCGCACGGGCAGATGCCGGAGCGCGAGCTGGAGGACAAGATGCTGCGCTTCCTGGCCGGCGACGCCGACGTGCTCGTCTCGACGACGATCATCGAGTCGGGCCTCGACATCCCGCAGGCGAACACGCTGATCGTCGAGCGAGCGGACCAGCTTGGCCTCAGCCAGCTCTACCAGATCCGCGGCCGCGTCGGCCGCAGCGACCTGCTGGCGCACGCGTACCTCTTCTATCCCGAGGCGCGCGAGCTGACGCAGGAGGCGCGGGCGCGGCTCGCGACGCTCGCCGACCACACGGAGCTCGGCGCGGGCTTCGCGATCGCGATGCGCGACCTCGAGATCCGCGGCGCCGGCGACCTGCTCGGCTCGGAGCAGTCCGGCCACGTCGCCGCGCTCGGCTTCGAGCTCTACGTCGAGATGCTGCACGAGGCCGTCGCCGAGCTCTCCGGCCAGCGGCGGCTCGCGGCGCGGCCGGTTCGCATCGACGCGCGCATCGACGCCTACGTCCCGGCCGGCTACATCGCGGCCGAGGCACTCAAGATCGACCTGCACCGTCGCATCGCGCTCACGGAGACGGAGGACGAGCTGCACGAGCTGCGGGTCGCGACCGAGGACCGCTACGGCCCGCTGCCCGAGCCGGTCGAGAACCTGTTCTCGATCCAGGAGGCGAAGCTGAAGCTGGCGCAGCTCGGTGCGGACTACTTGGTGTTTCGCGGCGGCCGCGCCTCCGTCGGTCCGGTCGTGCTCGGGTCCGGTGAGCTGCGCGAGCTGCGCTCGGTCGTCGAGACCGCGGTGTACTCGACGGGCAACCGCGAGGTGACGTTAAGGCACGGCGAATTTGCGGGAGCGCTCGATCTGGTCGATGCTATGCTGGCCGCCCGCCGGGCTGCCTAGCCTGGCGCTTTGCTGATGCGGTCCCTCGCCAAGGTCATCCTTCCGGTTCTGTTGGTCGGCGCGCTCGCAGCCTGCGGCGGCGGTGGTGGTGCGTCCGGCCTCGGCAGCGAGGACGTCGCGGTGGTCGGGAAGACGCACATCAGCAAGACCGACTACGACACGCTGCTCGCGCAGGCGAAGCGCAGTCTCGGCAAGACGTTCCCGAAGCAGGGCACGGCCGAGTACGAGTCGATCAAGGGCAAGGCGGTCACGCTGCTCGTCCAGCAGGCCGAGCGCGCCGAGCGCGCGTCCTCCGAGGGGATCAACGTGACGGACAAGCAGGTCTCACAGCGGCTCGCCTCGATCAAGAAGAAGTACTTCCAGAACAGCGAGGCCAAGTACAAGCAGCAGCTGAAGCAGCAGCACCTGACCGACGAGCAGGTGCGGAACGACATTCGCGCGCAGCTGATCTACGAGGCGATCGTCAACAAGATCACGAAGGGCCTCACGGTCTCGGCCGGCGAGGTGCACGACTACTACATCGCGCACCCGCAGCTCTATTCGAAGGCGCAGACGCGCGACGTCCGTCACATCCTGGTCAAGGACAAGGCGCTCGCGCAGTCGATCTACAGGCAGCTGAAGGCCGGGAACGACAAGACGTGGTGCACGCTCGCGAAGAAGTACTCCCAGGACCCGAGCTCGAAGAACGCCTGCGGCAAGCTCACCGTGTCGAAGGGCCAGACGGTGCCGAACTTCGACAAGGTCGCCTTCACGGAAAAGACGAAGGTGATCCACGCGCCGGTGCACGACTCGACCTACGGCTGGTTCGTGATCGAGCCCCTCTCGATCGTCCATCCGCGCTCGACGACACCCGAGAAGCAGGTCGCGTCGACGATCAAGGACTCGCTGCTCACGCAGAAGAAGAACCAGGCGATCACCGACTGGTTCAACAACCTGTCGAAGAGCTTCTGCAGCGGCGGCAAGATCAAGTACCAGGTCGGCTACAAGCCGACGCCTGATCCCTGCGCGTCGACGACGTCCTCGGTCACCACCGGCTAGCCGATGGCGCTCGCGGACGCGCTCGTCGAGCTCCAGGAGCTGACCGAGCGGCTGCGCAGGGAGTGCCCGTGGGACCGCGAGCAGACGGAGCGCACGATCGTGCCGCACACAGTCGAGGAGGCGTACGAGGTCGCGGACGCGGCGCTCGCTCGCGACGACGCGAAACTGCTCGACGAAGTCGGGGACCTGCTCTTCCAGTCGTACTTCCTCGCGCTGCTCTTGTCCGAGCGGGGTGCGGGCGACCTCGAGCAGGCGGCGCGGGCGATCCACACGAAGCTCGTCGCGCGCCATCCGCACGTCTTCGGCGAGGCGGAGGCCGAGACGGCCGGCGCCGTGCGCCGGCGCTGGGAGCAGATCAAGCGCGAGGACGAGGGCCGCGTCGGCATCTTCCACGACGTGCCCGAGGGGCTGCCCGCGCTGCTCTACGCGCGCAAGGTGCAGCTGCGCGCGAAGGCGGTCGGGTTCGAGTACCCGGATCTCGCCGGTGCGGTTGCCGACCTTGACGACGAGTTGCGCGAGCTGCGCGAGGAGCTTCCGCCCGGCGACCCGCCGGCCGACACCGAGCCCGGGGTGCGGATTGCCGCCGAGCTCGGCGACGTCCTCTTCGCGCTCGTCAACGTCGCGCGCCGGCTGAACGTCGACCCGGAGCTGGAGCTGCGCGCGGCGTCGAAGCGCTTCCGCGCGCGGATCGAGCAGGCGGCGGAGCTTGCGACCGCAGACGGGAAGGACTGGACGACGCTTCCGCTCGCGGAGCAGGACGCGTTCTACGACGAGGCAAAGGAGCGAGAGGCGTGACGAAGATCGCGGACGTGAAGGGACGGCAGGTGCTCGACTCGCGAGGCAACCCGACCGTCGAGGTCGATGTCACGCTCGAGTCCGGCAGCTTCGGCCGGGCGATCGTGCCCTCAGGCGCCTCGACGGGCGTGCACGAGGCGGTCGAGCTCCGTGACGGCGGGCCGGAGTGGGGCGGAAAGGGCGTCTCGCAGGCGGTCGCCAACGTGAACGGCGAGATCGTGGCGGCGGTCCGCGGCCGCGACGCGCGTGATCAGGCGGCGCTCGACGCAGCGCTCGTCGAGCTCGACGGGACGCCGAACAAGGGGCGCCTCGGCGCCAACGCGATTCTCGGCGTGTCGCTTGCCGCAGCGAAGGCGGCGGCGGGCGACGAGCCGCTCTGGGCGTATCTCGGAGGCGCGGAAGCGTCGACCTTGCCGGTGCCGATGATGAACGTGATCAACGGCGGCGCGCACGCGGCGAACTCGATCGACCTGCAGGAGTTCATGGTCGTGCCAGCTGGTGCGCAGACGCTCGCCGACGGCCTGCGGATCGGGGCTGAGGTGTACCACGCGTTGAAGGCCGTGCTCACGGAACGCGGCCTCGCCACCGGCGTCGGCGACGAGGGCGGGTTCGCCCCCGACCTCGAGTCGAGCGAGGCCGCGATCGAGGCCATCCTCGAGGCGGCCGAGCGCGCCGGCCACCGCGACCGCATCGCGGTCGCGCTCGACCCCGCGACGAGCGAGGTGTTCGCCGACGGCGTCTACCGCTTCGAAGGGCGGGAGAAGACGAGCGGCGAGATGCCGGAGTTCTGGGCCGAGATCGTGGACCGGTATCCGATCGTCTCGATCGAGGACGGTGCGGCGGAGGACGACTGGGAGTCGTGGCGGGCGCTCACAGAGCGCCTCGGCGGAGGGGTGCAGCTCGTCGGCGACGACGTGTTCGTCACGAACCCGGAACGGCTGCGTCAGGGCATCGAGCGCGGCGTCGCGAACTCGATTCTGGTCAAGGTGAACCAGATCGGGACGCTGACCGAGACGATCGAGGCGGTGCGCATGGCACACGAAGCCGGCTACAGCGCGGTCATGTCGCACCGCTCGGGCGAGACCGAGGACGCGACGATCGCTGATCTCGCGGTCGCCCTCGGCACGGGGCAGATCAAGACGGGCGCCCCGGCGCGCAGCGACCGCGTCGCGAAGTACAACCAGCTGCTGAGGATCGAAGAGCAGCTCGGCAGCCGCGCGCAGTACCCGGGCTGGGACGCCTTTCCGCGCTACGCCGCGAGCCGCTCGGCCTGACCCACGAGCAGCTCCTCGAGAGCGGCCAGCGTCTCGCGCGCGCTGCGGCGGAGGCCGACGTGGCGCACGACGCCGACTGGGTCGACGACGATCGTCACGCGGCGCTCTTCTTCGATCCCGGCCAGGATCGGGAAGCGGACCGGCTCGTCGGCGTAGCGGGCGGCGACCTCGTGCCAGTCGTCCGGCGTTGCGGCGAGCACGACGGCGCCGTCGGCGGCGAACGCCTCCTCGAGCCCGGCCAGCTCGAGCACGTCCGTGCTGCGGGCGCCGAGCGCGACGACCGCCCAGCTGCCGCGGAATCCGGCTAGCGAGATCGTGTGCGGCGGCCTTCGCCGCGGACGAACGCATCGGCGGCGAGGGCGGGCGCCGCTCCATCGGTCACGTAGCTCATGGGGCGAGCGTAGGCGGGGGCCTGCGGGCCGGTCATCGTCGCGTCGGATGATCTGCCGTCGTACCTCCGGATGATCTGGCGCTAGTCTGCGGGCATGGCAGCGGTTCGCCGCAGGACGAAGATCGTCGCGACGATCGGGCCAGTCACGTCGACGCATGACGCGATTCGGGGCCTGGTCGATGCGGGCGTTGACGCGATCCGTCTCAACCTGTCACACGGCACGCACCATGACCACGCCGCCCGCGCGCGCACGGTTCGCGAGGTGCAGGAGGAGACCGGCAAGCCGCTCGCGCTGATTGCCGACCTCCAGGGGCCGAAGCTGCGAATCGGCGACCTGCAGGCGCCGCGGATCTTGCTCAAGGACGAGGAGGTGCTCGTCGTCGGCGAGCAGACCGCGATCGACAGTGAGTTGCCGGTCGCGCCCGCCGTGATCGGCGAGGTGCTGCGGCCGGGCCATGACGTGCTGATCGACGACGGGCTCGTCAGGCTCGCCGTCGAGGAGGTCGAGCAGGGCCGCGCGCGCTGCCGCGTCGTCGTCGGCGGCGAGGTGAAGTCGCACAAGGGAGTCAACCTGCCCGGCGTCCCGATCCCGATCCCGTCCCTTACGAGGAAGGATCTCGACGACCTGGACTTCGCGCTCGGCCTCGCGGTCGACTTCGTCGCGCTCTCGTTCGTTCGCGCCGCGGCCGACGTCCGCGACCTGCAGGCGATCATCCGCCAGCACGGATCACCCGCGCGTGTGATCGCGAAGATCGAGAAGGCCGAGGGGGTGGAGGCCCTCGACGAGGTGCTGCACGAGGCGGACGCCATCATGGTCGCCCGCGGCGACCTGGGTGTGGAGATCGGCGCCGCGACAGTGCCGCTGCTCCAGAAGCGGATCATCCTGCACTGCCTCGAGGCCGGGAAGCCGGTGATCACGGCGACGCAGATGCTCGAGTCGATGATCGAGCACGCCGAGCCGACGCGCGCCGAGGCGAGCGATGTCGCCAACGCCGTGCTCGACGGCACCTCGGCGATCATGCTGTCGGCCGAGACTGCGACGGGCAACTATCCGATCGAGGCGGTCGCGACGATGGATCGCATCGCGCGCGCCGTCGAGCCGTCGATGGCGTATCGCCACGAGATGCCCGAGCCGGGGGAGGAGACGACCGTCGGCATCGCGATGTCGAATGCCGCGTGCGATCTCGCCGAAACGCTCGGCGCGAGCGCGATCCTCGTGCCCACCTTCACCGGCCGCACCGCCTCCGCGGTGGCGCGCCTGCGACCGCGCCGGCCGATCGTCGGCCTGTCGCACCACCAGACAGCCGTGCAGCAGATGGCGCTCGAGTGGGGAGTGACGCCGGTGCTGATGCCGCAGACGCACGACGTCGAGGACCTCTGGGCGCGATCGCTCGAGTCCGCGATGAAGTCGGGCGTGATCGAGTCGGGCGACCGCGTCGTCACGACGGCGGGCACGGCGGTCAACCTGCCGGGCTCGACGAACGTGATCAAAGTCGACATCGCCTGAGTGACTGCGGGCGCGTACTCGATCCCGGAGGTGCAGCGGCTCGTCGCGACGCTCGTCGCGTCGAAGCCCGGCGGACGCATCGCGGAGCTCGGGACGTCGTACGGCGACGGTGCAAAGGCAATCGCCGCTGCGCTGCCCCCCGGCGCGACGTTCGTGACCGCCGAGATCGACCCCGAGCGGGCGGCGCAGGCGCGCGAGGCGCTGGCCGGCACGACCGCGGAGGTGCTCGAAGGCGATTGGCAGGAGCTGCTGCCGGGCCGCGGCCCGTTCGACGTCGTCTTCGCCGACGGCGGTGTCGCCTACGACAAGGTCGCCGACCTGCTCGCGCCGGGAGGGATCCTGATCAAGGACGACCTGACGCCCGGTCGCCCGGTCGCGGGCGACCCAACGCGCGAGGCGCTGCTCAACGATCCGAGGCTCGAGGCGGTCGAGCTGCTCGTGACCGGCGAGATGGCCTGCATCGTCGCCGTCCGCAAGTAGGGAATCCGAGCGCCGCAAAGAAGTCCGGCGCGTGGTTCGTCTGCGCCCGACCCGGCTCCTTGCACTCGGCGGCGTGCTGCTTGTTGCGTTCCTCTACTGGAAGCCGGCGCACGCCTACCTGCGGACGAAGCACACGCTCGACACGCGGCAGGCAGACGTCCGCGCCCTGCGCGCGGAGAAGACCCGGCTCGAGAAGCGTCTTGCACAGGCGGGCACGAGGCAGCAGCTCGTCCGCGAGGCGCGCCGGCTTGGGCTCGTCAAGCCCGGCGAGCGGCTCTTCATCGTTCGCGGCATTCCCGCCTGGCGCAAGCATCATTAGCGCGTGGAAGAGGATCGCGGGCTCGTCGCGCGGCAGCTCGGGCGTGAGCCGCGCGCCTTTCGGCGCGTCGTCGTGCGCTGCCCGTTCGGCCGGCCGGCGGTGACCGAGCAGGCGCCGTTCGACGAGAGCGGCGCGCCGTTTCCGACCCAGTTCTATGTCACCTGCCGCTACCTCGTGGCGGCGATCTCGCGGCTCGAGGCGGACGGAGGCGTCGAGCGATGGACGCGCGCCGCTACCGAGGACGCCGAGCTCGCGCGCAGCCTGCGTGACGCCGACGCCGAACAGCGGTTGCTCCGGCCGGAGCTCGACGCCGGCATCGGCGGGTCGACACGAACGGGCAGCCTCAAGTGCCTGCACGCGCACGCCGCGTTCGCGCTGGCGCGTCCCGGCTACGAGCTCGGCGAGCGGATCCTCGCGGAGCTCCCCGCGCCCTGGCCCGACTCCTGCTGTACTCCCTGATCCATGCAAGTGGAGCTCGCGCGCCAGCACTGGCGGGATGGTTTGCGCCGCATCGAGTCGAACCCGGATTCCGCCCGCTTGCTGGAGCAGGTGGACGTCGTCACGAGCGGGCTGCGCAAGCGCATCGGGCAGGTCTTCACGCTCGCCGAGCTCGCCGACGCGTACGACGGCGCCGATGACTGGGCGCGCTCGCTGCTCGACGACGTCGACCCCGAAGCGCCGCCCGTGAGCGAGCCCGGCACTGTCGCCGACGCGGCTTTCCATTTCTACGCGCGCGGCGCGACGGACTATCGGCCGTGATTCGAGTCGCGGTACTCGCGGTGGGTGTCGTGCTCGTGTTCGCGGTCGGCATCGCCGTCGGCCAGGCCGTTCACGACAATCCGAAGCCGGGAGGCACGCAGACGCTCGTGCGCACGCTGAAGCCGCTGCCGCTGGCGCCAGCTGCGCGCGAAACGGTCACAGTCACTAGTCCTAACCCATAAACGGGTTTAGGAAGAGACAAGTTTGGCTACTTTTGCGCGTGTGAACATCTCTGCGAGACGCGCCCCCACCAGCGAGCCCGATTGGCTCACGCTGGGCCAGGCGGCCAAGTTCCTGGGCGTCGCGCAGTCAACGATCCGCAAGTGGTCCGACCAGGGCCGGGTGCCCGCGTTCTACACGCCGGGTGGCCACCGCCGGTACCGACGGCGCGATCTCGAGACGTTTCTCGACCGCTCCGGGCCGGGCGGCCGGAGCGAGGGGCCGCTGGTGCTGGTCGTCGACGACGATGAGCGGCTGCGCGAGTTCGTTCGGGTCAACCTCGAGATGGAGGGCTACTCGGTGCGCGAGGCGTCCGGGGCCGAGGAGGCGCTCGCCGCGATCGAGGACACGGCGCCGGAGCTCGTCCTGCTCGACGTGGTCATGCCGGGGATCGACGGCTGGCAGATGCTCCAGCGAATGCAGGAGCGGCACGGCCAGATCCCGGTGATCATGTTCTCGGGAAAGGTCGACGAGGGAGCGGCCGGCGACGCCAAACAGCGGGGCGCGAGCGGCTTCGTCGGCAAACCGTTCGATCCGCAAGAGCTGGTCGAGCGCGCCAAGCAGCTCGTGCCGGCCTAGGTCGCTACAGCTCTTCTGCCGCCCGCAAGAGCCCGCCGAACACGACGCCCAGCGCGGCCAGCAGGCTGATGTAGATGCCGATGCCGCGCCCGTCCGCGGGCAGGACGGCGTCGGGGATCGAGATCAACCGGATCAGGACGAAGATCAGGCCGAGCGCGCCGAGGGCGAGCACGAGCAGGCTCTCGGGGAAGTTCGGCGGCAGCTCGAAGCCTGCTTCCCGGAACGCGACGAGGGCCAGGATCGCGAGGCCGACGAAGAAGACGAGTTTTCCGAGCACGCCCGTGTGCCAGCCGATCACCGCGAGCTTGACGCCCACGCCGGAGCCGGCGTACCAGTCCATGAAGCTCGAGAGCGCGAGCACGAGCCCGGACACCCAGACGATCCGCTCGCCCGCGGCCCAGATTCCGCCGGCCGGGCGGGCGTACGCGGTAGGCCCCGGCTGCCGGGCCTCGGGCGCATCGAGCTCGAAGAAGTCAGGGGTTTCCACGTCACGTAGTATGGGGATCAGTGCGGTCAGCAGGTGCCGCAAGCAGTGCGACTGGGGGGTCGGATGCTCGACGGAACGCAGACGGCGACATCAACAGAGGGCGACTATGTGGAGTTCGTCACGACCGGAACGCCGGTCGTCGGCGAGTTCCACTGTGCAGGCTGCGGCTACGGCGTGACGGTGCACACGAAGCTGCCACGCTGTCCAATGTGCGCGGGAACGAGCTGGGAACAGGCCGCATGGAGCCCGTTTTCCCGGGCGTTGCGCCCCCGCGGGTAGCCCTCAGACGCCGAACAGATTCTGAATCTCGCGCCAGGCGGTGAGGATGACGAACGCCGCGAGGAAGGCGAGGACGAACAGCGTGATCCAGAACCGCACGTCCGAACGCCGGGCTGTCCGCTGCCGCTCGATCCGTGCACGGCGCCGCGCACGCTCGCGGCGATAGTTGCGCTCGATCGCGAGCGGGTCGAGCGAGGGCGGATCGTCCTCCAGGCGGGCCGGCTCTGGCACGCAGGGATTTTACGGCAGA
>JBKPRG010000049.1:0-15301 GCA_046765815.1 Actinomycetota bacterium
GCTGCGGCCTGTGCCGAGAAAGGCCCCGCCGCGACGACCACCGCCGGGGGCTGGGTGACCGGAAACTCCTTGCGGATCGTCGCGAGGGTGCGCAGCGCCGGCTCGCTCTTCGCCGACAACGCCTCGTCGCCCGGCGCAGACACGTGCAGCGAGAGGGCCGGAGCGGCGAGCGCGAGCAGGAACGCGATCGAGACGGCGCACGAGACAACCGGCCGCCGCAGCACGCGGTCGACAATCGCCGGCCAGAAGCGCGCCGGCTCACCCGGGTCGCGCAGGTGCGGCAGGAACGGAATGCGGCCGCGATCGATCCGCGAGCCGAGCAGCCGGAGCACGGCCGGCAGCACCGTCACCGAGCCGGCGACGGCGCACGCGATGACGGTCACGGTGCCGCTCGCGAGGCCGTTGAAGACGCTCGAGCGGATGAAGAACATGCCGGCCATCGCGACGGCGACGATCGAGCCGGAGACGAGCACTGTCCGCCCCGAGGTCTGTGCCGTCCGCTCGAGTGCGCGGGCCGGCTCGAGCCCGCGGTGCCGCTCCTCGCGCGAGCGGATGACGTAGAAGAGCGCATAGTCGACGCCGACCGCCATCCCGATCAGGACGACGACGATCTTCACGCTGTCGTCGAGGTGGAACAACTGGCTGACCGGACCGAGCAGCCCGAACGCCGCGCCGACGGCTGTCAACGCGAGCAGCACCGGCACGAGCGCCGCCACCAGCGCGCCGAACGCGAACAGCAAGACGAGGAACGTGACCGGCACTGAGAGCAGCTCCGCGCGGTGCAGGTCGTTGTTGACGACGTGATCCCGCGCGTCGTTCGCGGCGATGTCGCCGGTCTCGGCGATCGTGATCGCGGGATGCGCCGCCTGCAGGTCGAGGATCGCCTGGTGCGTCTGCTCGAGGCCCCCGAAATCCGACACCGCGCCAACGACGAGCGCGGAGTGGCGATCGGCGGAGAGACGGACGTTGATCTGGTTGCCGGCGACGACACCCATCCGCTCGCGCACCGCGGCGATCGTGCTACGGAACGCAGGGCTGTCGACGGTCAGCGTGTCGCTGCGCAGATAGCCGTACTCGCGCGCCGGCGGCCACGCCTGGTGCTCGTCCATCAGCGCGTAGCCGCGCTCGGACTCGCCGACTGCACCGTTGTTGAGCGACTCGGTCCCGGTCGCTGCGAGCGCGCCAACGGCCAGCACGACGAACGCGAGCCACGCGACGATCGCGAGCCACGGATGGCGGATGCTCCAGCGGCCGACGGTGCCGACCGACCTCATCGTTCGAGTCTAGGCGCCTAGGCAGCCCGCGCAAAGGCCTCGCACTATGCTTAGGTGTCGCCTAAGCAGATGTTGACGAACACCGCTCCAGGGGCTATCACCCGCAGTCCGATGCCCAGGTTGCTCGCCCTCGTCGCGGCCGGCCTGCTGCTGCTCCCGGGAGCGTCGTCGGCACGCGAGACGAGCAGCGGCCGCCTCGCCGTGTTCGCGGCAGCCTCGCTCACCGAGGTCTTCCCCGCGATGAACCCGCAGCCGAACTACTCGTTCGCCGGCTCGGACCAGCTCGCCTTCCAGATCCAGCAAGGCGCGAAGGCCGACGTCTTCGCCGCTGCGAGCCCGAAGTTCCCCGAGGCGCTCTACAAACAGGGTCTCGTGCAGAAGCCGATCGCCTTCGCGACCAACTCGCTCGTCGTGATCGTGCCGAAGGCGAACCCCGCCCATATCCGCACCGTCGACGATCTCGCGAGGCCCGGCGTGAAGGTCGTGATCGGCAATCCCGTCGTTCCGGTCGGCTCGTACACGCAGACCGTGCTCAAGAACCTTGGCCTCATCGACGCGGTGATGAAGAACGTCGTCAGCGAGGAGGAGGACGTGAAGTCGGTCGTTGCCAAGATCGCGCTGGGCGAGGCCGACGCCGGCTTCGTGTACGTCACCGACGTGCGGCCCGTGCGCGGCAAGGTGCTCGCGATCGCGCTGCGCGCGTCGGCGCAGCCGAAGGTCGTCTACGAGGTCGCGGTCGTGAAGGGGGCTCCCCACCTGCGCGCCGCGTACCGGTTCGTGACCGCGCTGATCAGGCCGGCCGACCAGGCGCTGCTCGTCAAGTACGGCTTCGGACGAAAGCCACGCGCGTCGAGCCAAGGAGCGTCTCCCCCACGATCGTGAAGTGCCAGACTCCGCCGCGCGGCGAGCCATTCGAGCAACGTTGAAAGCGCGACGAGCGCAGGCAGCGCAAGCGGCCGCTCCAGCGGCCGCATCATCGGCCGGACGTTAGTCGCGAACGACGATTCGCTTGCCTTCGATCCTCACGACGGCATCCCAGGGGATCGTGTCGTGACGATCGTGGCCGCCGATCCCGAGGCGGCCGAGCAAGGCACCCCGTCCCACACAAAGGCCGGTGAGCCGCAACGTCGTTCCGGTCAGCTCGCCGCGCACGTCGTGACAGCGGCCGAGCGAGCGTCCCGACTCGGTGACCAGCTCGCGCCCGAGCAGCGACGTCAGCGTCCTCATTCGCCTGCTCCGGGGATCTTGTCGACGTACGGCCGCAGGCGGTCGTCCCGCGGCCGAGGCCGAGCTCGGTCGCCCCGCGCTTCAGCTCGACTGCCGCGGCCACGTTCTTGACGTCAGTCCACGGCACGCGGACGCGCCTGCCGCCGCCGATCCAGCCGGCGAGTCGCCCGACCCAGCCGGCGCGCTGCGGCCACCAGCCGGGACCGACGAGGATCGCGACCACTTGGTCGCCCTCGACGGCGAGATCGTCGACGTTGCCGCAGCGCCGGCCGTCCTTGTCGAGCAGCTGGCGGTCGAGCACCTGCAACACGATGTCGATCTGCTTGCTCAATTCTGACCCACGTTCGTCAACACCATCAGCGGCACCGCGGTGACGGCCACGACCATGATCACCAGCAGATACAAGATGCCGAACGCGTTCGCAACCCGACCGTTCCGGTAGGTCCCCATGTACGACTTGTCGTTCGCGACGAGCAGGATCGGGATGTACGTGAGCGGCAGCGCGACGACGGAGAAGATCACCGCGTACTCGGTGAGCATCACTGGATCGACGCCGGTGATCACGATCGCGAACGCACACACGAGCAGCACGAGCCACGTGACCGTGAAACGCGGCGCACCGCGTGGGTGCCGATAGCGCCCCCACTCCCAGCCGCAGAACTGCGCGAGGTTGTACGCGCCGGAGAACACGGTGTCGATCGACGCGCCGCCGACGGCGAAAAGGATCCCGACGAGCGCGAGCAGCAGCCCGACGCGCCCGAGCGGATTCTCCGCGCCAAGCGCGATCGTGCCGAGGTGCTCCGGCTCGATGCCGTGGCCGAGGAAGAGGGCGCCGCCGGTGATCATCAGCGCAAACGAGAGGAACCCGCCGAGGCCGTACCCGATGATCGCGTTCGCGCGGTTCAGGCCGAGGTCTTTGGGCGACCACTGGTCCTCGATCCCACCTGACGAGTAGAAGTAGACCTCGTATGGCGTCATCGCCGCGCCGAGCAGGCCGATCGCGAAATACGCATAGAGCAGGGCGTTGTTTTGCGCCACGTGCGGGATGAAGCCGTTCCCGACTTTCGCCCAATCGGGATCGAGCTTCACGCTCGCGACCGCGAAGACGAGCAGGCAGAGGCCGCCGTAGCCGAAGATGCGCTCGAGCCACTCAAACGACGTCACCCAGATGATGACCGCGAGCCCCATGATCGCGAGCACGACCAGGTAGCGGTAGGGCAGCCCCGACAGCAGCTGCAGCGCGATCGCGACGCCGCCGATCTCAGCGGCGAGCGTCATCAGGTTGACGACCTCGCTGGCGACGAGCGCTCCGAGCGCGGGCGTGAAACCGACGCGCTCCCGGATCGCGTCGAACACCGCTTTGCCGGAGACAGCGGCGACGCGTCCGCACATCTCGGAGTAGACGATGATTCCGACGACTCCGACCACGACGACCCACAGCAGCTGGTACCCGAACGTCGCGCCCGCGGAGACGTTGAAGACGAGGTCGCCGATGTCGACGAAGCCGCCGATCGCGGCCAGGATCCCGAGCGCGACACCGAGAATTTTGCTCACGGACAGTCGCCTGCCGTCGAGAGCGCGCGCTCGACCTCCGCGCCCACCGTCTTGTCGGCGGGATGGTCGTGCAACCGCTGCAGGGTCGACGCGAGCCGGGCGGCGTGCTTCGCCTTTTCCCGGACCTTCTGCTCGATCCCTGCCACCGTCTTCCGATGTGACAAGGCGTCCGCGAAGTTGGACGACTGGATGCGGAGCTCCTCGGCCTGCTCCCGCGCGAAGTACGTGGTCGTGCGGCCGCGCGCAACATCGTGCGCAAGCAACGCGCCTTCGCACGCGATCGAGTCGAGCGTCGACGCATCGTTTGTGAGCGCGTGCCGGTCGACCGTCCCTCCGTTGCAGCCCGCCAGCACTACCGCGGCCGCAAGCGCGGCGGCCAGTCTCATCCGTCCACGAACAGGCTGTCGATTGGGCCGAGGATGCGTCGCGTCCGCTTCGAGACGTTCGGCAGGCGCACGAGCCGATGCGTCAGCGACCGGCCGTCACTGCGCCGCCCGAGCTGGTCACGGCTGATCGGCTTCCAGAGCTCGTCGATCGCCTCGATCGGATCGGCAGGGATGAGATGCGCGGCCAGCTCGAGATGCTCTGACCAGAGGCGCAGCCGCGTGCCGCGCGCGAGCGCGGGGTCGTGCACAACGACGTTCATCTCGCTGTCGTTGAAGAGCGAGTGCTCGTTGAGGTTCGCCGAGCCGAGCGTCAGCCAGCGGTCGTCGACGATCGCGATCTTCGCGTGCACATAGATCGGGTCGGCGCGTGCGCCTGAGCGCGCATAGAGAGCGCAGGCCAGGATGCGGCCGTCGTCATCGTCGGCGTCGATCAGCTCCGCGAGCACGCCGCGCGTGTCGTCGTTGCCGCTCTTCGGGTTGGCAGGCAAGACGAACACCATCCGGAAGTCGTCCCGCGGCGGATCGGTGAGCTTGTCGCGAAGAATGCGCGCGATCTCGGGAGACCAGAGGAACTGGTTCTCGACGTAGATGAAGCGCTCGGCGCTGCGCAGTGCGGCCGCGTACGACTCGAGGATCCGGAAGTCGCCACGCGGAACGGCCCCATAGACCTTCTCCGGCACCGTGCGCACGATCTGCAGCTCGACGTCGCCCGCCGGCCCGGGTTGCGCGGGCGCGGGCAGCTCTTCATCGCAGACCTCGTGCCAGCGCATCCGGAAGTGCTCGGCGACGTCGGCGACGGCGGGGCCTTCGATCCGCGCGGCCGCGTCGTGCCACCCGATTGCCGCCCGTGCCGGATGGTCGGTGGAATCGAATCGGTCGCCCGCCTGCGTCGTCAGATCGATGCCGCCGACGAACGCAACCCGGTCGTCGACGACGATCGTCTTCTCGTGGTGGCAGTGCATCGGCCGTTCCTTGGCGTCGAGTTGACACTCGATTCGCGTCTGATGCGTCAGCCGCTCGCGCATGTCGCGAACCTGGCGGCGTGACGGGCGGAAGAGCGGCAGCGGCGCCCCGGCCCAGACGAGGATGCGCACGTCGATCCGCTCGGCCAGCTCGGCGAGCAGGTGGCGGAGCACCGTCGGCTGCGAGTTGCGGACGAGCGCGAAGTCGGGCGAGAGGTACCAGTCCGTCATGTGGATGTGCGAGCGCGCGCTCTCGAGCTCGCGCGCGATCGCCGGCAGCGCTTCCGCCCCGTCGATCAGGATCTCGATCGCGTTGCCGGGCCGCGGCGGCGGCGTGCCGCCGGCCCAGCCGACGCCGTCGGCGTCGAGCGCGTGCTCCCAGCCGATCCGGCGCAGCCGGCGCCGGTGGTGACGGACGATCTGATCCGAGATCGCCTCGCCGAGCAGCGCTTCGGCGCGCATCAGATCCGTCGGTAGCGGGCGTCGCTCAGCGAGTAGATCGCGAACGCGATCAGGCCGGCGGCGACGATTCCAAGGAGCCACTCACCGTACGAGTGGTGCGCAAGCTTCGCGAGCGCACCGTCCAGACCTACCGCCTTGTTCGGGTTGTAGTCGACGGCGGCCTTGATCAGGAAGATGCCGACGAGCCCGAAGACCACGGTGCGCGCAAGGTGGCCGAACGTCCCGATCCACGTGACCCACGTGCGGACGGCCGGGCTCATCTGCTCGGTCTTGGAGTCCTTGAGGAAGTCATGGGTGAGGCCTCGGTAGAGCTGGTAGAGGGCGATGCCGCAGAGCACGACGCCGGCGAGGCCGACGAGCCAGGTGCCGGCCGGCCAGCCGAGGACGCCGGCGGTCGGCTTCTTCGGGCTGCCCGAGCTGCTACTGCCCGAGCCCAGCAGGATCGAGACTGCAATCGCGCAGATGAGGGCGTAGGTGACGCCGCTCCCGAGCGCCGCGAGGCGCTCGAACTTGTCGTCCGACTTCTCCGGCCCGTGGCCGACGAGCGCGTGAATCAAGCGCCACAGGGCATAGCCCCCGAGGCCGATCGCCACGAGGATCAAGAGCACCTTGCCGAACGGCTGGTGCGCGATCGTCTTCAGCGCTCCCGTCTGACTCGTCGTCTTGCCGCCGGCACCGAGAGCGACCTTGATCGCGAGAATGCCGATGGTGCCGTAGATCACGCCGCGTGCGATGAAGCCCGCGCGCGCGAGTGCTTCGAAGGCGGTGCTCTGGCCTACCTTGTTGCCGGCGCGCTGTGCCTCGTGGACTGGCGCGGGCTTGCCTGGCGCATGAATGCTCATGCCGGTGAGAACGGCGATGCGGGCGAATCGGTTACGGCGCCGCGCGACCTGAAGAGCCCTTCGGGCGTTGAACTCCCGACGTGGCGAAAACGCTCTCGAAGGCGAAGCCTGCTCCGGCGCGGCAGAAGCGCGCGGATCGCATCCTCAACCGCGAGCTCTCGGCGCTCGGCCTCATCCAGCGCGTGCTCGAGCTCGCGGCCGATCCCGAGCAGCCGCTGCTCGAGCGCGTCCGCTACTGCTCGATCGTCTCGAGCGTGCTCGACGAGTTCTTCATGATCCGCGTCGCCGGCCTCCTCGACCAGGCGGCGTCAGGACTCGCCGTGCGCTCGCCCGACGGACGCCGGCCGCAGGAGATCCTCCACGAGATCCGCGAACAGGTGCTCACGATGAGCCGCGCGCAGTCGAAGTTGTGGGCGGCGGAACTCTGCCCGGCACTCGGCGAGGAAGGGATCGTGATCGACTCGGTCGACAGCCTCTCCAAGCGCGATCGCGCCACGCTCGAGCGCCGCTTCGAGCGCGAGATCTTCCCTGTGCTGACGCCACTCGGCGTCGGGCCGGGTCAGCCGTTCCCGTTCATCTCGCCCCTCTCGCTCAGCCTCGGCGTGCTCGTGCGCAACCCGAACACGGACGAGGTGCGCTTCGCGCGGCTGAAGGTTCCCGAAGGTCTGCCGCGCTTTCTGAGTGCCAACGGATCGGGCGCACTGCTGCCGCTCGAGCGAGTGATCGGCCATTTCCTGCCCCGGCTCTTCCCCGGCATGGAGATCGAAGAGCGCGCGGTGTTCCGCGTCACCCGCGACGCCGACTTCGAGGTTTCCGACGAGGCCGACGACCTGCTCGAGGCGCTGCAGCTAGAGCTCCGGCGGCAGCGATTCGGCGAGGTCGTCCGGCTCGAGGTCTCGGAGTCGATGTCCGATGCGATGCTGGCGCAGCTGAAGGAGGGCCTCCGGCTCCCCGACGACCAGGTCTACCCGGTTCGCGGGCTGATCGACATGTCAGAGCTCTCGGAGATTGCGGCCCTCGACCGGCCCGATCTCAAGTTCGAACCGTGGGTCGGCGTGACGCGGCGCCCGTTCACCTCCCGCGACGCCGGCGCACTGTTCGGCTCCCTGCGGCGCGCGGACGCCCTCGTACAGCTGCCGTACGACTCGTTCGCCGCGAGCGTCGAGACCTTCGTTTCGCGGGCCGCGCGCGATCCGAAGGTGAGCGCGCTCAAGACGACCGTCTATCGCACGAGCGACGAATCGGCGCTCGCGCCGGCGCTCATCTCAGCAGCCGCTAACGGGAAGCAGGCGGTGTGCCTCGTCGAGCTGCAGGCCCGCTTCGACGAGCAGCGGAACATCGAGTGGTCGCACCAGCTCGAGCAGGCGGGGGTCCACGTCGTCTACGGCGTCCCGGGGCTCAAGCTCCATGCCAAGACGACGCTCGTCGTCCGCCGCGATCCCGACGGCCTGCGCCGCTACGCGCACATCGGCACGGGCAACTACCACGCCGTCACCGCCCGCGTGTACGAGGATCTCGGCCTGTTCACGGCCGACGAGGACATCACCGCCGACGTGGCCGACCTCTTCAACTACCTGACCGGCTTCGGCGAGCCACAGCACTTCCGCAAGCTGCTCGTCTCCCCGTTCAACATGCGCAAGAGCCTCGCGCGCGAGATCAGGCAGACGGCGAAGGCGGCGAAGGCCGGAACGTCCTCGTCGATCTCGATCAAGGTGAACGCGCTGCACGACGAGCAGATGATCGAAGAGCTCTACAAGGCTTCCGAGGCCGGCGTCCAGATCGACATCGTCACGCGCCGCATCTGCGGGCTTCGCCCCGGCGTCAAGGGCATGAGCGAAAACGTGCGTGTCCGGAGCGTGCTCGGCCGGTTCCTCGAACACAGCCGCTTCTTCATCTTCCGCCGCGGCGACGAAGCCCGCTACTTCCTCGGCAGCGCCGACCTGCTCCCTCGCAACCTCGATCATCGGATCGAGGTCGTGGCGCCGGTCGAGCATCGCCCCCTTCGCGCCGAGCTCGATGCCGCATTCGACGCCCTGCGCGCCGACAACGCGCAGGCGTGGGAGCTGCAGCCGGACGGCTCGTGGCTGCGCATCCGCCCCGCGAAGGGCGAGAAGAGGAAGACGGCACAGGACCGGCTGATGGGCAGGGCGCGCTCGCGGGCGTCCCGCGTCGCGCGTCAGTCCTAGCCCGCCGGGACGCAGACGGTGACCGCGCCGGGCTCGGCCTTCACCTTGAACGCCTTCACCTTCGACCTATCGCCGCCGTCCAGCTCGTACAGCACCTTGCGGTCGAGCTTCACCTTGATCCGCTGCGCCTTCGTCGTCTGCACAAAGGGGGACGTGCTCGGCGTCGCGACGACTGCGCGCGCGAGCATCCGAGCCCACTGCCCCAGCCCCTCCGCCGTCACGATGCCCAGCTCCAGCTTGCCGTCGTCGTAGCGTGCGTCTTCGAAGACCTCGATGCCGCCGAACAGCTTCCCGAGGTTGCCGACGAGGATGCAGCTCGCTTTGCCGTCGTACCACGGGGCGCCGTCCACCTTGATCGCAGCATGGAACGGCTTCGAGCGCAGATGCTCCGATCCCGTCCACACATACGCAGCGCGGCCGAAGCGCTGCTTCACCCCGCCGCCCGCATCGCGGATCATCACCGCGTCGAAGCCGGCCCCTGCCATGACGGCAAAACGTTCGCCGTTGAGGCGCCCGGCGTCGACCTTGCGGCGTTCGCCGCGAAGACCGATCGCGACCGCCTGCTCGATGTCCTTCGGGATCCCGAGGTTTGTGGCAAACAGGTTGGCGGTACCCGCGGGAATGACCGCGAGTGGCACCGACGAGCCGGCGAGCTCGTCGACGCACCGCTGAACCATTCCGTCCCCGCCCCATGCGAAGAGGAGCTCCGCGCCTTCCTCGAGCGCACGCTCGATCTGGGGCGGCGCCTTCTTGCTCTTCGGCACCTCGAACCAGAGCGGGTCGTCGACCCCCGCGGCCTCGAGCACGCGGCGCAATTCCGGCAGGCCGCCTCCGACCGTCTTGCGCGCGTGCGCGACGACGGCGACCTTCATCGGCGCTGGGCCGCTGCGTCGGCTGCCCGACATGCGAAGACGACGACGATCAGGGCGGCGATGCCCACGACGATGCCGCCTGCGGTGTCGAGGGGATGGTGCATGCCGCGATACATGCGCGCGGTCGCGACGAACGCGACCACGGCCAGGGCGAGCGTCCAGGCGAACACTCGGAAGGCGGGGTTCGTGAACCGGGAGGTCAGCAACAGCGCCAGACCTGCGTACACGGCGATCGCTGCAGCGGTGTGGCCGGACGGATAACTGGCGTTCACCGGTAGGTGCTCGAGACGCGGGACGGTCGGCCGGTGCGAGTGCACGACGAGCGTGGTGGCGCGGTAGGTCCCGGACTCGACGGCGAGCGAGAAGACGGCGAACGCCGCCAGGCGCCAGTGCCGGAAGATTGCTGCGATCAGTGCGGTCACGCCGGCGACGATCGGCAGCACGACTCCCCCGGCCATGATCGAACCGATCAGGGAGGCGTCCGTCCGCGTTGGCGTCCGGTGCGCGGCGAGCCAGCCGTTGACGCGCTCGTCAGCGGCGCCGACGCTTCCTCGCTCAACAACGTGGGTGATGAGGAACCCGAGGCCGATCGAGAGCAGCACGATGATCGCCATGCCGGCGAGCATCACGACGACGAAGACCACCGCGGGGTGCAGGCTGGCCAGCGAATCGGCAAGCCGTTGCGCGGGACCGCGGTCGTCGGCGTCGATGACCGGGAAGTCCAACAGGCCGTCGGCGTGGGCGGAACGTCGGGCGCGATGAGTTTCCAGTGCGACGATGGGGGGATATGCCCGACGCGCCACGTTCAAACCGAGCGCCTCACAAATGCCTGTACTCGTCCTCTTCGCGCTTGCACTGACGGTCGGCCTCGTCGTCGGGCTCCTCGCCTGGCGCTACCCGCGGATCGCCACGCCGCAGGTGACTCCGACGATCGACACCGCCCGCAAGGTCGGCAAGACGGTCGGCAGGCATCCGAGACTGCGCGCGCTGCTGAAGGCGCGGCTCGATCCGAGCGTCGCGACGGGACTTGCGCTCACGCTGGCGCTGATCCTCGTGATCGGCGGCGGCGTGCTGTTCGGGGCCCTCGCCTACCTGGTGCGCACCAACGCGCATTTGGCCGGGATCGACAAAAGCGTTGCTAAATGGGGCAACCGCAACGCCTCGCCGACATCGACGCACCTCCTCGACGACGTCACTCAGCTTGGGAGCATCTACGTCGTGGTCGTCTTGTGCGTCGTCCTCGCGGTTGCGGAAACGATCAGGGAGAAGACCATCTGGGTCATCCCGTTCATCATCGCCGTGATGGGCGGCGAGGAGGCATTGACGCTCACCGTCAAGGGGCTCGTGGATCGGCTGCGCCCCACCTTCAACCCGGCGGCAGCGACGCTCGGGCCGTCGTTCCCGAGCGGTCACTCGGCCACCTCCGCGGCCTTCTACGCGACGGTGGCGCTCCTGGTTGGGCGCGGCCGCGCGCGCCCGTTCCGAGCGGTGCTCATCGGGTTCGCGGCAGGAGTCGCCGTCGGCGTCGCAGCGAGCCGCGTACTGCTCGACGTGCACTGGCTCACGGACGTGATCGCCGGGCTCTCGCTCGGCTGGGCGTGGTTCGCGGTGTGCTCGATCGCCTTCGGCGGCCGGATCCTGCGGTTCGGCGCAGCTGCCGAAACCGCAGCGCGCGTGGCCAAATCGACGCCGCGCAGATCAGCCGTCGCGAAGTAGCTAGCCGAGCTTCGCCTTGCGCCCGCGGCGCAGCGCCCGGGCGAGCACGCGCGGGTACTCGGAGCGACGCTCGAGCCGACGCTGGCGCTCGAGCTCGATGAGGCGGCCCGCTGCAAGAGCCGTCGTGTCGCCGACGACCCCGCGCACGTGCTGGTCGGCGACGACGGCGTCCTGGTGCTCGCCGAGCACGTCCTGCAGTTCCTTGAGCGCGTCGAGATAGCGCTTGATGCGCTTGCCGCCGTCGTCGATCAGCTCGACCGCATAGCGCGCCCGCTTGGCACGGATGCGGAGCTTGTGCAGGTCCTCGTCGGCCGGATCGTCGCTGAGCTTGCGCGCTGCCTTCCGCAGCTTCCGGAGCGGCCTCGCCGCGAGCGGTCGAAGCCCGTCGGGCGAGTCGAGGTCGGGGAGCGATGCAATGGTCGCGGCGAAGGAATTGCGCAGCGCGAGGTAGCGGTCGTCGTCGAGCGCCTGCCGCAGTGCGTCGTAGTGACGCCGGCGTTCGTCGACGAGCGCGTTGACGATCACGTTCGCGCCTCCGAAGTCGGCGCCGAGCGTCTCGGCGGTCGCGCGCAGCCGTTCGATCAGCACGTCCAGATCGCGAACCGGCCCGAGCACGCCCGCAAGCCACTTGAGCTCCGCGTTGAGCGCGCTCAAGGACTCGCCGAGCAATGGCTTCGTCGCCCGGATGACGGCCCGGCTTCGTCGCGTCGCCACCCTGAACTTGTGGACGTCCTCGGCGTCGCCTCCGCGGCGGAGCCGCGGGTCATAGCGCTCGAGCTGCTCCAGTTGCGCGGTGAGTTGCTCGCGGATCGTGTTCACGCTCTAGTCAACGGCCACGGGGGACGTCGAGGTACCGACCTGCGATGGTTCCGCGATGGCGAGGGCCGGGGACCCGAAGCGCAGTCGCAGGATCATCAGGCTGATCGCGGCGGAGCGGTTTCTCCGCGGGCTGCTCCTGATCGGGGCGGGCGCCTACCTCCTCACGCACGTCGGCAGCGACTTCAGCCGGATCGCCGACCACGTGATGCGAAAGCTCGAGCTCGACCCGCACCGCCCGTTCCTGCGCCACCTCATCGAGAAGCTGCATCGGCTGCGGGCGAGCACCGTCGTGATCACGGGCGTCGCCGCGCTCGGCTACGGGCTGCTGGAGCTCGTCGAGGGCGCCGGCCTGTGGCTCGACATGCTGTGGGCGGAGTACCTGACGGTGATCGCGACGTCGCTGCTGATCCCGTTCGAGCTCTACGAGCTGGTGCACAAGCCGAGCATCGTGAAGGCGGCGGGGATCGCGGTGAACGTCGCGATCGTCGCGTACCTGGCCTACGCACTACAGCGGCGCCTGGCGCACGAGCGCCGGAACGGTGTCTGACACTTTCAAGGTGTCAGACACCTTCTGGCGCCGCGGAGCCGGCCGCCCCGCGAAGCTGAAGCCGGCGAACATCAGCGAGATGCCGATCAGCTCGCCCGCGTAGACGAGTGAGTACGTGCCCGCGCGCGACAGGCCCGTCGACAGCGCGACGACGAGCGCGCCCGCCGCGATCCATGCGTTGACCCGAACGCGCTGCCGCCGGACGATCGAGAGCAGCGAGCCGCCGACGAGGAACAGCGTGCCGAACGAGTTGAGCGCGATCGCCCAGAGGTACGCGTGACCGCCGAGCGCATGGTTCGACGGCGGCCTCGTCGACCCGGCGGCGGCGAGCAGCGCCGGGTGCACCGGCGCGAGCGCGATCGCCACGCCCGCCGCGACTGAGGCCAGCACCAGCGCACCGAGCATCGCGTCGCGCACGCGCGGACGCAGCATCATCCACGCCGAGCCGGCGCCGAGGTAGGCCACGGTCAGCACGCCGCCCGCGAGGTAGTACGTGCGGAAGAGCGCCGGGCTCCACCCCGCGCGGTGCGCCACCGCCTCCGTGGAAGCCGCAATCGCGAAGAACAGGAACCCGATCCCCCAGAGGATCTTCTGTCCGGCGGGCCGCTGCACGGCCGAGAGCGCCAGCTTGCCCGCGAAGAGGAACGCCACCAGCGCCGCCGCGAGCGGAAGCAGCGCATCGATCACCGCCGGAGCGGCGCGCCGGTCGTCGAGGCTGATCGCGCTCGTCGCCGCGCCCGGCGGAACGATCGCGAGGTAGTTGTAGTCGCGCCCGCCGAACATCCCCTCGTGCGACGCGACAAACGCGAACCGGCCCGGTCGCACACGCGACGGCAGCGCCAGCACGAGCGAGGTCGCCGTGCGCCTCACGACGCGCAGCGGAACCGACCCGCCGCGGTCGAGATCGAAGAGCTGGTACTTGGACGGTGCGTCGACGGCCGCCGAGCGCACCAGCAGCGTCCGCGCATCGCCGGCGTGGATCCGCAGCGCGTCGTGCGGGAACGACGTCTGCGGATCGCTCCACGCGAACAGCTTCACCGGCCCGCGCGCGGTCTGCACGAACTGCCCGGTGACCTCGCGCGTGAGCCGCGGCTCGTAGCTGTAACGCACCGAACTGCCGCCGATGCCCGCGACGGCCGGCACAAACGGCAACGAGATCAAGAGGAGCGCAATCGCGCTGAGCGCGAACTTGATCCGCGTGCGGTAGCCGCCGGCGAAGCGCCGCCGACGAGGACGGCCCTCGAACCGCCGCTTCCGCCGGAGGTGCGCGCGATACAGCAGGGCGCTCGAGACGAGGGCCATCGTGGGCAGCCAGACGAGCTCGGCCTTCCAGCCGACACCCCGCAGCGGACCGGTGCCGTACGGCGAGAACGCGGCCGGAATGAAAGCCCACGTGACGGCCGGGCCGCCGAGCAGCAGGATCGACGCGGTGAACGGGAAGCCGGCGAACAGCCAGCCGACGCCGGGGAAGCCCATCACGCCGAGCGGGAGCTCGTACGCGGCGAGGGCGGCCGGGCTGCGACGCCGGACACGGTTCGGGATGCGGCCCGTGAACTCGCCCGGCGCGCGGCGGAGCGCGTCGCGCCCCTCCGCACGGCGCAGTGCCGTCATCCGCCACGCAGTGCGCGCATAGACCGAGAACCCGTAGAGCACCGCGAGCGCCGCCGGCAGCGCGACCAACGCCTGCCACGGCTCGAACGCGCGCACGGCGGAGGCGAAGGTGTCGCCGTCCGCGACCCGATGCGCCTCGAGCGCCGCGAACGCGATCCCGGCCGCGTAGTAGACGAGCATGCCGAGCGCGACGGCACGCGGGCTCGCCGCCTCGACCTTGCCGCCAAGCTCCCGCATCGCCACCAGCGCGAGCCCGAGCAGGATCACCATCAGGCCGCCGAGCATGTTCAGCTGCGCGTGCAGGTTGACGATCACGTCGCCGGCGTCGCCGCCGCGATCGAGCAGCTCGTTGACGGCCGGGAACGCCTGCACCGGCCCCTGCAGCGTCCCCAGCGCCAGCGCCCCCACCCCCGCCAGCACGAACGGCCTCGCAGCACCACGCGACCGCCAAAAGGACCGCGCGACCACGCCGAGCAGGAGCCAGAACGAGGCGAACATGCCGATCCCCGCGACCATGATCAGGTACGGATGCAGCGGCGTCGCGTGCTCGGCCTCCTCCGGTGTCAGGCCGGCGTTGACGAGCCGGCCCTCGTGAAAGCCGAGGTAGAGCGCAACCGCATAGAACGTGAGCGACCACCAGAGCAACGACCAGAAGCACGTGTCGACCAGCGACCGCGACGGCTCCCGCCCGCCGGCCTGCCGCACCAAAGCGAAGAGCGCGCCGGCGACAAGCATCGTCAGGCCGGTCACGAGGTTGATGTGCGCGTGGCTGATCGGATCGATCCAGTCGCCCGCGTGCCCGGCGTTGTACAGCCAGTCCGCGTTGTTCGGCTGCACCTGGAT
>JBKPRG010000050.1:0-52797 GCA_046765815.1 Actinomycetota bacterium
TTCAGCGCGACCGTCAACTGGACGGCGCTCGTCGTCGGTGTCGCGCTGGTGGCGCTAGGCCGCTTTGCCGGTGCGGACTGAGAGGATCTCGGCGACGATCTCGAGCGCGATCTCCGCCGGCGTCTGGCCGCCGAGGTCGATCCCGACGGGGCCGTGCACCTGCGCGGCGAGCGCCCCGAGCTGCTCGTTCCGCTTCTCCTGCGCGCGCTTGGAGCCGAGCGCGCCGACGTAGAACGCGCCGCCCTCGACGCCGGCCCTCAGCGCCGGAATGTCGAGGCGCTCTTCATGCACGAGCGAGATGACCGCCGTGTCGGCGTCGACGTCGATCTCGTCCGGCCACGCCAGCACGAGCTCGTCCGCGCTCGGGACTCGCTCCCGCGTCGCGAGGCCTGCGCGCGGGTCGACGACGACCGTGCGCCAGCCGAGCGGCTTCGCGAGCGCGCACAGCGCCTCGGCGATGTCACCCGCGCCGACTGCGACCAGCCGCGGCGGCGGCGCCACCAGCTCCGCGAAAACGGTGCGGCCTTGCTCCTCGCGGAGCTCCGTGCGGCTCGGCGACTCGTCCTGCCAGCGCTCGCCCACGCCTTCGCCGGCGATCACGACGTAACGCGTGCCGCGATCGAGCGGCTCGGCGCCGTCGTACGGCTCGACGAAGACGTCGATCTCGCCGCCGCAGGGTAGGCCGACGCTCCACGCCTCGTCGTCGGCGATGCCGTACGAGACGAGCTCCGGCTCCGAGCCGGCGAGCACCTCCTTAGCGCGTTCGGCGACGTCGGCCTCGACGCACCCGCCGGAGACGGATCCGAACATGCGGCCCTGCGACGTGACCGCCAGCTTGGAGCCGAGCGGCCGGGGCGCGCTTCGCCGCGTCGCGACGACGGTCGCGATCGCAACCTGTTCGCCCGCCTCGCGCCATTCGTCTGCCTTCGCGAGCACCTCGTCCACATCGCGATGATGCCAGCCGTGGATGAGCCGGCAGGGCTGGATGAACTGCTCGCGCGCGTCGATCGCGGCGAGCTCGGCGACCCGCTGCCCGTGCTCGCGTACGTCGCCGGCCTGGCCGTCGAGATCGACGATGCGGAGCTCAACGCCGCTCGACGGCGAGCGCTGCTGCTCGTCGCGGCGGGAGGCGATCCCCACCGGGAGCTCGGGATCGACGACCGCGCTGTGAAGGCGCTCGCGACCGACCTCTACAGCGACGAGCGGCGCAAGGAACTGGGCAGCGCGCTCGACGCGCTGGTGCTGCGGGTGCGTGAGCTGCCCGTCGCGCGCGAGGCGGCGCTGTTCCTCGTCGCCGACGTCGATCTCGCCTGGCGGGTCTATTCGCTCTCCCTGCTCGCGGAAGAGCTTGCGGAATGACGCCGGCGGTGCGGGCGCTCGAGGCGGCGGGCGTCGAGTTCACGCTGCACGAGTACGAAGGGGTGGACGTGGGGGACGGCGACTACGCGGCGGCGGTCGCCGAGGCGCTCGGCCGGCCGCCGGGGCAGCTCTTCAAGACGCTCGTCGTCTCGGACGACGGCGTGCTTCGCGCTTACGTCGTCCCGGCCGATCGCCGGCTCGATCTGCGCAGCGTCGGCAAGCGGGCGCAGATGGCCGACCGGGCGGAGGCTGAGCGGGCGACCGGCTACGTCATCGGCGGCATCAGCCCGCTCGGCCAGCGGCGTCGTCTGCCGACGGTCCTCGACGCGTCGGCGCTCGACTGGGAGACGATCCTGGTGAGCGCGGGCAAGCGCGGCCTGCAGGTCGAGCTACGGCCGCAGGATCTGATCACGCTCACCGGCGCGACCGTCGCCTAGGTGCCCCACCAGAATGACGCGGCGATCACGACGTAGAAGCCGACCAGTACAGCGCCCTCCTCCCAGGTCGACTCGCCGTCGTTGACGATGACTGCGCCGAGCACGCCGGCGATCAGCAGCACAAGCGCGAGGAGTGTCGGGAAGACGAGGGTCAGGTGGGTCGCAAACAGGAGCGACACCAGGACGAGCACCGGCGTCAGCGCCAGCGCGATCTGGAGCGATGAGTTGACGATCACGCCGATCGCGAAGTCCGGGCGGTTCCGGGCCGCAAGCTGGATGCCGACGACGTTCTCGACGGCGTTGCCGGCAATGGCCACAATGACGAGCCCGGCGAACTCCTCGCTCATGTGGAGCGTGTGAATGGCCGGTGTCAGCGCCGAGACGAACCAGTCCGACGTCAGCGCGGCGGCGGCACCCGCGCAGGCGAGCACAGCCGCGGTCTCAACCGTCGACCAGCGGGCGGGCGCGTGCTCCTCGCTCATGCCGCTCCGCAGGAAGCCCGGGAGCGTCAGGACGAACACGGTCAGCAGAACACCCGCGCAGACGAGCGAGAGCGCTTCGGCGTGCACCGCCGCTGGTGCGTGGTACTCGTGGGCGAAGGACGGGATTGCCATCGTCGCCGCCGCGAGTAGGGTCAGCATCGACACGGTTCTCGCTCTCGACGAGTCGAAGCGCTGCCTCCCGTGGCGTAGCCCACCGACCAAGAAGGCCAGTCCGAGGACGAGGATGCTGTTGGCGAGGATCGAGCCGACGAGAGCGGCCTGCACGACGTCGACCAGCCCCTTGTTCAGTGCAAACAGCGCGATGAACAGCTCGGGCAGGTTGCCGAGCGCCGACTGAACGACGCTCGCCCCACCCGACCCGAGCCGCGCGCCGAGCTGCTCGGTCGCGGTTCCGACCGTGCGTGCCAGCAACGCGAGCGCTGCGGCAGTCAGCCCGAACGTGACGACATCGGTCACGCCGGCGAAGTGGGACACTGCCGCGACGGCGACCGAGACCGCTGTGAGGGCAAGCTCTATGAGGTCGCGCCGGGTCAAGGAGGGTCGAAGCTATCAGCGGCTTCCCTCTTTTCAGGGGTTCGGCTGTCGGCTGCGTGCGCCGAAACAGGTGAGCGTGCGGCAGGTGCTCGTGTTGGTCGTGGTTGCGGTGCTCGCGGCGTCCCTTCTGGGGGCGTCCACTGCGCGTGCCTCCGACTTGATCGACCGCAACGCCCACGGCGTGTCCTTGAAGGTGAATCGCAACGGCGAAGCCCTGATCACCTACACGGCCGGCGGGAAGCGCAAGCACGTGCTCGCATGGGGTGCCGTGAACGCGCTCGCGCCGACGACGGCGCGCGCGCAGATCTCGTTCCGGCTCGACTACGCGGGCGGCTGGGGCAAGTACCACCGCGACTATTGGAAGACGTTCCGCAACGCATGCACCAAGTACGACGGCCCGGCGCTCGCGTGGTCAGTGACCGCGTGCAAGGCGTCCGACGGCTCGTACTGGGCGCTCCAGTCGTGGCAGCGCGGGCTTCCGAACTACGGCGTCGTGCCCAACTTCGCGCAGGCCGCGTGGGAGCTGCGCCTCTCGCACTGGCGCGGCGCAGTGCCCGTCCTGCAGATCGACACGGACTGGGCGTGGCACCAGTGGGATCATCTCTTCGGGACGTTCACCTACGCCGACCAGCCCGTCTTCGGCTTCCGCTCGACCAGCTCCGGCGTTCCGCTTGACGCGTACGGGCGCAACATCTACGTCGACACGTACGACTCGGTCTACGGCCAGGGGTGGAGGCGCGAGAACAGCTTCCTCACCCACACCCACACAGGCGCGTTCTGTTACTCGTTCAACCCGCACGGATCGCACCCGGCAGGCAAGGGCACCCAGTACCGCGCGACCGTCGAAGGCCCCGGTGTGACGCCCGACGTGATGTGGCAGGCGCTGGCGCCCGGCGCCTACGACAAGACCGTCGACCTCGAGCAGAACCAGCTGATCACCGACCTCGGTGATCGCCAGTGCCGCGCGAACTGAGCTGACCGGTCTAGGCTCGCCGGCGTGGAGGAGCGCGGAGCCGAGCAGCGATCCCTGTTCCGCAGCTGGCCCGCGGGCGTCTCGGTCGTCGTCGCGGAGGTCGAGGGCCGCCGCGCCGGCCTGACTGTTTCGTCGCTGGTCTCGCTCTCGCTGGAGCCGCGCCTCGTCGGCATCTCGATCGCGCTCGAGGCGTCGCTGCACGAGCTGCTGCGCGACGCCGGGGAGTGGGGCGTGTCGATTCTCTCCGGTGAGCAGGCGCACCTCGCGCAGCACTTCGCGCGCGGCGTGCCGCCGATCGCCCTCTGGAACGGGATCGATGTGCGCGAGGACGACCCACGCCTGCTGGTCGGTGCGGTCGGCTGGCTGACGGCGCGGACCGTGGACGAGATCCGCACCGGCGACCACACGTTCTTCGTCGGCGAGATCCTGAGCCTCGAGCTGTCGACCGAAGCCACGTCGCTCGTCTACGTCCACCGCGGTTACGAGTCCGTGTGATCCAGGCGGTCGTCTTCGACCTCGACGGCGTGATCGTCGACTCCGAGCATGTGTGGGACGAGGTCCGCACCGCGTACACGCGCGAGAGCGGCGGTAACTACACCGAGCGCGCGACGCGCGACATGATGGGCATGAGCTCGCTCGAGTGGTCGGCGTACATGGCCTCGGAGCTGGGCGTCCCCGGCACGCCCGAGGAGATCAACGCGGCCGTCGTCGAGCGGATGCTCGAGCGCTACGGCGAAGCGCCGCCGCTGATTCCCGGCGCGGTCGAAGCGGTGCGCGCGATCGCCGCACGGTGGCCGGTCGCGATCGCGTCGTCGTCGAACGCCGAGCTGATCGACGTCGTGTTGCGCGCCTCGGGCCTCGCGGCGGTGGTGCGCATCGCGGTGTCGTCTGAGGAGGTCGCGCGCGGCAAACCGGCGCCCGACGTCTATCTCGAGGCCGCGCGCCGGCTGGACGTCGAGCCGTCGCGTTGCGCGGCCGTCGAGGACTCCCACAACGGCATCCGCTCGGCAAGGGCGGCGGGGATGCGGGTGATTGCCGTCCCGAACGTGCACTTCCCGCCCGGCGGCGATGCGCTCGCTGAGGCAGACGTCGTGCTGGGGTCGGTCGCCGAGTTGACGGCGGAAGTCGTCGGAGACTAAGCAGCCCGGCCGAGCAGAACGCACCCGTTGTGCCCGCCGAGGCCCATCGCGTTCGAGAGCGCGACGTCGACCTGCGCTTGCCGCGCCTCGTTCGGCACGTAGTCGAGATCACATTCGGGATCCGGCTCGCGGTAGTTGATCGTCGGCGGCAGCACGCCGTCGCGCAGGGCGAGCACGCACATGATCGCCTCGATCGCGCCCGCGGCGCCGAACGTGTGGCCCATCATCGACTTCGTCGACGAGACGGCCAGCTCGCGCGCATGCTCGCCGAAGACCTCCTTGATCGCGCGCGTCTCGGCGAGGTCGCCGAGCGGGGTGGAGGTGCCGTGCGCGTTGATGTAGCCGACGCGCTCGGGCTCGACGCCCGCGCGCTCGAGGGAGCCGCGCATCATCGCCGCGACGCCGAGCGCCTCAGGCTCCGGCTGCGCCATGTGGTGCGCGTCGTTGGAGGCTCCGTAGCCGAGCACCTCGGCGTGGATCTCCGCACCGCGGCGCTCCGCGCTCTCCCAGTCCTCGAGCAGCAGCGCACCGGCGCCCTCCGACATCACGAACCCCGCCCGCGTCGCGTCGAACGGGCGCGAGGCGCGCGGCGGGTGCTCGTTCTCGGCGGCGAGGCCTCGCATCGCCGTGAAACCCGCGAGGATCAACGGGACGATGCACGACTCGGTGCCGCCCGCGAGCACCGCATCGGCGGCGCCGCGCTTGATCATCTCGGCGGCCTCGCCGACAGCGTGCGAGCCGGTCGCGCACGCCGACACGATGGCGTAGTTCGGGCCGGTGATGCCGAGCGAGATCGCGAGCTGACCCGAGACGGAGTCCACGAGCACGTTCGGGAGGAAGTTCGGCGACACGCGGCTCGGCCCGCGCTCGCGCAGCGTGTCCGCCTGCTCGAGGATGCCCGGCACGCCGCCGATCGCCGACCCGAAGATGATCCCGACCCGCGCCGGGTCGAAGCCGTTGAGGCCGGCGTCGTCCAGCGCCTCGCGCCCGGCCGCGACCCCGAGCAGCACATTCCGTTCGAGCTTCCGCGCCTCTTTCGCCGAAACGACCGTGCTCGGGTCGAAGTCCTTCACCTCGCCCGCGACGCGCACGGGCAGCCCCTCGGTGTCGAAGGTCGAGATCCAGTCGATGCCGCTCTCGCCCGCCTGGGCGGCACGCCAGGTCGACGGCACGTCCAGTCCGAGCGGCGTCACCGCGCCGATGCCGGTCACCGCCACGCGTGTCATGTGCGAGAGCCTAGTCTGCGTGTCGTGCCCGCCGCGATCGTCCCGTTCCCGCCGATGGAAGCCGAGCTCGTGCGCGAGCTGCCGGCGGGCGACGGCTGGCAGTACGAGCCGAAGTGGGACGGCTTCCGCGGCGTGCTCGAGAACGCGGGCGGCGAGCTCGCGCTCTGGTCGCGGAACGAACGGCCGCTGCTGCGGTACTTCCCGGAGCTGCGGCCGCTCGGTGAGCTGCTGCCGCCGCGCTCGGCGCTCGACGGCGAGATCGTGATCGCGCGCGACGGCGCGCTCGACTTCGACTCGATGCAAACTCGCCTGCATCCCGCCGAGTCACGGGTGCGCAAGCTGTCGGCCGAGATCCCGGCGGAGTACGTCGTCTTCGACGTGCTCGTTTGGGACGGCGAGCCCGTCTGGAAGCTGCCCCTCGCCGAGCGGCGCGCGCGTGTCGACGCGCTGAAGGGGTTCCGCCTCTCGCCGGCGACGCGCGACCTCACCGACGCGCGGGGGTGGCTCGACCGGTTCGAGGCGCTCGGGCTCGACGGCGTAATCGCGAAGCGCCTCGACCTGCCGTACCGGCCCGGTTCACGCGAGGCGGTGGTGAAGATCAAGGAGCACCGCACCGCGGACTGCGTGGTGGTCGGCGTGCGCTGGAAGGCCGATCGCAGCGCGATCGCGACGCTCCTGCTCGGCCTTTACCGCGAAGACGGCGGCGTCGACTACGTTGGCACGTGTGCGGTGGGGGCGCGCATGCGCGACGAGGTCGCGAAGCGCGTGCTGCCGCTCGTCGACGAGGCGGCGGACGCGCATTTCTCCGAGCCGAACCGGTGGGGCAGCGGCGAGCTCGAGCAGTCTGCGGTGCGCCACGAGCTCGTCGTCGAGGTGCGCTACGACAAGGTGCAGGGCAGCCGCTTCCGGCACGGCACGAAGTTCATCCGCTGGCGCGACGACAAGGATCCGGAGGACTGCACGTGGCGGGAAGTCCGCCCGCCGCGCGACCCCAGCGCGACCGGGGTGGAGGCGCTCTTCGCCTAGGCGCGCGCCTCGAGCCCGAGCTTCGCGAAGCGCGTGCGCAGCGAAGGCGGGCTCCTCCACATGCCGTGCATCGGGTCGCCGGCCTGTTCGAGGCGCGCACGCATTGTCTCGATCGTGAACGCCTCCGGCTCGACGGCCGCCACTTCGCCCCAGCGCAGCGGCGCCGAGACGCGCGCGTCAGGCGTGGGGCGGACCGAGTACGCGGATGCGATCGTGCGGTCGCGCGCGTTCTGGCCGAAGTCGACGAAGACGCCGACGCGGTCGGCGACGCGCCATGTCGTCGTCGCGACCGCCTGGTCGTCGATGCGGCGCTCGACCTCCTCCGCGAGTGCCTTCGCGAAGCGACGCACGTCGGGGAACGCCAGCTCGCGCTTGATCGGCGCAAGGATGTGCAGGCCGGTCGAGCCGGACGTCTTCGGGTACGAGCGGAGCCCGAGCTCGTCCATCACGTCGCGCACGACGAGCGCGATCTCGCGGACGAACGGCCACTGCCCGTCGGTCGTCGGGTCGAGATCGATGAGCAGGTAGTCCGGGACCTCGATCTCGGGCACGCGCGAGTGCCAGGTGTGCAGCTCGATGCAGCCGAGGTTCGCGACCCACGCGAGCCCGGCCGCGTCGTCGAGCACCGCGAAAACCGTCGAGTGGCCGCTCGGGAACTGCACGAACACCTCGTCGACGAAGTCCGGGTGGTTTGCCGGCACGCGCTTCTGGTGGAAGAACTCGCCGTCGACCCCGCCGGTGAAGCGCTTCATGTGAAACGGGCGGCGCCGGATGTGCGGCAGCGCGAACGGCGCGACGTGGACGTAGTAGGAAACGAGGTCGAGCTTCGTCAGCCCGCGCGCGGGGAAGAACGGCTTGTCGGGGTTCGTCACGGGGACGTCGACGCGACCAACACGCACGAAGCGAGTATCGTGAAATACGTGCTCGATGGGCATCCGATGACCGACGTCAGCCTCGAACCACTCGACGACTACCTCGTCGTCGAGCCGCTCGACGAGTCCGAGCTGCCGAGCGGGCTGATCGTGCCGGCGAACGAGGCGGCGCAGGTCCGGAGCGGCATCGTCGCCGCCGTCGGGCCGGACGTGGCCGCGATTGAGCCGGGCGACAAGGTGCTCTTCCCGCGCGACGCGGGTTTCGAGGTGCGCCTCGCGCGCTCGTCGCATCGCGTGCGCGTGCTCAAGCGCGAAGAGCTGATCGCCCGCATCAACGATTAGGCGCGACCGACCGGCAGCTACCCTGTGGCCCGATCGGAGGGGTGGCAGAGCGGTCGAATGCGGCGGTCTCGAAAACCGTTATCCGTCGTTAGGCGGATCGAGGGTTCAAATCCCTCCCCCTCCGCTCAACCCTTGTCCGGTGATGAGCGGGTTGCGTCGCTGGGCTGTCGCGCGCACACAGGCTGGGCAGCACTGGTCGTGGTGGCCGGGAGAGTCACCCGCCCCGAGGTCGTCCTTCGTAGCCGTGCCGAGCTCGGCGACCCCGCCGGACGCGTCAGGAAGAACGCGTATCACGCGGCGCGCTCGCTGCAACCTGATGCCGCGGTCGATTTGATCGAAGCCGCCGAGCGAATCGCGACGAAGCAAGCGGAGCTTGCGGTAGCCGGCGCGGTGCGCGAGGCAGCTCAACTCGGCGCCCTCGTGCGTTCGTGCGCGGTCGTGACCGGTGCGTCGGGTGAAGCACCGCTCGAGTCGATCCTCAAGTCGCACGCGCTCGTACACGCGGCGGAGGGACGGCTCTACCAGCGTGCGCTGCTTCGTGCCGCGGCGTCGTGCGGGCTCGACGCGATCGCCGTCCCGAAGCGGTCGATCCAGGAGCACGGCGAGATCGACCAGCTGCGACGCGAGCTCGGGCCGCCTTGGGCCGAGGACCAGAAGCTTGCGGCGCTCGCCGCCTGGCGCGCGCTCCAGTAGGCGTCCCTCGATCGAGGGTTTTTCGGCCCGGTCCCCGGAAGGTCCTGGCTCCGCTACCGGAAGGTGAATGGAGCGGTCGCGCGGTGTGCTCCTACATGAGCGCGAGCACTTCCCCCGATCGAAAGGACTTTTCAAGATGGAACTGCGGCATTGGCTCGAGCTGGCGCGGATTGAGCTTCGGCGCGAAGACGGTCAGACGATGACCGAGTACGGCGTTCTTCTGGCACTCATCGCGGTCGTCGTGATCGCAGCCCTGCTGGTCCTCGGGCCGCAGATCCAGAACGTCTTCAGTTACGTCGGCAGCCAGCTCGACTTCTAGACGCTTGCGGCAGCGACCTGACCCGGCCCCTTCGGCAGGCGGGGAAGGGGCCGGGCAGGTACTGCTCCGAGGATAGGGACGAGTCGCGCTGAGCGACAACACGCAGTCAGGTCGCAGTAAGGCTGCGTGTTAGGGCGCTGTTAGCGACAGCGGTGAGGGTTGGCACGGGGGACACGACTGGGGTCACGCGGGCGGGCGGCGCCGAGAGAGGGGAGGCGCCGCCCGCTTTGCACGGCCGCGGCTACCCTCCGCTGACCGCGGAGGGGTGTCCGAGCGGTCTAAGGAGCGCGACTGGAAATCGCGTATGTGCCGAAAGGTGCATCGAGGGTTCAAATCCCTCTCCCTCCGCCTCGTCGAGAGCCCGCCCGCGCGGGCTTTCGCGTCGGAAAAGGGACGGCTACGATGCCGCCTCCGGAGAAGTGGCCGAGTGGCTGAAGGCGGCGCCCTGCTAAGGCGTTAGGTGGGGAAATCCCTGCCTCGAGGGTGCGAATCCCTCCTTCTCCGCTCTCTTGAGCGCAGCGGCGCGAAGATCACCCATCGGGGTGATGGCAGCCAGGGGGGTCCTCCTGCACCATCCGCTTGCCGGCTCCCCTTTAGTAATCCCCCCAACCGGCGAACTGACGTGACTGCGGCGAACCCGCCCCTCCCCCGGGCGGGTTTCGCACATCTAGGGAGGCGTTATTTTCCCGCGACGTCCGAGACGTACTTGGCCACGTCGTCGATCTGCTGCGCGGTCAGCTTGTCCTGGAACGACGGCATCGCGCCGCCGCCCTTCTCCACCTGCAGCTTCACGACCTCGAACGACGGCTTCAGCTGGTCGAGGTTCGGGCCGACGGTGCCCGACGCGCCCGCGTCCTTGAGCGTGTGACAGCCGCTGCAACTCGGGTTCGCCGTCTTCGTGAACACGACCTTGCCCGGGTCGGGACCTGCGGCCGCCTCCGCTTCCTTCTTCTCGCGGCCGAAGATGATGACCGCGGCCATCATCGCGGCGAAGAAGAGCGTGCCGAGGAAGACGTACCAACCGACGCCGCGACCGGGGAAGCTCGGGTTGCGCTGCGGCAGCACGAACGACGAGACGAGCGCGAAGACGATGAAGGCGCCGCCGATCGACGCCAGGCCGATCTTGTGCCCGGTCGACAACCCGGCGACGACGAGAGACGTCGACAGCATCGGGGCCGGAATCTACCCGGTCGCCGCTTCGCCCGGAGCTTCCTCCAGGACGCCCGTCTCGGGCGGGCCGACGGGCTGCGGCTCCGTTGGCCTGAGGTAGAGCAGCTCGTAGAGCGAGGCGGCGATCACACCGCCCGCGAGCGGTCCGACGTACCACACCCAACCCTTGGTCCAGTGGTCGCCGACGAGCTGCGGGCCGAACGCGCGCGCGGGGTTCATCGCCGCGCCGGTGAGCACGCCGCCCATCAGGACGTCGAGCGTGATCGTGAGGCCGATCGCCAGGCCGGCGATCTGCCTGAACGCGCCGCGCGGGTCGACCGCGGTCGCGAAGACGACGAAGACGAGGAAGAACGTCAGGATCGCTTCGATCACGACCCCGGCCCCCGCGCCGACTCCGCCGCCCAGCGCGGGGGCGCCGAGCCCTGTGCGGTCCTCGAGCGCAGTCGGCAGTACGAGCTTCAGCACGAGCGCGGCAAGCGCGGCCGCGCCGAACTGCACGAGCCAGTAGAAGATCGCGAGCGGGGTGGCGATGCGCCGGGTGATGACGAAGCCGAGCGTGACGGCTGGGTTGAAGTGGCCGCCGGAGATGAAGCCGAGCGCGGAGACGAACACCGCGATCACGAGGCCGTGCGCGAGAGCGATGTCCGTCAGCGACTGCGCGTACAACGTCGAGCCGGCGCCGACGAAGATGAGCGCGAAGGTGCCGATGAACTCGGCGGCGCCGCGACGGACGTAATCGCCTGTCAACACGCGCGGCAGCTTAAACGATCGCCGCGGCGGCGCGGAGCGAGCTGCGCTCCACGATCGCGCTGACGACGATCGTGGCGATCGCGATCGTCTGCATAGACAGCACGACGGCGAGGACTGCCCGCGCGTCGTAGTGCGCGAGCGCGACCCCGGCCAGGATCAGCCCGATCGGGGAGCCGACGCAATTGAAGACGCCGAAGCTCGCCATCGCCTGAGGCCTCAGGTGGCGCGGGATCCGCAGCATCATCAGCGCCTGGATCGGCGAATTGACGAGCGACATGCAGAAGCCGCCCGCGACCATCGCGGCCATCGGCACGAACCATGGTGCCGGAATCGCGAGCACCCACATCGACGCCATCTGACAGACGAACGCGGCCGGTCCGAGCGTCAGCGGATCGAGGCGCGGGGCGATGCGGAGCGCCACCAGCGCGCCGACGATCGCACCGCCGCCGAGCCCTCCGAACAGCCAGCCGAGGATGTGCGGGCTCGCGCCGTAGTGTGTGACGACCAGCACCGGCAGCGAGGCGAACAGGAGCTGCCAGCCGACGTCGAGCAGCGTGAACGCGGGCGTCCAGACGCGGAGCAGCCGGTCACGGAAGAGGAAGCGCGCGCCGGCGAGCACGCTCCGTTCGTCCGGCGGCAGCGCCACTGCGGGCGGATCGACGAACAGTCCGATCAGGGCGAACGAGACGAGGTACGTCGCCGCGTCGACGTAGAGGATCTGCGCCGTGCCGATCGTGCCGATCAGGACGCCGGCGGTCGGCGGCCCGAGGAAGATGGTGAGCCGGCTCGCGGCCTGGAAGAGCGCCGTCAGACGCGCGACGTCGGCGTGCTCCTCACCGACGAGCTCGGGTACGACCGCCCGCTGAACGCCGAAGTAGGGGGCGAGGAAGACGCCGCTCGCGGCGACGAGCGCGAGCAGCGCCGGCAACGAGAGCGCGCCGATCTCGTGCAGCAAGGGGATCGCGGCGAGCAGCGGCGCGCGCGCGAGGTCGCAGACCAGCATCGTGCGGCGAGTACCGACCCGCGCGGCGATCGCGCCGCCCCAGAAGCCGAGCACGGCGACCGGGAGGATCTCGGCGATGATCACCCACGTCATCCGCTGCGGCGAGCCCGACGTGCGGAGCACGAACCACGGCAGCGCGAGCCACGTCATCTGCGTGCCGAGCGACGAGACGACCTCCGCGACCAGCAGCGCAGAGATCCGCTTGTCCCGGAGCTGGCTCACGGCTGACTCCCGCTCCGGCGCCGGCAAAGCCGGGGCCTCCGCTCCCTGTGAGCCTCCGTCAAGCCTACGGCTCCGCGGCCGCGCCGAACGAGACGACGACGTCGCGGGTGCCGCGCCGCGCGGCGCGGCCCCGAAACTCGTCGAGCAGCGCCTCGAAGCGCTCGCCGAGCTCGGCGAGCTCCGACGGCGTGAGCGACACCGTCGCCGCCGAGGTCTGCGTCGCGCGCCGCCAGACCCGCGGCAGCTCGTGCTCGCGCCGGAGGGCGTTGCGCAGGCGCTCCTGCTGGCGGCCGACGAGCTCGTCGCGGAGCACCGTCGCCTCCAGACCCTCGCCGTCGAACTCGATCCGCGCCGCGGTGGGGCGCCACGGACGCTCGCGGCCGACGCCGCCCTCGGCCTCCTCGACGAACCCCCACTTGGCGAGCGCGCGCAGGTGGTAGCTGCACGACGACGGGCTGTCCCCGACGGCAGCGCCGCATTCCGTCGCCGTCCCGTGGCCGGCTGCATGCAGGTGGTCGAGCAGTGCGAGGCGTGTCGGATGGGCGAGGGCGCGCATCGCGCGGGGATCGGTCAAGGTGAGTGAGCTATCGAAAGACATCTTTCGAAAGTAACCTTTCGAGGGCGATCTGTCAAGTAGGGTGCGCGCCGTGGAGATCCGGCATGCCGAGCCACAGGACTACGCACGCGTGATCGCGGTCGTCGACGAGTGGTGGGGCGGCCGCGAGATGGCGGCGATGCTGCCGAAGCTGTTCTTCATCCATTTCCGCGACACGTCGTTCGTGGCCGAGGAGGATGGCGAGCTTGCAGGCTTTCTCTGCGGCTTCCGCTCGCAGACGCACGACGACGAGGCGTATATCCACTTTGTCGGCGTCAACCCCGCGCATCGCGGCGCTGGCCTCGGGCGGGAGCTCTACGAGCGCTTCTTCGCGGCTGTCCGGCCGAGGTCGACGGTGCGCGCCGTCACCTCGCCGGTGAACGAGCGGTCGGTCGACTTTCACCGCGCTTTGGGTTTCGAGGTCGAGCGCGTCGACGAGAGCTACGACGGTGCGGGCGAGTCACGCGTGCTGCTCGTCAAGCACCTCGGCTGAGGGATTCGGCGCGACGGCGGCGAAACCGACGTACTGGTCGTGGGAGTGCCCGCCTACCGGGGTCACTTCGGTGTGCCGCAGGCTGAGCGGCTGCTTTGGCGTGCCGGCTTCGGGCCGCGGAGGGGTGAGGCGGAGGCGCTCGCCAAGAAGGGCCTCGACGGCGCGGTGCGCTCGCTGCTCGAGCCCGGCCCCGAGCGCCTGATCGGCCCGCGGCCGCACGACGACAAGGGCCGCAAGCTCGCGCCGGCGGACGCGTGGGGCCACGACCACTGCTGGTGGCTCGACCGGATGGTGCGCACCTCGCGCCCGCTGATCGAGCGTATGACGCTCGTCTGGCACGACTGGTTCGCGACGTCGAACGACGGCGTCGGCAGCCAGGCGCTGATGCTGCGCCAGAACGACCTCTTCCGCTTCCACGCACTCGGCTCGTTCCACCGCCTGCTGGTCGACGTGACGAAAGACCCGGCGATGTTGAAGTGGCTCAACGGGACGGAAAACGAGAAGGGCTCGCCGAACGAGAACTACGCGCGCGAGATGATGGAGCTGTTCACGCTCGGCGCCGACCGCGGCGCCTACACGGAGCGCGACGTGCGCGAGCAGGCGCGCTCGCTCACCGGCTGGACGAACTCGTGGAGCCGCGGGCGCGGCGATTACAACTTCCGCTTCGACGCGAAGGAGCACGACGCGGGCCGCAAGACCGTCTTCCGCAAGTCGGGCGACTTCGACTGGCAGGACGCGTGCCGGCTCTGTGTCACGCACCCGCAGCATGCGTCGTTCTTCGTGCGCAAGCTGTGGAGCTACTTCGTGCCGGTCGACCCGGACGCGGCGACGGTCGCCGGGCTGGAGGCGCTGTACCGCCCGGGTCACGAGGTTGCGCCCGTCGTGCGCGCGATCCTGAAGCACCCGGCGTTGATCGCAGGCCCGCGAATGGTCAAGCCGCCGATCGTGCATCAGGCCGGACTGCTGCGCCGGCTCGGTGCGGGCGTCACCACCACCGACTGGGCCTGGATCGGGCGGATCGCCGGTCAGCAGCTCTTCTATCCGCCGAACGTTGCCGGCTGGGACGACAGCCGCTGGCTCGACACCGCGACGTACCGCGGCCGCTGGATCGGGGTGCAGCGGCTGCTGAACGACTTCCGCCTCGATCCGGCGAAGCCGCCGGCCGGGCTGCCGTCGGACGCGCGCGGCCTACTCGCGCACGCGCTCGCGTTCTGGCACAACCCAGAGCTCTCGGAAGGCACGCGCTACGCGCTGCTCCACTTCACGCACGCGGCGCTCAAGGACGCGGGCAACCAGCAGTGGAAGCTCAAGCAGTACCCCGCGTTGATCGAGAACGCGCTGCGACATCTCATCGCCGTCTCACCGGACGTGCAGACGTCGTGAGCCGCATCTCGTGCGACGAGTGCTCGCGCGCGGCCGTGCTCCGCGCGACCGCCGGGCGGGGCCTGCCGGCGATCGAGCCGGGCATGCCGATGCCGGCCGGGACGGGGATGACGCGACGCTCGTTCGTCGCGCGGTCCCTCGGGCTCGCGCTGTCGGTCTACGGCGCGGGGCGGCTGCAGCTCTTCGACGAGGGCATCGCCGCTGCAGCCTCGGGGACGCAGCAGCCGATCCTCGTCACGGTCTTCCTGCAAGGTGGCGCCGACGCGCTGTCGATGCTTTATCCGGACGGCGACCCGCTCTACCGGCAGTTGAGGCCGCGGCTCGCCGTCACGGGCGGGACGCCGTTCGCCGAGGACAGCCGCCTGCTCTGGCATCCGGCGCTCACTCCTCTGTCACAGCTCCATGCCGAGGGCAAGGTGACGGTGCTGCCGGCGGTCGGCTACGACCATCCCGACCAATCGCACTTCACGTCGCGCCACTTCTGGGAGGTCGGCGCCACCGACACGCGTCTGCTGACGGGGTGGCTCGGCCGCTACCTCGACGCGGCGGGCGCAGCCGACAACCCGCTGCAGGGGCTTTCGCTCACCGGGTCGCTGCAGCCGACGCTGGCGACGGCGAAGGTCCCGGTCGCGGCGATCGACGGCCCCGACCAGTACGACTTCTGGGTGCCCGGGGTCTGGGGCGAGGTGCAGGACCGGATGCTCGACGCGCTCGGCGGCATTGGCGCGGCCCACCAGCCCGATCCGGCGATGCATTCGGTCGCGAACGTGACGAAGCAGGCCGACCGGCTGCGCCGGCAGCTGGCGCCGTTCTCCGGCAGGTCGGGTGCCGCGCCGCCCGTGGCGTACCCGGCCGGCAACGACCAGTTCCCGAAGCGGCTGCAGGGGCTCGCGGCGATGATCGGCGCCGGCCTGCCGCTGCGCTGCGTCGCCCTCGAGGCGACCGGCGAGTACGACACGCACGCCGCACAGATCACTGCGCTCGGCCCGGCGCTGACGCTGACCGCGGCATCGCTGCTCGCCTTCCAGCGCGACCTCGAAGCGCGCGGTGTTGCGGATCGCGTGCTGACGCTCGTCTGGTCGGAGTTCGGTCGACGCGCGAAGGAGAACGGCTCCGGTGGGACTGATCATGGCGCCGCGGGCGCCGGGTTCCTGATCGGCACGCGCGCCGCGGGGACGCAGGTCGGCGAGTTTCCCGGGCTCACCTCCGGGCTCGACAAGGACGGCAACGTGCGCGCCACGTCGGACTTCCGCGGCGTCTACGCGGCGCTGCTCGAACAGTGGCTCGCGTTCGACGCGGCGCGCGTGATTCCGGGCGCCGGCAAGTTCGCGCGGCCGCAGCTCGTCAAGTGAAGGCGCTCGCCGCCGTGCTCGTCGGGACGATCGCCCTCGGCGGCGCGGCCCCGGCGCGCATGCAGGTCGTCGCGAACGAGTTCTCGTTTTCACTCTCGCGCACGCGCCTGCCTGCGGGCCAGGCGGTGATCGAGCTCGCGAACTTCGGGCAGGACCTGCACGACCTGCGGCTCCAGCGGCTCGGCGCGCGTCACATCGCCGGCACACAGGTTGTCGCTCCCGGCTCGCGTGCGGAGCTAACGGTGAAGCTGCTGCCGGGGCGATACTCGTTGTGGTGCTCGATCGCAAATCACCGGGCGCGCGGCATGCGCGCGACACTCGTCGTCCGCTGATCGTCGACGACGTCGGGGCACCCGACGGCACGGTCGTCGTGTACATGCACGGCGGCGGCGACTCCCGCCTCTCGCGCCACCCGGACGACTCGATCGCCGCGGAGCTCGGCGTGCGGCTGCTCGCGGTCGACCGCTGTGGACCGGCCGTGCGGCGGCGGTCGCTGCGTTCCTGTGCGGAGGAAGTCCTCGCGGCGGTGCCCGACGGGCCGTTCTCCGTCGTGGGCTGGTCGGCGGGTGGGCCGCACGCACTCGCCGTCGCTGCGGTGGCGGGCTCGCGTGTTCGCCGGGTGGCGCTGGTGGGCGCGATGCCGCGACCGGAGCTCGCCTCCATGCTCTCGCCGACGGTGCGCCGGACGATGCGGGTCGCGCGGGTGTCGCCGTGGATCGCCGCGCGTGGCCTCGAAGCGTGGGGGAGGCGCCCGCCGCCGCCGACGGGCGACCCGGCGAGCGACGGCGCGTATGCGCGCGGCCGGGTGGAGTCGTTTCGGCACGGCGGGCTCTGGCTCGCGCGCGAGCTCGCGTACCTCGGCCGTCCGTGGGATTTCTCGCCGGCCGACGTTCGCGCCCCGGTCACGCTGTGGTGGGGCGACGCGGACGACGTCTGCCCGCCGGCGATCGCGGATGACTACGCGGACGTGCTGCCGAACGCGACGCTGCGTGTCGTGCCCGGCACGCACCAGGTGCTCTTCAGCCGCTGGCGGGACATCCTCACTGACGTGCGATAAAGCCGAGGACGAGCGCCATAGCGGGCGGCACATCGAGCACGGAGGAGCCGTGGCGTGCGCCCGGATAGACCGCGACGGCTTTGTCCTTCGCGACCGAGGCGCGCATGAGCCGGCGCGCGTCGCCTGCGAACGGCTGGTCGAGCCGGGAGGCGAGGAAGCGCACCGGCACGCGCGAGTGGCGGACGGCAAACAGTGCGTCGAGCGCTCGGTAGCGCGCTGGGGCGGAGAGGGAGACGACGGCGTTGGCCGCAGGCTTGAGCTCGGAGGCAGCCACCAGCACTGCGGTGGCTCCCATCGATGCCCCGACGAGGACGACCTTCGTCGCGCCGTCCGCGCGGAGGCGCTTTGCAGCGGCGATGACGTCGCGGTCGTATCGGCCGGGCGCGCCACCCGAGGATGCACCGTTGCCGCGCAGGTCGATCGCGATCGCGCGGTAGCCGGCGTCTGCGAGCTCGTGCGCGAACCCCGTCCACTCGCAGTGGTCGCTGAAGAACTGGTGCGCGAGTACGACGCCGACCGTGCCGGTGCCGCTCTCGACGCCATAGACGTGCGCGCCGTCGCTCGTCGTCATCGTGACGGCGGTGTCGCGCGTGGCGTCGAGGCACGGATCGTCGACGGCGGCGGTGCGGATCGGTGTCGCGAGCGCGAGCGAGGCGAGCAGGATCGGGATCATGCGAGCTCCTTCAGCGCCTCGTCGGCCCAGTCCACTGCTGCGCGGGCGCGGGCGATGCCGTAGCGGAGAGTGAGGTACGTGAAGTCGTCGCCGTCGGTCGTGCGGTTGCGCGCCTTGTGCTCGTACAGCTCGAGCCGGCGGGCGTAGGCCTCGCGAAAGTCGGCGAGCTGGGCGCGGAGTGCGGTGCGGTCGCCTTGCGAGCCGAAGAAGAGCTTGAGGATGAGCATGCTCCGGTCCGGGTCGGGCTCGGTCTCGTCGCGTGCGAGCCAGTCGCGGACGGCGGCGCGCCCCGCAGCGGTCGCTCGGTAGAGCTGCTTGTCGGGCTTGTGTCGTTGCGCAACGTCGCGGCGCGTGGCGAGCCCCCGGTCGACGAGACGTGCGAGCACGGCGTACAGCTGCGTCTTCGACGGCGCCCAGATGTAGCCGACGCCGGTCGTCGCAAGCTTGCGCAGGTCGTAACCCGAGATAGGCCCGCCGACGTGCACGAGCAACGCCAGCACGGCGTACTCGGTGAGCGTGAGCGTCGCAGTCTCGGTGGGAGCGGTAGTCCGAACCGTCATAATCCGCCCCGGACTATACCCGTGGAAAGTTCGGCGCACTTGGCAAACCTGGTCTGACCAATGTCCGAGTCCCGCGCAGCCCTGTCCAGAAGGAAGATTTCGGCTTCGTTGCACGTGGTGCATGGCCCGTCCCGCGGATGGCCCGCCGACTCAACATGAGGACAACGTCAGCGCGGTGGCCGCAGCGCTGCGAACTCGTCCGTCACCTCGAGCCGCTGCGACGCGAACCGGAACAGGGCCGCGGGGCGGCCGCCCGCGCGGCCCGACGGGCGTATCCCCTCGACTCGGTCCAACACACCCCGCCGCAGCAGCACGCGCTGCAGGTTCGTCGCCGAGACGTCGTGTCCGAGCGCCGCGACGTAGATCTGCCGCAGCTCCGAGATCGTGAACGTCGCCGGGGCGAGTGCAAAGCCGACGTTCGTGTACGAGAGCTTCGCGCGGAGACGTGACATCGCGGCCGCGAGGATCGAGGCGTCGTCCGCGCCGAGCCGCGGTAGGGGCGAAGCCGCCGCCCAGTCGCCGTCGAGCGAGACGTCCGACGGCACGAGCCCGAGGTAGACCGTCGCGAGCCTGCCGTCGAAGAGCAGTCGCGTCTCGAGCTGCTCGAGATGCGCGAGGGCCCCGATGTCGACTACCCGGCCGAGCGCCCTCTCGAGCGGCTCGCCGGTGCCGAGAGGCGCTGCAGGCAACGCACCGCCGGCGAGCAGCACCTCGAGCCGAGACTCGCGCGCTCGCAGGACCGCGCCGACGACGGCGTGCAAAGTAGAATCGGTCACGGTTTTCGTCCCACAGTCTAAAACCTCCGGAGAACTCGTGAAAACACTCGCCACGCTGACCCTCGCCGCCGCCCTTGCCGCCACTGCCGCCGGGTGCGGCTCCTCCAAGAAGTCGTCCGGCACCACGACGACCGCCGCCACCACGACCACGACGAACAGCAGCTTCAAGGTCGGCCTGATCACCGACATCGGCGGCCTCAACGACCGCGGCTTCAACCACCTCGCGTACGTCGGCCTGCAGAAGGCCGCTGGCGACCTCGGCATCAAAACGCGCGTCGTGCAGTCGGCGTCGCCGTCGGAGTACGTCCCGAACTTGAGCGCCCTCGCGCGCCAGGGCTACAACCTCGTGATCGGCGTCGGCTTCACCGAGATCGCAGCGATGAAGGCCGTCGCCAAGTCGTTCCCGAAGACCAAGTTCGCGATCGTCGACGTCTCCAATGCCGACGAGGGCAACGCGCCGAACGTCGAAGGGCTCCTGTTCAAGGAGCAGGAGGTCGGCTACCTCGCCGGCTACGCGGCCGGGCTCGCCGCGAAGGCGGACGGCAAGAGCACGGTCTCGAGCGTGGGCGGACAGAAGCAGCCGCCGGTCGACCGCTACATCGCGGGCTTCCAGGCGGGCGCCAAGGCAGCGTTCCCAGGCGTGAAGACGGTGAACGCTTACTCGCAGGACTTCGCCAAGGAAGCGAAGTGCAAGGAGATCGCGCTCAACCAGATCGCGGCCGGCTCGGACGTCGTCTTCCAGGTCGCGGGCGGCTGCGGCCTCGGCGCGCTGGATGCAGCGAAGTCGCAGAGCGTTTGGGGGATCGGCGTCGATGCCGACCAGGGCTTCCTCGGCCCGCACATCCTCACGTCGGCGCTGAAGGGGGTCGACACCGCCGTCTTCCTCTCGATCAAGGACGCGAAGGAGGGCCACTTCAAGGGCGGCCAGGACGCCGTCTACGGGCTCGACCAGCACGGCGTCGGGCTCGGCAAGTTCTCGCCGAAGGCGCCGAAGGGCATCGAGGCGAAGACATTGAAGATCGAGCAGCAGATCATCAGCGGCAAGATCAAGAACATTCCGACGATCGTGAAGTAAGCGTCAGGGGGCCGGACCGGCGCGCTATATGCTCGCGCGGCAATGGCCGTCGCCGACCTCCGCGCGGGCGCGCGCGACCACCTCTGGCTCCACTTCACGCGCATGCACGGGTACGAGCCGCCGGTGATCGTGCGTGGCGAAGGCTGCTACCTCTGGGACGACGAGGGGAAGCGGTACCTCGACGCCCTTGCAGGCCTTTTCTCCGTCAACATCGGTTACTCGTACGGCGAGGAGATCGGCCAGGCCGCGCTTGCGCAGATGCGCGAGCTGCCGTTCTACACCAACTGGTCGTACGCGCACCCGCGCGCGATCGAGCTCGGCGCACGCCTCGCCGAGCTGGCACCCGCGAACATCAACCGCGCGTTCTTCGTGTCCGGCGGCTCGGAGGCGGTCGAGTCGGCGTGGAAGCTGGCACGCCAGTACCACGCTGCCCGCGGCGAGCGCCGCTGGAAGGCGGTCTCACGGCGCACCGCCTACCACGGGACGACGATGGGCGCCCTTTCGATCAACGGCATCCCGGCGCTGCGCACGCCCTTTGAGCCGCTCGTGCCGGACGTCGTGCACGTGCGCAACACGAACCGGTACCACCGGCCGCCCGAGGAGACCGAGGAGGAGTTCACCGCGTTCCTGCTCAACGACCTCGAGGAGGCGATCGAGCAGGCTGGCCCCGACAGCGTCGCGATGGTGATCTTCGAGCCGGTGCAGAACGCCGGCGGCTCGTTCACGCCGCCCGCCGGCTACTTCCAGGGCGTCCGCGCCCTCTGCGACCGCTACGGAATCCTGCTCTGCGCCGACGAGGTGATCACCGGCTTCGGCCGCCTCGGCGACTGGTTCGGGAGCCTCCGCTACGACATCAAGCCCGACCTGATCACCTGTGCGAAGGGCCTCTCCTCGTCCTATGCGTCGATCGGCGCCGTTCTGGTCGCCGACCGCGTGTACGACGCGTTCGCGGAAGAGACGGCGATGTACGCGCACGGCATCACGTTCGGCGGCCACCCGGTCGGGTGCGCAATCGCGCTCAAGAACCTCGAGATCATGGAGCGCGACGGCATCGTCGAGGGTGTTGCGAACCAGGAAGACGCCTTCCGCGAGCAGCTCGCGCAGTTGCTCGAGCTCGAGATCGTGGGCGACCTGCGCGGCGCCGGCTACCTGTGGGCGATCGAGCTCGTCAAGGACAAGGAGACGCGCGAGACGTTCAGCGACGACGAGTCGGAGACGCTGCTGCGCGGGTTCCTCTCTCCGGCGCTCTTCGAGCACGGGCTCATCTGCCGCGCGGACGACCGTGGCGATCCCGTCGTGCAGATCTCACCACCGCTCGTCGCCGGCCCGCAGGAGTTCGGCGAGATCGTCGGAATCCTCGGTGAAGTCCTCACCCACGCCTGGAGGCGAATGCAATGACCGCCATCGAGCACGAAACCACGACCGTTCTCGCCGCACACGAGAAGAGCAAGCTGATCAAGTCGCTGCGCCGGTTCGACATGGTGTTCTTCACCGTCTGCGCGTTCGTCGGCCTCGACACGCTCGGCACGGTCGCCTCGAACGGGCCGCAGGGGTTCTTCTGGCTCGTCCTGCTCGCGCTCGTCTTCGTCGCCCCGTACATGCTCATGATGGCCGAGGTCGGCGCCGCGTTCACGCAGGAGGGCGGTCCGTATGAGTGGGTGAAGATGGCCTTCGGCCGCCTCCACGGCGGCATCTGCGCGATCCTCTACTGGGTCACGAACCCGCTGTGGGTCGGCGGCTCGCTCGCCTTCATCTGCACCGAGGCATGGAACGACGAGATCTTCAAGATCGGCAGCGGCAGCGCCGGTGACTACATCTTCAAGGGCCTCTTCATCTGGGTCTCGATCGGCGTCGCGATCGTCTCGCTTCGCTATGGCAAGTGGATCCCGAACGTCGGCGCCTTCATGCGCATCTTCGTGATGGGGTTCTTCACCCTCACCGTGCTCATCTACGGCGCCAAGCACGGCTTCTCGGGCTTCAAGGTGGGCGATCTGTGGCCGACGCGCGCGATCTTCCTCGCGCTCGTCCCGGTCCTCCTCTTCAACTACGTCGGCTTCGAGCTGCAAAACGGCGCCGCAGAGGAGATGGACGACCCGCAGCGCGACGTGCCGATCTCCGTGGCACGCAGCGGAATCATCGGCGTCCTGCTCTATGTCGTCCCCGTGCTCTGCATCATCCTCGTCCTCCCCGAGTCGAAGGTGACCGGGATCGGCGGCTTCCTCGACGCGGTCCGCCTCACCTTCCACGGCGTCTACGGCGGCGCCGCGCACTTCTTCCTGATCCTGATGACCCTCTGCTTCGTCGGGTCGCTGGTCACGTCGGGGGCGGTGTGGATGATCGGCTCCGACCGGATCCAGGCGGTCGCCTCCTACGACGGCGCCTTCTTCCCCTTCTTCGGCATCTTCAACAGGACGTTCGGCACGCCGGTTCGCGTCAACGTCATGTCGGGCGTCGCCGCGACGATCTTCTCCTTCCTCGCCGTCGGCGCGTTCAACGGCGGCGACAACGCGAAGTTCCAAGTCGTGCTCGACATCGCGATCTCGACGACGCTGATCTCGTACCTGTGGATCTTCCCGGCGGTGCTGAAGCTCCGGTACTCGCATCCCGAGACGAGACGGCCCTACGTGCATCCCTGGGGCATGGCCGGCCTCTGGATCTCGACGATCCTGACCACGGGTTGGATCCTGATCGGCTCGTGGGTCGCCGTCTTCCCGGGCACGCTCGAGCGTGTCGTCGGCCTCTCCTACGACTTCAAGGACAACTGGAGCGTCAGCCGCGCCACGTTCGAAGGCTTGACGCTCGGCACGCTCGCGATCATCGTCGTCGTCGGTCTGGTCGGCTACTACTTCGGCAGCGGCGTGCGTCAGCAGGTCGTGCCGTTGAGCGCGAGCGAAGCCGAGCCCGCTCCAGCGGATTAGGCCACAGTTACGCTGCGGCAGATGCTCGCTCTGCTGCGCACGAGACCCGCGGCGACCGCTTTTGTGGCGGTCGCCGCCACGCTGTGGGGGCTCGACGCGTGGATCCGCGCGCCGCTCGCGCAGTCGACGAAGGTGGCGACGATCGTCTTCGGCGAGCACGTCGTGCTCGTCGCGCTGACTTTGCCGTTCCTCGCCGGCGCCCTGGTGACGGTCGTCCGCCTGGGGTGGCGGCATGTGCTCGCGGCGATCGTGATCGGCGCCGGCTCGTCGGCGGTGGCGACGATCCTGTTCACGCAGGCGTTCGTGGAAGGCCACGACTTCGTGACGCCGGTCGTGCTGCAGAAGGTACAGCCGGTGATCGCGGTCGTGTGTGCGGCCGTCATGCTCGGCGAGCGTCCCCATCGCCGCTTCGCGCTCTATTTCGTTCCGGCGATCGTCGGCGCGTGGCTGATGGGCGTGCCGCACCCATTCCACCCGAGCGTGCACGGGCTGAAGCCGACGCTGTACGCGCTCGGCGCCGCGGCTCTGTGGGCACTCGGCACGGTGCTGGGCCGGTACCTCGCGCGCGACATGCGGTTCGAGCACGTCGCCACGTTGCGGTTCGCCTTCGGGCTCGCCGGGAGCGCGGGAGCACTCCTCGTGCTCGGCGCGCCGGCGTTTGCGTCGGCCCACGACACGTTCTGGATCGGCGTGCTGGCGGTCGTCACCGGCTTCCTTGCGCTTGGCCTCTACTACTACGGCCTCCAGCGGACGCCGGCAGTGGCCGCGACGCTCGCCGAGCTCGCGTTCCCGGTGAGCGCAACGCTCGTCCTCTACTTCAAGTTCGGCCAGGCGCCGACGCATCTGCAGTGGGTCGGCCTGGCGCTGACGAGCCTCGTTGTCGCGCTGCTGCCGGCACGCCCGCGCGGCACCGTCGAGGTGCCCGTGCCGGCCGCCGCCGCCGCGTGATCGCCGTCTGCGACGTCGGGCCGCGCGACGGGTTGCAGAACGAGCCCGACACGCTGCCTGCGGCGACTCGCGCGGAGCTCGTCTCGCGGCTCGCCGCAGCCGGCCTCCGCCGGATCGAGGCCGTGTCGTTCGTTCGCGACGACCGAGTGCCGCAGATGGCCGGCGCCGAGGAGGTGGTCGCCACGGCCGAGCGCGGCGAGGCGCAGCTGGTCGGGCTCGTGCTCAACGAGCGCGGCTATGAGCGCTTCGCCGACACGAACCTCGATCGCCTCAACTGCACGCTCGCCGCGACCGAGGAGTTCAACCGCCGCAACGGCAACGCGTCGCTGGCCGAGGCGCTCGCGCGTGTGCAGTCGATCCTCGCGCGCGCGGAGCGGCCGACGGCTGTCACGATCTCGTGCGCGTGGGGGTGTCCGTTCGAGGGCGAGGTCGACCCGAGCGTCGTCGCCGACCTGTGCGAGCAGCTCGGCGATGCGGACGAGCTCGTTCTCGCCGACACGATCGGCGTCGCGACGCCGCGGCCGGTTCGCAGCCTGGTCGAGCGCGTCTCGATCCTCGGCAAGCCGGTCGGCGCCCACCTCCACAACACGCGCAACACGGGCTACGCGTCGGCGTGGGCGGCGCTCGACGGCGGCGCCTCGGTGCTCGACGCGTCGGTCGGCGGCCTGGGCGGCTGCCCGTTCTCGCCGAACGCGACGGGAAACATCGCGACCGAGGATCTGGTCTGGCAGCTCGAGCGCGACGGGGTGCGGACCGGTATCGACCTCGATGCGCTCGTCGGCGTCTCGCTCTGGCTTGCAGACGTGCTGGGCCGGCCCCTCGAGGGACAGCTCTACCGTGCGGCGCCGTGGCCGTAAGCCGCCCTTATGCCGACGGCGATCTGCGCCTGATGCTGGAGCTCGTCCAGGAGCTCTGGCCGGACGGCCGCCATGGCTACGGCTACGCGTTCATGGCGCAACAGCTGCCACACGACGACTGGCAGGCCCGGCTGTGGTTCGAGTCCGATGCCCTCGTTGCGTGGGGCTGGAGAACAGGCGGAAGGAACCCGGGCAGCCTCTCGTACGAGTTCCGGCCCGGCTACCGGGAGCTGCTCGAGGAGATGCTCGACTGGGCGGCGCCTCACAGTACGAGCGTGAAGGCCGGTGACGACGAGACCGCGCAATTGCTACAGGCGCACGGGTTCGCGCACGATCCCGAGGCGCCGTGGCTGCGTTGGAACGCGCGACCGCTCGACGAGATCGACCAACCTGTCGTGCCCGACGGCTACCGGCTGACGACCATGGCCGACTACCGCGATCTCGCGTCTCGCTCGGCGGCCCACAGATCCGCGTTCGCGCCCTCGCGCTTCACCGACGAGGTGTACGAGGCCGTCAGGCGCGAGGCGCCGTGGCGCGCGGATCTCGACTGCGTCGTCGTCGCGCCCGACGAAACCGTCGCCGCCTACGCCATCGCGTGGCTGGACGAGCGAAACCGCGTCGGCGAGCTCGAGCCGGTGGGCGTCCACGCCGACGAGCAGCGCCGCGGCCTCGGCCGGGCGGTCTGCCTCTATGCGCTTCAGCGTCTCCGCGAGGCGGGCGCCGGGACGGCGCTCGTCGGCTCGCGCGGTGACGACGCCTACCCGGCGCCGCGGCTGCTCTACGAGTCGATCGGCTTCCGCGAGGCCTGGCGGCACCTTCCCTACCGGGCCGCGGCGTAGGCCCCCAGCGTGCGGGCGACGTCCTCCGCGGACGTCTCCCAGCTCGAGACGGAGATGCGGATCGCGGCGCGGCCGTCCCACGTCGTGCCGGCCATCCACGCCTCGCCGCTCTCCTGCACAGCGCGGAGCACGCGCTCGGTCTCCTCATCCGAGCCGAACCGGAACAGCACCTGGTTCAGCTCGACGTCGTTCAGCACCTCCGCGCCGAGCTCGCGCAGGCCGGCCGCGAACGCCTGCGCGTGGTCGCAGCAGGCCTCGACGATCTCGCGGATGCCGCTCCGCCCCAGCGAGCGGATCGCGGCGTAGACCGTGAAGCCGCGCGCGCGACGCGAGTGCTCAGGGTTCCAGTCGATCTCGTCGCGCGTCGACGCGTCGAAGATCAGGTACGGCGCGCGCGCCGAGAAGGCGCCGCTGTGGGACTCGGGGTGCGCGGTGAACGCGACGCCGCAGTCGTAGGGAACGTTCAGCCACTTGTGCATGTCGGTCGCCCACGAGTCGGCGCGCTCGACGTGCGCGACGAGGTGACGCAGCCGCGGCGAGACGGCCGCCCACAAGCCGAAGGCGCCGTCGACGTGGAGCCACGTGTTCGCTGCGGCGTCACACGCGTCGGCGATCGCCGCGAAGTCGTCGAAGGCACCCGTGTTCACCTCGCCGGCCTGCGCGCAGACGATGGTCGGCTCGTCGCCGACACGCAGCTGCGACGCGAGCATGCGCCCGTTCGCATCGGCGGCGACGACATCGGTCGGCGCGCCGAGGCCGAGCATCCGCAGCGCGCGGTCGATCGTCCCGTGCCGCTTCTCGCCGACGACCACCCGCACGCGGGGAGCACCGGTGAGGCCGTCCCGCTCGACGTCCCACCCGGCGGCCTTCAGCACGTGGTGGCGCGCTGCGGCGAGCGCCGTGAAGTTCGCCATCTGGCCGCTCGTGACGTACCCGAACGACGCGCCCGCGGGCAGGCCGAGCAGCTGGAGGAGCCAGGCGCCGGCGACCTCCTCGACGACCGAGGCGGCGGGCGAGGCGACGTAGAGGCCCGCGTTCTGGTCCCAGGCCGACGTCAGCACGTCCGCCGTGAGCGACGCCGGCACGGTGCCGCCGATCACGAACCCGTAGAAGCGGCCACCCGCGGTCGCGACGAGGCCCGCGTCGGCGGCCGCCGCGAGCTCGCGCGTGACCGTCGCCGCGTCCGTCGGGCCCTCGGGGAGAGGCGCGCCGAGCGCGGAGCGCAGCTCGTCCGCGGTCGCGGTTGCGCCGACACGCCGCGTGTCCAGCGATTCCCGGAAGTCGGCGCCGAGGTCGGCCGCCAGCTGCAGCAGCTCGCGGATCGTCATTTTGGAATCAGGAAGCTGCGCTCGAACTCGCAGACGACCTCGTCGCGCTGGTTCTGCCCTCGCGTGCGCACCGAGACGACCCCGTACGCAGGGCGCGAGCCCGACTCGCGCACGCCGAGCACCTCGGTCTCCGACCAGATCGTGTCGCCCACGAACACCGGTTTCGGCAGCCTGATCTCCGTCCAGCCCAGGTTGACCCCACCCGCCTGCGACGTGTCGGGCACCGAGAGCCCGAGCACGAGCGCGAGCGTGAACGTCGAGTTGACCAGCGGGCGGCCCCATTCCGTCGCCTTCGCCGCCTCGTCGTTGAAATGCAGCTCGTTCGTGTTCATCGCGAGCATGGTGAAGAGGAGGTTGTCGGTCTCGGTCACCGTGCGGCCGACGGCGGACCGGTAGACGTCGCCCACGCTGAAGTCTTCGTACCGGCGCACCTCAGCAATCATCCCAGGCGTGAACCGGCTCGCGAACGAGACCTCGCCCTATCTGCTGCAGCATGCGTCGAACCCAGTCGACTGGTACGCGTGGGGCGAGGAGGCGCTCGCCCGTGCTCGCGACGAGGACAAGCCGATCCTGCTCTCGATCGGCTACGCCGCCTGCCACTGGTGCCACGTCATGGAGCACGAGTCGTTCGAGGATGCATTGACGGCGCGCGTGATGAACGAGCACTTCGTGAGCGTGAAAGTCGACCGCGAGGAGCGTCCCGATCTCGACTCGATCTACATGGACGCGGTCGTCGCCCTCACCGGCAGCGGCGGCTGGCCGATGACGGTCTTCCTCACACCCGGCGGAGAGCCCTTCTTCGGGGGCACCTACTTCCCGCCCGAGCCTCGGCACGGGTTGCCGTCCTTCAAGCAGGTGCTGCTCGGCGTCGCGGAGGCGTGGGAGGAGCGCCGTGACGAGGTCGAGCGCTCCGGCCGGAACCTGACGGAGCACATCCGCTCGTCGGCGCGCCTGCAGCCGTCGGTCGAGCCCTTGACCGACGCGCTGCTGGCCGAGGCGCGCGCCAGCGCGGCGGCCGGGTTCGACCCACGGTGGGGCGGCTGGGGACGCGCGCCCAAGTTTCCACCCGGGCCGCTGCTCGAGTTCCTGCTCCGCAGCGGCGAGCAGGCGATGACGCGCCGGACGCTCGACGGCATGGCGCTCGGCGGCATGTACGACCTCGTCGGCGGCGGCTTCCATCGCTACTCGGTCGACGAGCGCTGGCTCGTCCCGCACTTCGAGAAGATGCTCTACGACAACGCGCTTCTCGCTTCGGCGTACCTGCGCGCCGCGCGCCGCTTCGACCACGAGCCGTACCGCGTGATCGCCGAGCGCACGATCGACTACGTCCTACGCGAGCTGGCGCTCGAGGGCGGCGGCTTCGCCTCGGCGCAGGATGCGGACACGAACGGGGTCGAAGGCCTGACCTTCACCTGGGCGCCGGGAGAGGGCGCGCCCGAGGAGCTGCTGCAGCCGTTCGAGGACGACCGGTTCGTCCTTCGCGGCGACCTCGACGACGACACCCGCGCGCGGCTCTTCGAGATCAGGGAGCAGCGCCCGAAGCCGGCGCGCGACGACAAGGCGATCGCCTCCTGGAACGGGCTCATGCTCGCCGCGCTCGCGCAGGCGGGCAGGGTCGAGCCCGCCACCGCGCTCGCCGAGTTCCTGCTCGGCCCGCTCTCGCGTGAGGACGGGCGGCTGCACCGGACGTGGCGCGCCGGCGTCGCCAAGGGAACGGGCTACCTGGAGGACTACGCGGACGTGGCCCACGGGCTGCAGGAGCTGCACGTCGCGACGGGCAACCCACACTGGCTGCGCGAGTCCCATCGTCTCGCGACCACGGCGATCGAGCTCTTCGGGGACGAGGACGGCGGCTTCTTCCAGTCGCCGTCCGACGGCGAGCAGCTCGTCGCGCGCAAGAAGGAGCTCGACGACCATCCGACGCCGAGCGGCAACGCGATGCTCGCGTACGTGCTCCTGCGGCTCGCGCGCATCTGGGGCGACGACGAGCTCGAGCGGCGCGGCGTCTCCGTGCTGCGCGCCGTGCGCGACCTGCTGCCGCGGGCGCCGACGTCGTTCGGCTGGATGCTCGTCGCGCTGCACCAACACCTCGCGCCGCACAGGGAGATCGCGATCGTCGGCGGACCGGATGCACCGGTTGCGAAGGCGGCGCTCGCGCGGGCGGCGGAGACCGACGTCGTCGCGTTCGGGCCGGCGGAGGACGTGCCGCTCCTCCTCGGCCGCAGCGAGGTAGACGGCCGTGCGACCGTCTACCTCTGCGAGCGATTCGCGTGCCGGCTACCGGTTACCGAGCCGGACGAGCTCTGACCGGCTCGCGCTCGGTCGCTCCGTCGCGCTGCGCGCTCTCGCCGCGCTCGGCGACCTCGCGCCGTTCCGCGGTGGTCGGCTCGTCGGTGGCTGCCTCGTCGTACACCGGGCGGCGCCGCGGCATCGGCTCGAGCACGAGGCCGAGCGAGTAGCCGATCCCGAACGCGAGCACGCCGAACCACGTGCCGAGATCGCGAACGACGTCGCGGATGCCGATGTCGCCGGACCATGCGAGCACGTGGTCGCGGAACCAGCCCGAGTGCGGCTGCGTTGCGAGCAAGACCCAGCCGGCTGTGATCAGCACCGGCAGGAAGTTGAGGCCGAGTGCTGCCGGAGGGTTGCCCGTGCGGCCGCGCACCTGGGCCGCGGCGAGGACGAGGCCCGCGCCGGCCACGATCCCGCACGCCGCCCAGTAACCGCCGTTCGAGCCGCGGTCGATCTGGGCCGCGAGCCAGAGCAGCGCGCCGGCGGCGGCGGCGGCGAGTAGCGTTGCGCCCGCTCTCGTCATTCCGTTCATCTCTCCTCCGATCGTCGGGAGTCTGGTGAGAGAACGGGCTTGGCGGGGAATACGGTGCGGGCGGGTGGAGTAACCTCACCCCCGATGGCGCTGCTCGAGATCCGCAACGTGACGCGGCGGTTCGGCGGCATCGTGGCGATCGACGACGTCTCGCTCGACGTCGAACAGGGGCAGATCGTGGGCCTGATCGGGCCGAACGGCGCCGGCAAGACGACGCTCTTCAACGTCGTGACGCGTCTCTACAAGCCCGATTCCGGCGCGCTCGCATTCGCCGGCAAGAGCCTGCTGCGGACACCGCCGCACCGAGTGATCCGGCGCGGCATCGCGCGCACGTTCCAGAACGTCGAGCTCTTCCGGACGATGACCGTGCTGGACAACGTGCTGGTCGGCGCCCACACGCGGACAAAGCCCTTCCGCGCCGGCGCGGTCCGCGCGCGGGCGCAGGAGGTGCTCGAGTACGTCGGCATCGCCGACGTAGCGCAGCGGTCCGCGTCCGGCCTGCCGTTCGGGACGCTCAAGCGCGTCGAGCTCGCGCGCGCGCTCGTCGCGGAACCACGCCTGCTGCTGCTCGACGAGCCGGCGGGCGGGCTCAACCACGAGGAGGTCTCGGACCTCGCCGTCTTCATCCGCAAGCTCCGTGACGACTTCGAGCTCACGGTGCTGCTCGTCGAGCACCACATGGGGCTCGTCATGAGCGTCGCGGAGCGAATCCACGTCCTCGACTTCGGCCGCAAGATCGCGGAGGGCACGCCGGACGAGGTACAGCGCAACCCGGCCGTGATCGAGGCTTACCTGGGCGCCGAGCCCGCGGCTGCTTGACGACGCTCGCCTGGGAGGGCTGCCTGAACGTGCGGGACCTCGGCGGCCTGCCGACCGAGGACGGACGGCGCACGCGCGACGGCATGGTCATCCGCTCCGACAACGTCCGCCGGCTCACGGACGCGGGCTGGCGCTCGCTCGCGGCGCACGGTGTCGAGCGGATCGTCGACCTGCGCTGGCCCGAGGAGCTGGCGGAGGACGCGCCGCGCGACGTCGACATCGAGGTCGTCCACGTCTCGGTGCTTGGGCCGAACATCGACTGGGATTACGTTGCCGAGCTCGACGCACACTTGCATGCGGTCGACGACGTCACCGACCACTACGCGTGGTCGTACGTCGACTTTCTCGAGCGCTTCCGTGAGCGGTTCGGCGAGGCGTTCGCCGCCGTCGCGGACGCCGACGGCGCCGTGGTCGTGCACTGCATGGGCGGCAAGGACCGCACCGGGCTCGTCGCAGCGCTGCTGCTGCGGCTCGCCGGCGTCAGCCGCGAGGCGATCGGCGAGGACTACGCCGTCTCCTCCGGCAACCTCGCACCCGAGTCGGCCCGCTGGATCGACGAAGCCGAGGACGAGCTCGAGCGCGCGAAGCGGCGCAAGCTGTCGGGCACGCCCGCGGCCGGAATGATTCGCACGATCGCCGAGATCGAGCGCAGGTACGGCGACGTCGCGTCGTACCTCACTGCGGCAGGGCTTTCGGAGGCGCAGATCACGCGGCTGCGGGAGCGCCTTGTCGCTCCTTGAGCTGCGCGACCTCGCAGCGCGCTACGGGGAGGTCGAGGCGCTGCACGGCGTCACGCTGCAGGTCGCTGCCGGCGACTTCGTCGCGATCCTCGGCGCGAACGGCGCCGGCAAGACGACGACGCTGCGCGCGATCTCCGGCACCGTGAAGACGAGCGGCGACGTGCTGCTCGACGGCGAGCGCGTCTACCGGCGTACGCCCGAAGGGATGGCAAAGCGGGGCATTGCCCACCTGCCCGAGGGACGCGGCACGTTCACCACGCTCTCGGTGCTCGACAACCTGCGGCTGGGCGCGTGGGTTCATCGCGGCACGTCGCGCCGCGACCTCGCGCGCGTCTTCGAGTTCTTCCCGCGGCTGTACGAGCGCCGCGACCAGCAGGCCGGCACGCTCTCGGGCGGCGAGCAGCAGATGCTCGCGCTCGGCCGCGCGATGATGGCGAAGCCGCGTCTCCTGCTGCTGGACGAGCCCTCGCTCGGCCTCGCTCCCATCGTCGTGCGGGAGATCTTCGACGTGCTGCGGCGGCTCAACGAGTCCGGCACGACGATCCTCGTGGTCGAGCAGAACGCGAGCCTCGCTCTCGCTGCGGCACGACATGCGTTCGTGCTCGAGACCGGCCGGATCGTGCTTGCCGGCGATTCGGCGTCACTGCGCGAGGACGAGTCCGTGAGGAGGTCCTACCTTGGCTACTGACCGCGCAACAGGTGTCAGACACCTTCAAAAGTGTCTGACACCTTGAGGCAACAGTGGCGAACTTTCTGCAACAGGTAGTGAGCGGGCTCGCCTCCGGGGGCATCTACGGCTCGCTGGCGCTCGCAATCGTGCTCATTCATCGCGCGACCGGGGTGCTCAACTTCGCGCAGGGCGAGATGGCGACGCTGTCGGCGTTCGTCTGCTGGACGCTGCTCGACCACGGGTGGGCATTCTGGCCCGCGTTCGGGGTGACGATCCTGCTCTCGTTCGGGGGCGGCGTCGTGCTGCAGCGGGCGGTGATCAGGCCGATCCAGGGCGGTCCGCTGCTCGGGGTCGTGATCCTGACGATCGGCCTGCTGATCGCCATCAACGGGCTCGACACCTGGATCTGGGGCGGTGCCGCGCGGCAGTTCCACGGGCCGTTCTCGACGGCGCCGATCCACGTCGGCGGGGTTGCGTTCTCGAAGCAGGACATCGGGGTGATCGCGATGTCGGCCGCCACCGTCGTCCTCATCGGGTTGCTGTTCAACCGGACGAAGCTCGGTCTCGGCCTGCGCGCGGCCGCGGCCAACCCTGCAGAGGCGCGGCTCGCAGGCGTTCCGGTGCCCGGAATGCTGGCCGTCGGCTGGGGCCTCGCCGCCGCGCTCGGCGCCGTCGCCGGCGTGCTTGCCGCGCCCTCGCTCTTCCTCGAGCCGAACATGATGCAGACGGTTCTCCTGTATGCCTTCGGGGCAGCCGTCCTGGGCGGCATGGACTCCGCGCTGGGCGCGGTCGTCGGCGGGCTGCTGCTCGGCGTGACGCTCAACCTCGTCGGCACCTACGTGCACTGGGTCGGCGGCGAGCTGCGGCTCGCGGTCGCGCTCGCCTTGATCCTCGCCGTGCTGCTCGTGCGGCCGTCCGGTCTCTTCGGTCGTCCCGCGGTGACGCGCGTATGAGGCCGCGGCCGGCCGCGTTCGCGCTCGGCGTGCTCGCGCTGGTCGTGTTGCCGTTCCTGCTCTCCGACTTCCGCACCGTGCAGCTCGCGACGGTTGGTGCGTCGTTCATCGCCATCCTCGGCCTCGACATCCTGACGGGACATAGCGGCCAGATCTCGCTCGGCCACGGCGCGTTCATGGCGGTCGGCGCCTACACGACCGCGATCTTGGTCGCGAACCACGGCGTGCGGGACGTCTGGACGATCGCGGCCGCAGCGGGCGTCGCCGGTGGCATCGGGCTGCTCGCCGGCATCCCGGCTCTGCGGCTGCAGGGCTTCTACCTGGCGCTCGCGACGTTCGGCGTCGCAGTCGTGCTGCCGACGATCATCAAGAAGTTCGACCACTTCACCGGCGGCTCGACCGGGATCTCGTTCTTCGGCAACCCGCACCAGACCGGCCACGGCGTCGGCGTGACGATTCTCGGCCGGCACCTGACGAACAACGAGTGGCTGTACGTGCTCACGTGGGCGATCGGGGCGGTGCTGTTCCTGCTCGCGTGGTGGCTGCTCGATTCGCGCTTCGGCCGCTCCCTGCGCGCAGTGCGCGACAGCGAGCTCGCGGCACTCTCGGCCGGTGTCAACCGTTCGGCCTACAAGGTGGCGGCGTTCGGCGTCTCGGCGGCGTATGCCGGCGTCGCCGGCGCGCTGCTTGCGATCAACACCGCGTACGTGAGCCCGCTCTCGTTCCCGATCCAGATGTCGCTGTACCTCGTCGTCGGCGCCGTGGTCGGGTTCTTCGGCTCGATCTGGGGCGCCGCGCTCGGCGCGCTCCTGATCCAGTTCCTGCCCGACATCGTCGGGCTGATCCCGCACGTCGACACGAAGCAGGCCGGGCCGACGACCTTCGCCTTCGGCGCCGTGCTCGTCGCGCTGATGCTCCTCCTGCCGCTCGTGCTGCGCGGCTACGCTCGGCTGCGATGACCCGCCTCGTCGCCGCGGCGCTGTCCGCGCTGGTGCTCGCCGGAGGGACACCCGGCGTCTCGTCGACCAAGATCACGATTGGCTCCAGCGGCCCGCTCACGGGCGAGGCAGCGGCGGCGGCCGGCGTGCTGCGCGGCGCCGACGCGTACTTCAAGTACGTGAACTCGCGCGGCGGCGTCAACGGCCGGAAGATCGAGTTCAAGTACCTCGACGACGCGTACGACCCGTCGCAGACCGTCAACAACGTGCGGCAGCTCGTGCAGCAGGACAACGTGTTCGCGCTGTTCTCGCTTGTCGGGACGAACGGCAACCTCGCGGTGCGCGACTTCCTGAACGCGGCGGGCATCCCGCAGGTGTTCTCCGCAGCCGGCGCGACGACGCTCGGCCGCGACTACGCGAAGTACCCGTGGACGATCGGCTACCTGCCGCCCTACGCCGAGGAGGGCGAGATCTACGCGCGGCAGATTCTCGCCACGAATGCCAAGAAGGCGAAGATCGCCGTCCTCTACCAGAGCGACGACTACGGCAAGGACCTGCTGAACGGGTTCCGCAAGGGTCTCGGCTCGCATCGCAATCTGATCGTGCAGACCGTCGGCTACGACCCGACGACCACGGACGTGCAGTCACAGGTCGCGCAGCTGAAGGGGAGCGGCGCGAACACGTTCGCGATCTTCGCGTTCGGCAAGTTCGCGATCCAGGCGTTCGTCTACGCGAACAAGCTCGGCTGGAAGCCGCAGATCTACGTCAACGACGTGGCGTCCGCGTCGTCGATCATGAAGCTGAACCCGCAGGGCACCGCTGAGGGCGCGATCTCGGTGCTGTGGGGGAAGGATCCCGCGACGCCGAAGTTCGCGAAGGATCCGGGCGTGGCGCTCGCGGCGAAGATCGTCAAGAAGTACGTGCCGGGCGGGAACCCGTCCGACGGCTTCCTGGTGGCCGGCATGGCGGAGGCGTTCACGATGGTCGACGCGCTCAACCGCGCCGGCAAGAACCTGACGCGGAAGGGCTTCATGCAGGCCGTGACTCATCTGAACGAGCCGAACAACCCGTTCCTTGCGCCAGGGATCACGGTGCACACGACGCCCACCTCGCGCTTCCCGATCACGGCGGTGCAGCTCCAGCGGTGGCACGCGGGGCACTGGGTGCCGTTCGGCGGGATTCAAACCGCGAAACCGTAGAAGGAACCGCGCGGGCGGGGAAGAAGGGTCCTGCCCTGGTGCGCCGTTTCGGGGTCATCCTGGCTGCCCTCGCGCTCGCCGCGCCGGCAACCGCACACGCGAAGTCGAACCCGCAGATCGCCGGGTTGCAGGTCGCCCTGCGCGCGCACGGTCTCTATCTTGCGCCGATCGACGGCATCGCCGGCCCTCGCACCGCCGCCGCCGTCCACCGGTTCCAGCGTAAGCACCACCTGCCGGTCGGCGTGGCCGACTTGCGCACGCGGCGCGCGCTCGGGCCGCTCGGTCGGCCGCTCTTCGGCACGCGGACGCTCCGCCGCGGCGACTTCGGCTGGGACGTCTCGGTGCTGCAGTTCCTGCTCACGCGCCGAGGGGTGTACGACGGCGCGCTCGACGGCTACATGGGGCCGGAGACGGGCGCGGCGCTGCGCCGCTATCAGCGCGCGATGCACCTGCATGCCGACGCCGTCGTCGGCCCGCGCACGCTGAGCGCGATCGTCAGGCGCGACGGCGTGCCCGTGCGCACGCAGACGCCGACGAAGACCGGCGGCACCGGGATCTACATCGTCAGACAGGGCGATTCGCTGACGGCGATCGCCAACGCGCACGGGACGACGATCGCGAAGCTTTCCTCGCTGAACAAGCTCGACCCGTCGAAGCCGATCATCATCGGCCAGAAGCTGCGCGTCCCGTTCGGGACGGCGCGCACGCTGCGGGCGCAGTCGGTGAACGTGCGCTCGATCCTCGACTCGTGGTCGTCGCGGCTCGGCGTCGACCCGCACCTGGTGCGTGCGCTCGCGTGGATGGAGTCCGGCTATCAGACGTCGATCGTCTCCAAGGCGGGCGCTGTCGGCGTGCTCCAGACGCTGCCGACGACGCGCGAGTACGTCGAGACCGTGCTCGCCGGCTCGAAGATCCCGCAGACGGTCGACGGCGACGTCCGTGTCGGCGTCACCTTTCTCAAGCACCTGCTGGACGCGTTCGACGGCAATGCGTCGCTCGCTCTCGCGGGCTGGTACCAGGGCGAGCGGGCCGTCCGTGAGCACGGCGTGTACAAGCAGACGAAGCCGTTCGTCGCCAACGTGCTCGCGCTCCGGACGCGGATGTAGCTTCTCGTTGTGACTCGGGTTCTCGTCGTCGCTGCGGCGCTCCTGCTCGTGGCGGTGCCGCTCGCGTCGGCGTCGCGCACGGGCCCGGAGCCGTATCGGCGTCCGCATGTGCCGTACGCGTGGGAGTTGCGGCGCGCCGTCACGCAGGCGTTCGCGGCCGGCGCGCCGGTCTACTGCGGCGGCCGGCACTCGAACGCCGTCGCGCTGACGTTCGACGACGGGCCGGGGGAGTACACGCGGCAGGTGCTGGCGCTGCTGCGCGAGGCGGGCGCGCGGGCGACGTTCTTCCTCGTCGGCAACCGGCTGCAGTACTGGCCCGGGATCGCGCGCGAGGAGGCCGAGCTGGGCGCGGTCGGCAATCACACCTGGTCGCATCCGCATCTGACCGAGATGCCGCGTTGGCTCGAGTGGCTCGAGCTCGCGCGCACGCAGGTTGCGATCGGCGTGGCGTCGGGGCATGTGCCGCGACTCTTCCGTGCGCCGTACGAGCAGCACGACCCGACCGTCGATGCGGTCGCGCACTCCCTCCGGCTGGTCGAGGTCTTCTGGTCGGTCATCTCGGGGGACGATCAGCACCACGCGACAACGCGATCCGTTCTGCGCAACGTTCTGGCGGGACTGCGTCCCGGCGCGATCGTGCTCATGCACGACATCCATCCGTGGGCGGTGCGCGCGCTGCCGCGGATCCTGCAGGCGATCCGGCTGCGCGGTCTGCGGGCCGTCACCGTGCCGGAGCTGCTCGCGCTCGACGCGCCCGCGCCGCATCAGGGGTGCCCGCTTGCGCCGGGCGCGGACTAGGTCTTTCGTCCGTCCTCGCCTCTAGCCTCGTTGCATGAACGAACACAAGCATCCCGAGCTGGAGCATCTGCGCGGCGCCTTCGGCACCGACGCGTTCGGCCAGCGCGCGGAGCAGGCAGCGCGCTTCTTCGGCACGCCGCAGTACATCGTCGGCCAGTCGCTCGTCGTCGTGGCCTGGCTCATCCTCAACGCGGTCGGGTGGTCCCTGAAGTGGGACCCGTACCCGTTCATCCTCCTCAACCTGGCCTTCTCGACGCAGGCCGCCTACGCGGCACCGCTGATCCTGCTCGCACAGACACGTCAAGCCGCGCGCGACCAGGCCCATGCCGAGGCGGGCGCGAAGCACATGGAGCGGCTCTCACAGCAGCAGATGCAGCTCCTCCAGGAGAACACGCGTCTGACGGAGCAGATCCACAAGCTCTCGACGGAGATCCACGCGCGGGTCGGCGGCACGGCCGGCTAGCCCACTCGGGCCTCCTGCGTCGCGGCGGTTCACGCCCCACCCACCCGGGGGGTCCACCCGCAACCACCGCAACGTAGCGGGCAAATCGCAATGTCTTCGTGACGGCTTCGTGCCGATTGCGCGAATCTTCAGCGCTCGTACGCGAGCAGGTCGTCGACCGTCTCGCGGCGGCGGATCAGGCGCGCCTCGCCGCCGCCGACGAGCACCGCGGCGGGCCGCGGCACCGCGTTATAGGTCGAGCTCATCGCGAGCGTGTAGGCACCCGTGACCGGCACGGCGAGGAGATCGCCGCGCATGGGCTCGGGCAGCTCGACGCGCTCGATCAGCACGTCACCCGACTCGCAGTGCTTGCCGGCGACGGCATAGGCAGCCGTCGCGGGCTCGTCCGCCCGGTTCGCGAGCAGGGCGGTGTAGCGGGCGGCGTACATCGCCGGCCGGGGGTTGTCGGACATGCCGCCGTCCACGGTCACGTAGGTCGTTGCCGCACTCGCGCGCTTGACGCCGCCCACCGTGTACAGGGTTACGCCCGCGCGCGAGACGAGCGAGCGGCCCGGCTCGAGGATCAGCTCGACCGGCGGCAGCCCTTGCAGCTGCCACGCGCGGCCGACCTCGCGAACGAGCCCGCCGACGAACTCCTCGATCGTGAACGCGGGCTCTTCCAGGACGTGTTGCACGCCGAGACCGCCGCCGAGGTCGACGATCTTCGGCACCCAGCCGAGCTCGGCGCGCGCGCGTGCGGCGAACCCGGCAACCCAGTCGACGGTCATCAGCGACGCGCCGAAGTGCTGGAGCTGCGAGCCGACGTGCACGTGCAGCCCGTCGGCCGCGGGGAGCCGCCGCAGAGCCTCGATCGCGTCGTCGGGCGGCAGCCCGAACTTCGAGCCGTGGTGCGCGGTCTTGACCGCCTCGTGGGTATCGGCCTCGATGCCGGGCGTCACGCGCACGAGGAACCTCGTCCCCCCGAGCGCCTGCGCGCGCTCGAGCTCGTCGAGCGAGTCGAGCACGATCAGCCCGCCGGCGTCGGTCGCGGCCGAGAGCAGCTCGTTCTCCTTGTTGTTGCCGTGGACAACGAGGCGCTCGCCGGGAATGCCGGCGCGGCGCGCGAACTCGAGCTCGCCGGTGGAGGAGACGTCTGCGCCGAGGCCTTCCTCGGCGAGCAGTTGGAGCACGGCGACGGACGGGAAGGCCTTCGTGCCGTACACGATCAGCGCGTCGGGCGCCGCCGTCCGGTAGGCCCGCGCCTGGGCCTGCAGCGTCAGTGCGTCGTAGACCACGAGCGGTGTTCCGTGCTCACGGACGAGCTCGGGTGCGCTGACGCCGCCGAGCACGAGCGTGCCGTCCTCGACCGACGCACCGTCGGGAAGAAGCTCGGCAAGTGGCGTTTCGACAGCTGGCTCCATCGGGAATCCATGGTTACACTGATGAACGTGAACCTGCTTCTTACCTGAGTCAGGGAGCAGCGCGGCGGGGCCGCGACGACCTCCCACGGCCTCTCCTGCGAGAGGCTTTTTCGTTTCTGGGGGCGAATGAAGGATCCGATGGACGCGTACGACGCACAGGCAATCGAGCAGAAGTGGCAGGCCGTGTGGGAGGCCGAGCGCGCCTTCGCGGCCGAGAACCCCCCGCCGGGTGCTGAGCCCGAGCGCCACTTCTACATGCTCGAGATGCTGCCGTACCCGTCCGGCTCGCTGCACATGGGGCACGTCCTCAACTACACGCTGGGGGACGTCGTCACGCACTTCCGGCGCCGCAACGGCTACACGGTGCTGCGGCCGATGGGCTTCGACTCGTTCGGACTGCCGGCCGAGAATGCCGCGATCAAGGAAGGCGGGAACCCGCTCGAGATCACCGAGCGCAGCATCGCCTCGATCACGAACCAGATGCGCCGCATGGGCTGGGCGATCGACTGGGACCGCGAGGTGTCCGCGCACCAGCCGTCCTACTACCACTGGACACAGTGGCTCTTCCTGAAGTTCTTCGAGCAGGGGCTCGCGTACCGGCGGGAGGCGCCCGTCAACTGGTGTCCGAACGACCAGACGGTGCTGTCGAACGAGCACGTCGTCGACGGCCGGTGCTGGCGCTGCGGCGCCGTCGTCGAGACGCGGAACATGGTGCAGTGGTTCTTCAAGATCACCGCGTACTCCGACGAGCTGCTCGCCGATCTCGACACGATCGATTGGCCGGAGCGAACGAAGAAGATCCAGCGCCAGCACATCGGACGCTCGGAAGGCGCGGAGCTGATCTTCCGCGTCGAGGAGCTCGATCTCGACATCCCGGTCTTCACGACGCGGCCGGACACGGTGTTCGGCGCCACGTTCTTCGTCGTCGCCCCCGAGTCGCCGCTCGTCGACCAGCTCGTCGAGGGAACCGAGCTTGCCGAGGAGGTGCGCGCCTACGCCCGCGTGGCAGGCGCTCGGCCTACGGAGGAGCGGGCGACCCGCGAGAAGACGGGCGTTCTCACCGGACGCTCCGTCCTGAACCCCGCGACGGGCGGGCAGATTCCGATCTGGGTCGCCGACTACGTGCTGATGGAGTACGGCACCGGCGCGATCATGGCCGTGCCCGCGCACGACACGCGCGACGCCGAGTTCGCGCAGGCGTACGACCTGCCGATCGTGCCGGTGATCGACGATGACGGAAAGCTGATCAACTCGAAGCAGTTCGACGGCCTGCCGTGGCGCGAGGCGATCACCGCGATCACGTCCTGGCTGAGTGATGAGGGCCGCGGCAAGCCCGCGATCAACTACCACCTTCGGGACTGGAGCTTCTCCCGCCAGCGTTATTGGGGCGCGCCGATTCCGATCATCTACTGCGGCGAGCACGGGGCCGTGCCGGTGCCCGAGAGCGACCTGCCGGTCCTGCTGCCGGAGATCGACAACTACCGGCCGAAGGGCGAGCCGCCGCTGGCGCAGGCGACAGACTGGATCAACGTGCCGTGCCCGGTTTGCGGCGAGCCTGCGCGACGCGAGGCGGACACGATGGACACGTTCGTCGACTCGTCCTGGTACTTCCTGCGCTACACCGACCCGCACAACGACACGGCACCGTTCGATCGGCGCTTCGCGGACTACTGGATGCCGATCGACCAGTACATCGGCGGCATCGACCACGCGAAGGGCCACCTCCTCTACTCGCGTTTCTTCGTCAAGGTGCTGAACGACCTGGGACTGCTCGGCTTCCGGGAGCCCTTCCAGCGCTTGTTCCACCAGGGCTGGGTAAAGCTCGGCGGCAAGCGCATGTCGAAGTCGCAGGGCGGCGTCACGCCCGACGAGCTGGTCGACCGGTTCGGCGCCGATCCGATCCGGATCTACATCCTCTTCCAGGGCCCCGCCGACCAGGACATCGACTGGACACCCGACGGCATCGAGGCGACTGTGAAGTTCATCCGCCGGCTGTGGCGCGTCGTGCTCGAGGCTGCGGAGCAGCCGCCGTCGCCGCCGGGCGTCGACACCCCGCTGGCCCGCAAGGCGCACGAGACGATCGCCCGCGTGACGGACGACATCGAACGCCGCTTCGTTTTCAATACGCCGATCTCGGCCGTCATGGAGCTGGTCAACGAGCTGTCCAAAGAGCCCGGCGACCCGGCAGCGCGCTTCGCCGCCGAGACGGCCGTTTCGCTGCTCCAGCCGTGGACGCCGCACGTCGCAGAGGAGCTGTGGCAGCGGCTGGGCCACGAGCGGCTGCTGACGACGCCGTGGCCGGTCGCGGACGATGCGCTGTTGCGCCAGGAGACGATCGAGCTCGTGCTACAGGTCAATGGGAAGGTGCGCGACCGGATCCACGTGCCGGCGGGGCTGCCGGACTCGGAGCTGATCGAGCACGCCCGCGCGTCGGAGAAGGTGCAGGCGCACCTGAACGGCGAGGAGCAGCGCGTGATCGTGGTGCCGGACAAGCTCGTCAACATCGTCGTCTGACCGCTGCCTGACCGAGCCGGGTCTTCACGGTCGGCCCCTTCGATCGCCTGCAGCATCGCCGTGCTCGCGGCGCTCGCGTCCGTCGCCTCGTGGGGGCCCGGTTCAGTTGGTGGTGCGCTACCGCTAGCCGAACCGGGCGCACAATCGGCACGAAGGCGTTTCACACGCGTTACACCTTTCCGTGCACGGTGGCGTTGTGCCGACGCTTCCGCTCACGGTGTCCCAGCGGCGTGTGCTCGCGGTGCTCGCCGCGTGCGCGCTCGCTGCTGCGTTCATCTCCCGCCACCACGCGGGGGGCGCTACGCCCGCCCTGCGCGTCGCGCCGATCAAAGCCGCCCCCGCGCGAGCCGCGCCGCGGTCGATCGTCGTCGACGTCGCGGGCGCGGTTGCCCGTCCGGGCCTGTACCACCTGCGTCAGGGCGCGCGCGTCGCCGACGCGATCGCCCGTGCCGGCGGGCTGACACGCCGCGCCGAGCGGACGGCCGTCAACCTCGCCGCACCCGTCGCCGACGGGCAGCAGGTGCTCATTGCGGCGCGCGGAGCCGGTGGTGGTGTGGCCGCCACGCCGGGCTCGCCGACGAGCGGGCCGGTCTCGTTGAGCTCGGCGACGGCGGAGCAGCTCGACGCGCTGCCCGGGATCGGTCCCGTGACGGCGCAGAAGATCATCGGGTACCGGCAGCAGCACGGCCCGTTCACCTCGGTGGAGGCGCTCGATGCGATTCCAGGCATCGGCCCAGCGCGGATCGCCGACCTCCAGGGATTGGTGGTGCCGTGAGCCGGCTGTTGCCCGCACACATCCTGGTCGGTGCCGCAGTGATCGGCCTGGCCCTTGCCACCGCCTTCCGGATCGGTCCGGCGGCCGCCCTGCTCGCCGCCGCGCTCGCTGCGCTCACCGCTGTCGGCTCGTCGTCCGGCGCTCGGGCGCCGCTGGCCGCGCTTGCGCTCCTGGTCGGCTGGGGCTGGGGCAGCGTTCGGCTCGACGCGCTCGACCGAAGCGTGCTGCGCACCGACGTCGGGCGTGCCGGGCGGTTCCTGGTCGTCGTCACCGCCGAGCCGCGCCGTGGCATGTTCGCGCAGCGGCTCTTCGCCCGCACGCAGCGCTTCGAGGGACGACGCGTCGACGAGCGGGTTCAGCTCGAGCTGCCGCTCGGACGAGCGCCGCCCCAGGGCGCGGTCGTGAGCCTGCTCGGCGTCGTGCGCCTGCCGCGCGGCGCGGACAATGGCTTCGACGAACGCCTCTGGTTGCGGCGCCAGGGAATCCATGTCGTGCTCCGCGTCGACGAATGGCACGTCGTCGGCCGACGAGGCGGCCTCGGCGCCGTGGGCGACCGCCTGCGTGCCTGGCTGCGCCACGGTTCCGCGCCCGGTCTCACGGGAGAGCGGCGCGCGGTCCTGGAAGGAGTGGTGCTCGGGGATGATGCCGGGCTCGGCGACGGGTTGAAGACGAGCTTCCGCCGCTCGGGCCTCTATCACCTGCTCGCGGTCAGCGGTGCGAACGTCGTTCTGCTCGCCGGCGGCGCGCTCGGCCTGATCGCGCTGCTCGGGCTCCCGCGCTGGGCCGGTCACGTCGCCGCGGTCGTGGCGATCGTCGCCTACGTGCTCGCGGTCGGGCCGCAGGCGTCGGTGATCCGCGCGGCGGTGGCCGGGATCGCGGTCTCGGCAGCCTGGCTGCTGGCGCGCGAAAGGGACCGGTGGCACGCGCTGCTCCTCGGCGCGGCAGTGCTGCTCGCGTGGAACCCGTACACGGTCTTCGACGCGGGCTTCCAGCTGTCGTTCGCCGCGGTGCTTGCGATCTTCGTCGCTGCCGGGCCGATCCTCACGGTGCTCGAGGGCTACCCGATCCCGCCGCTGATCGCCGGGGCGGTCGCGATCTCGGCCGCGTGCAGCATCGCCACAGCGCCCGTGCTCTGGCTCCAGTTCGGCCGCGTGCCGCTGCTCGGGGTGCTCGCGAATGCGCTCGTCGAGCCCGTGATCGCGATGCTGCTCGGTCTCGGGCTCGTGACGGCGATCGTCGACCTGATAGCTCCCGGCACGGCGATGCTGCTGGCCGCCGTCAACGGCTGGCTCGCGGCCTACGTTGCGACGTGCGCGCGGGTCGTCGGCAGCGCGCCGTTCGCGCAGGCGAGCGACCGCTGGGCCGCGGCGACGGGCATCGGGGCGGTGGTGGTCGCGGCCTATGCTTGGCGGCGATGGCGGACGAGCTACAGCCGGCCTACCTGATCGCCGGCAGCGACCGGCCGAAGGTCGACCGCGCCCTCGCTCGTCTGCGTGGGCGCTTCGAGCCTGATGCCGTCGAGCTCCACGACGCGACGGTGACGAACGGCGACGACGCCGTCGCAGCCTGCAACGCGCTCGGCCTCTTCGGCGCGGGCACACGGCTCGTCGTCCTCGAGGGCGTCGAGGTTTGGAAGGCACCCGACGCGAAGGCGATTGCCGCGTATCTCAAGTCGCCGGCTCCCGGGACGACTCTGGCGCTCGTCGGCGCCGAGCTGAAGAAGGATGCACCGCTGGCGAAGGCCGTCACGGGCCACGGCTCCGTCCTGATCTGGGACGTGACGGCGAAGGGCGTGCCGCGCTGGATCGGCGAGCAGTTCAAGCTGCACGACGCCACCGCGGACGCGTCGGCGTGCCGGCTGCTGGCGGAGCTCGTCGGGGACGACCTCTACGAGCTCGCGGGCGAGGTGGAGAAGATCGCGACCTGGGCGAGCGGCGGCACCGTCACGGACGCGGACATCGAGTTCCTCGTCACGCCGCGCGCCGAATCGCCGCCGTGGAACCTCACCGATGCGTGGGGAGCGCGCGACGTCGGCGGGGTGCTGCGCGCGGCGGAGCGGATGCTCGACCGCACCGGCGACCCGGTGTCGCGGACGATCCCGCGGCTGGTCGGCAGCCTCACGAACCACGTCCGCCGGGCGCGCGCGGTCAGGCGGCTCGAAGAGGAAGGGCTGTCGTCCGCGGAGGCCGCTTCGCGCCTGGGCATGAAGCCGTATCCCGCGCAGAAGCTCTACAACCAGGTGCAGAACTTCAGCGGCGCCGAGCTCGACGATGCGCTCGTGCGGCTGGCCGAGCTCGACCATGCGCTCAAGGGCGGCTCGCGGCTCGCGAACGAGCTCGAGCTCGAGCGCGCGCTGGTCGAGATCACCGCGCGCGACTGAGGCGAGAGGTGTCTAGGCGGCGGGGCCGGCAGTGATTCGCGCGGCCTGAGCCTTCTTGCGCGCGCCGGCGTTGCGATGCAGCGCGCCGCGCGACACGGCGCGGTCGATCAGCTGCTCGAGCCGGCGGCGCTCGGTCGCGACTGCCTCGTCGTCGCCGTCGGCGACGGCCGTCTGCAGCCGCTTCGTCAATGTCTTGATCGTCGAGCGGTAGCGGAGGTTCTCGAGCCGCTCCTCGGCCGCGATCCGGACGCGCTTCTTCTGCTGCTTGATGTTCGGCATACGTGAGAACGCCCGCTCTTCGCGGGCGCGCGAAGGGTAGCAGAGGCGCGCCGTATGCTCATTGCGTGGACGACGCCGCACGACGCCGCGAACGCGCCGCGCGACTGCAGGCCCGGAACGAGCGCCGGCGCCGGAAGGGCCTGCCCGCCTGGGAGTTCGACGACGCCTGGTGGGTGTCGACCGAGCCCGGCGCGGTCGACGGCGAGGCGGCGCTCGAGGCCGCACCCGCGGGGCCGCCGCTGGAGCGCCGCCGGCTCGCTGTCTCGACGGCGATCTTCGGGATCGCGACCGGCCTTTCGCGCGTCCTCGGTCTCGTGCGCGAGATGGTCGCGTCCTACTACTTCGGCGCCGCAGGGCGGATCAACGCCTTCACCGTCGCCTTCCAGGTGCCGAACCTCGTGCGCGCGCTGGTCGCCGACGCAGCTCTCTCGTCGGCCTTCGTGCCAGTCTTCAGCGACCTGATCGAGCGCGGCGAGCGCAGGCGCGCGTGGCGCGTCGCATCGAGCCTCTTCTGGCTGATGCTGCTCGGGCTGACGGCGCTCACGGCCCTGTTCGTGCTCGTGGCGCCGTGGGTGATCGGCATCTTCGGCAACCCGGGCAACGACCGCAGCCTCGCCGTCGGCCTGTCGCGCGTCCTCTTCCCGATCGTCGCGCTGCTCGGCGTCTCCGGGATCGTCGTCGGGATCCTGAACAGCTACGACCACTTCACCGTCCCGGCACTCTCGCCGGTCTTCTGGAACCTGGCGATCATCCTCGGGCTCGTGATCGGTGTGCCCGAGGCGCACGGGCCGAGCGCCAAGCTCTACGTCTACGCGGGCGCGATCCTCGGCGCGACGCTGATCCAGGTGCTGCTGCCGATGCCGTGGCTGCGCGGTCTCGACCGCGGCGAGGAGCGGCTGCGGATCGTGCTCGACTGGCGCGACCCGGCCGTGCGGCGCGTCTTCGCGCTCATGGTCCCCGTGACGCTCGGCCTCGGCCTGATCAACGTCAACGCCCTGATCGACACGTTCTTCGCCGCGCGCTATATCGACGCGACGCTCGCCCCGACCGCGATCCAGAAGGCGTTCCTCGTCTACATGCTCCCGCAGGGAATGTTCTCGGTCGCGATCGCGACAGTGCTGTTCCCGACACTGTCGCGGCTCGCCTCGCGCGGTGAGCTGCGCGCATTCGCAGACCAGGTCTCCGGCGGGATTCGCCAGATCGCGTTCCTCCTCGCGCCGACCGCCGTCGTCAGCGCGGTGCTCGCGGAGCCGATCATCCGCATCCTCTACCAGCGCGGTCACTGGCACCCGGCGCAGACGCCCGTCGTCGCCGGTGCGCTGGCGGCGTTCAGCGCCGGCCTCGTCTTCAACGGCTGCATGCTGATGCTGAACCGCGCGTTCTTCAGCCTGCAGTCGAACTGGATCCCGACCTGGGTCGCTCTCGGCAACCTCGGGCTGAACGCGATCCTCGACTTCGCGTTCTACCGCTTCGGCACATGGGGCATCCCGCTCGCCACGGCGGTGTGCAACGTCGTCAGCACCGCCGTCCTCGTCGTGCTTCTGCGGACGCAACTCGGCCGGATCGGCGGTACGGCGATCGCCGGCGCGCTCGGGAAGATCGTCGTCGCGAGCGCGCTCGTCGCACCGGCGGCGTACATCGTCTGGCGCCCGCTCGACTCCGTGCTCGGACGATCGTTCCCCGGGCAGGCCGTGTCGCTCGGGGCCGCCCTTGCGGCGGCCGGAGTGACGTACTACCTCGCGTGCCGCGCGCTCAAAGTGCGCGAGATGCAGGCGCTACTCTCCTTGAAGAGCCGCCTTTCCCGCGGCTAGAGGCTCATGGACCAAGACCACATCCGCAACTTCTCGATCATCGCGCACATCGACCACGGCAAGTCGACGCTGGCCGACCGCATCCTGCAGCTCACCGAGACCGTCTCGGCGCGCGAGATGCGCGACCAGCTGCTCGACTCGATGGAGCTCGAACGCGAGCGCGGAATCACGATCAAGGCTCAGGCCGTGCGCGTTGCCTGGAAAGGCTACGAGCTGAACCTGATCGACACGCCCGGCCACGTCGATTTCACCTACGAGGTGTCACGCAGCCTGCAGGCGTGCGAGGGGGCGCTGCTCGTCGTCGACGCCGCGCAGGGCACCGAGGCGCAGACGCTCGCGAACGCGTATCTCGCGATCGAGAACAACCTCGAGATCGTGCCGGTCGTGAACAAGATCGACCTGCCCGCGGCCGACCCCGACACGGTCGCCGCCGAGGTCGCCGACTTGATCGGCGACGACCCCGATCACGTGCTGCGAATCTCGGCGAAGACCGGCGAGGGCGTTGCCGCCGTGCTCGACGCGATCGTGGAGCGCATCCCGGCGCCGGCCGGCGAGCCTGAGTCGCCGCCCCGCGCGCTCATCTTCGACTCGTCGTACGACCAGTACCGCGGCGTCGTCGCCTTCGTGCGCGTCGTCGACGGCGTCTTCCGGCCGCGTACGTGGCTGCGCGCGATGGCGCAAGGGACGCGCTTCGAGGCGCAGGAGATCGGCTTCATGTCGCCCGCGATGCGGCCCGTCCAGGAGCTCCGGGCGGGGGAGGTCGGCTACGTGATCACCGGGCTCAAGGACGTGTCCGAGCTGCGTGTGGGCGACACGCTGACCGCCGACAAGCACGGTGCGGCCGAACCGCTTCCCGGCTACAAGGACGTGAAGCCGATGGTCTTCGCCGGCCTGTTCCCGACGGACTCCGACGACTACCCGGAGCTGCGGGACGCCCTCGAGCGGCTGAAGCTGAACGACGCGGCGCTCTTCTACGAGCCCGAGACGTCGCAGGCCCTCGGCTTCGGCTTCCGCTGCGGCTTCCTCGGCCTCCTCCACATGGAGATCGTGCGCGAGCGGCTCGAGCGCGAGTTCGACCTCGACCTGCTCGTCACCGCGCCGAACGTGGCCTACCGCGTCCGCGGGCTCAACGAGCCCGAGTGGGTCGAGGTGCACACGCCGTCCGATCTCCCCGATGCGTTCGAGGAGGTGGAGGAGCCGTATATCAAGGCGTCGATCATCGTCCCGAAGGAATACGTGGGCGCCGTGATGGAACTGAACAACGACCGCCGCGGCAAGTTCGACCACATGGAGTACCTCTCGCCCGAGCGCGTGCACCTGACGTACGAGCTCCCGCTGGGCGAGATCGTGCTCGACTACTACGACCAGCTGAAGTCGCGCACGCGCGGGTACGCCAGCTTCGACTACGACGTCTCCGGCTTCCGGCCGGGCGACCTTGCGCGCGTCGACATCCTCGTCGGCGGCGAGCCGGTGGACGCGCTCTCGCTGATCATCCACCGCGAGTTCGCCTACGAGCGCGGCAAGAGTCTCGTCGAGAAGCTGCGGGAGGAGATCCCGCGCCAGATGTTCGACGTCGCGATCCAGGCCGCGATCGGCGCGCGCATCATCGCGCGCGAGACGGTCAAGGCCCGGCGCAAGGATGTGCTCGCCAAGTGTTACGGCGGCGACATCTCGCGCAAGCGGAAGCTGCTCGAGAAGCAGAAGGCGGGCAAGAAGCGGATGAAGCAGGTCGGCGGCGTCGAGGTCCCGCAAGAGGCGTTCCTCGCGGTGCTCAACCTCAACGACACCGCCAAGAAGTGACCGGCGGCGTCCGCCATCTCTACGTCCACCTGCCGTTCTGCTCGTCGCGTTGCGGCTACTGCGACTTCGTCACCGTCGTCGGCCGGAGCGACCAGCACGCCGGCTACGTCGACGCGCTGCTCCGCGAGCTCGACGTCGAGCGTCCGCTGCTCGCCGATCCGCTCGAGTCCGTCTACCTCGGCGGCGGCACGCCGACGTTGATCGAGCCGGCCTCGCTCGAACGGCTGCTCACCGCGCTGCCCAACCGCGAAGAGCTCACGGTCGAGGCGAATCCCGAGACCGTCACGCCAGAGCTCGCCGCGCTGCTGGCGCGCGCCGGCGTCGATCGCGTCTCGGTGGGCGCGCAGTCGTTTCAGCCGCACCTCCTCCGGATGCTCGACCGGCAGGCGCAGCCGGAGCACATCCGGAGAGCCGTCGCGACGCTCCGCGCCGCCGGGATCGACAACTGCTCGCTCGACCTGATCTACGGCATCCCCGGCCAGAGCCGCGACGATCTGGTCCGCGACCTTGTCGAAGCGCTGGCGCTCGAGCCGGAGCACATCTCCGCCTACGAGCTGGAGGCGAAGCCGGGAACGCGCTTCACGCACGCGCACGGGGCCGAGCTCGAACGCCAGGCCGAGGCGATGGAGGGCTACTTCGAGCTCGTCGTGGCGACGCTGAGAGGCGGGGGCTACCGCTGGTACGAGACGGCCAACTTCTGCCGCGACGGCAAGCAGGCGCGGCACAACCTCGGCTACTGGCTCGGGCACGACTACCTCGGCATCGGCGTCGGCGCCGTCAGCACCGTCGGCGGCCGCCGCTGGCGGAACAGCCCGTCGCTGCACCGTTACGTCGCCGCCGCGGGCAGGCCGCCGCGCACGTTCGAGGAGCTGCCGCCCGCGACGCGCCAGACCGAGCGCCTCATGCTCGGCCTGCGCCTCGACCGGCCGTTGCCACTCGACGGCCTCGCCGAGATCCTCGACGACGAGGCCCTAGCCGGCCTCGAGCGCCGGGGGCTCGTCGTGGCGGACGGCGGCACGATCGCCCTCACCGACCGCGGACGCTTCGTCGGCGGCGCGGTCACGGCCCGGCTGCTCGCCTGATCCGCCGCCTACCATGGGGACATGGTTGTGCTCTCGGAGCGCCAGGGACACCTCCTCCGGCTGGTGGTGGAGGAGTACGTCGCGACCGGCCAGCCCGTCGGGTCGAAGAGCCTCGTCGAGCGCAGCGGGCTCGGCATTTCGCCGTCGACGGCCCGGCACGAGCTCGCCGAGCTCGAGCGCTTCGGACTGCTGACCCACCCGCACACATCGGCCGGCCGCATCCCGACCGAGGCCGGCTACCGCCTCTACGTCGATCACCTGCTGGCGTCACCCGAGCCGCGCCCCGATGCGTTTCCGCTCGACCTCCCGCGCGCCCGTGCCGAGGTGGAGGAGGCGCTGCAGGCGACCACGGAAGCGTTGTCGCAAGTGACGCGACTGCTGGCGATCGTCTCGGCCCCGACGAACGAGACCGCGCTTGTGCGTCACGTCGAGGTGCTGCTGCTGCAGCCGACGACCGTGATGGTCGTCGTGATCACGTCGACGGGCGGCGTGACGAAGCTTCGCTACACCTTCCCGGAGGCCGTCGACCAGGGGCTCGTCACCTGGGCCGCCGAGTACCTGAACGAACGGCTGACCGGGGCCCGGTTCGGGTCGCGCGCCGCGCGCGTCGCGTTCGACGAGCCGGCCCTCGGGGCACGCGAGCGGGCGTTCCTGCTGGTCCTCCGCGGTGCGTTCGCACACGCGCCGGACGAGGAACGCCGCCTGTTCGTCGGCGGCGCGGCGAGCCTCCTCGACGAGATGCGCACCGAAGAGATCGGCGCCTACCGCAGCCTGATGGAGGCGCTCGAGAAGCGCGCTGCGCTGCTCGACGTGCTGGCGCAGCGCCTCGACCCGCGCCGCTCGTTCGCGCGCGTCGGCGAGGAGCTCGAGCAGCCTGGCCTCCGCGAGCTCGCGCTCGTCGGCGCGACGTACGGCTACGCGCACCAGACACTGGGCGCCGTGAGCCTGCTCGGGCCGCTGCGCATGGACTACGAGAAGGCGCTGCACTCCGTCCGCTCGGCCGCGCATGAGCTCTCCCGCTTCGTCGAGGACGTCTATGGCGACGACTGAGCGCGACTACTACGAGCTGCTCGGCGTCCCGCGCGACGCGGACGACGGCGCAATCAAGAAGGCGTTCCGCCGGCTCGCGCGCCAGCTGCATCCGGATGTCTCGAGCGAGCCCGAGGCTGAGCAGCGCTTCCGCGAGGTGACCGAGGCCTACGAGGTGCTGTCGAACTCCGAGACACGCGCGCTCTACGACCGCTACGGCCATGCGGGCCTCCGCTCGGGCGGCTTCCAGCCCACGCAGTTCGACATGAGCGGCCTGAGCGACCTCTTCTCGGCGTTCTTCGGCGGCGACGACCTGTTCGGGCGCGCGACACGCAGGCGCGGCGCCGACGTTGGGGCGACGGTCGAGGTCGAGCTGAGCGAGGCGGCGCGCGGCGTGACCGTGACCGTGCCGTTCGAGGTGACGGTTGCCTGCGAGACGTGCGGCGGCGACGGGGTCGAGCCAGGCACGACACCGCTGACGTGTCCGCGCTGCGAGGGCACCGGCCGGCTACAGCAGGTGACACGCAGCGTTCTGGGTCAGTTCGTGCGCTCGCAGACGTGCCCGCAATGCGCCGGCCGCGGCGTGATCATCGAGCACCCGTGCCAAACCTGCAGCGGGAGCGGGCTCGTGGTCGAGCGGCGTGAGCGCGAGGTCGAGATCCCAGCCGGCATCCACGACGGGCAGCGCATCCGGCTCTCCGGGGAAGGACATGCCGGCGATCCGGGCGGACGGGCAGGGGACGTGTACGTGCTCGTGCGGGTGAAGCCGGACCCGCGTTTCGTCCGCGAGGGCAACGACATCTACTCGCAGGTCGACCTGACGATCGTCGAGGCTGCGCTCGGCACGACGCAGACGATCGAGACGCTCGAGGGCCCGTTCGAGCTGGAGCTGCAGCCGGGCACGCAGCCGGGCGACGTTCGTGTACTACGCGGGAGGGGCATGCCGGTGCTGCAGGGCTTCGGCCGCGGCGACCAGCGCGTGCTCGTCAACGTCTCGGTGCCGCGTCGGCTCAGCGACGAGCAGCGCAGGCTGCTGCTCGAGTTCGAGGCGGCAAGCGACGCCGACACCTACCGTCACGACGAGAGCTTCTTCGAGAAGCTGAAGAGCGCATTCCGCTGAGCGGCCTCCGGCGCGTCTCCGTCCAGATCGGGCATGACCGTGCCGAGGAGGCGCGCGCGACGATGATCGAGCTCTTCCCCGAGGGCTTCGAGGAGGTCGAGCAGGCGAGCGGGGTCGAACTCGCCGCGTACACGGACGCCGCCGGCGAGGAGCGCCTCTGGCATTTCTTCGGCGCCGGAGAAGGCGCTGACGTCGAGGCGGGCTGGGAGGACCGTTGGCGCAGCTTCCATCGGCCGATTCGCATCGGCCGGATCTGGGTCGGGCCGCCGTGGGAGACACCCCCGACCGATGCGCTCGTCGTCGTGGTCGACCCCGGCCGCGCGTTCGGGACCGGGGCACACCCGACCACGCAGCTTTGCCTCGAGCTGCTGCAGGAGCTCGAGCCCGGCTCATTCGTCGACGTCGGCTGCGGCTCGGGCGTGCTCACGGTCGCCGCGGCGCTCCTCGGCCATGCACCAGTCTTCGGCGTCGACATCGAGCCGCCGTCGATCGTCGCGACGCGCGAGAACGCCGCGCGGAACGAGGTCGACCTCGAGGTACAGCTCGTCGCTCGCGACGACCCGCTGCCGCCGTCGCGGGCCGCCGTCGCGAACATCTCGATCGAAGCGGTGCGCGCGCTGCCGCGCCGCGTCACCGCGGAAACGCTGATCACGTCCGGCTACTTCCTGTCCGAGT